>DATAFJ010000191.1:0-10431 GCA_036257535.1 Vicinamibacterales bacterium | reverse complement strand
ACGTGAGATCGATCGCCGTCACGCGCCCGTAGGGCGGTTTCGTCAGCGGCAAGCCGCGAGGACCGTCCGCATACGCCGGTGGCCGCGCCGTGAACTTCAGGTCCGATTTCGCCGGATCCGGCCTCGAGAGCGTGACGATGAACGGCGCCGTGATCGAAGGGACGTAGAGCAGTCCGGTGTCCGGGTCGAATCCGGCGCCCGCCCAGCTCGCGCCGCCAATCCAGCCGGGCACCATGATCGTCGTCCCCTCGACGGGCGGTGTGTACAGCGGCCCATGGTGATGTTTGCTCAGGATCGCCCTGGCCTCGGCACGCAGCGCCGGCGTGAAATCGATCAGGTCGTCTTCGGTGATCCCCTGTCGATCGAACGGGGCCGGACGAGTTGGAAACGGCTGCGTCGGCCACGTGCGCTCGCCCTCTAGCGTCGACGCCGGTACCGGCCGCTCGTCGATCGGCCAGATCGGCTCGCCGGAGGTGCGATCGAAGACAAAGCAGAACCCCTGCTTCGTGACCTGTGCCACCACCTTCCGCACGCGTCCGCCGATCGTCACGTCTGCCAGTACTGGAGCGGCGGGCGGGTCGTAGTCCCACACGCCGTGATGCGTCGTCTGGTAGTGCCACACGCGCTTGCCGGTTTCTGCATCAATCGCGACGAGGCTGTCCGCGTAGAGATTCGCGCCGGGCCGCTGGCCGCCGTAGAAGTCCGACGTCGGCGTGCTTACGGGCAGGTAGACGTACCCGAGCGTTTCGTCCGCGCTCATGATCGTCCACACGTTCGCGTTGCCCGTCCGCGCGGCGGAGTCGCTTTCCCAGGTCTCACTGCCCGCTTCTCCCCGCTCGGGGATCGTGTGGAAGGTCCAGCGCAACCGTCCGGTGAGGGCGTCGAAGCCGCGGACGTCGCCAGGCGCGCCGGTCTGGCGCATCACCGGATCGAGTACCGACGATCCGACAACGACGACGCCGCGCGTGACGATGGGCGGTGACGTCACCGAGTACGTGGCGCGGTCGACCGGGCGTCGGAGCCCCTGCGTCAGGTCGATGCGGCCGCCGTTGCCGAACGCAGGCACGGGTCGTCCGGACCGCGCGTCGAGCGCGATGAGGTGTCCGTCGCCTGTGCCGAAGAACAGCCGCTCGACCTCCCCGTCACGCCAGTAGGCGAGCCCGCGGTTGACGAATCCGAGGTTCACCGGCTGTCCGGCTTCGTACGACTTCGGATCGTAGGACCAGATCGTACGGCCGGTCGCTGGATCGATTGCCGCGACCTGGCTGAGCGACGTGACGGTGTACAGCCGGCCGCCGGCCATCACCGGCGTCCCCTCGTTCAGAAACGTATGGAGGTCGGATCGCGCGCCGAGCACGTCCTGATCGATGGACCGCCAGCGCCACGCGACGCGGAGCGTCCCGACGTTGTCTGGCGAGATCTGATCGAGCGGCGAATATTTCGTGTTCGCGAGGTCGGCACCGTACGCGCGCCATTCGCCGGCCGCGCGATTGTTCGGCGCGATCCCAATCGAACATAGAACCGAACCCAGAACCAGAACCCCGAACGGCACCCTGAACTTTGAACGCTGAACCATGAACCCTTATAATCGCCGACAACAGTGGGCAAATTAAAGGTCGTCGTCCTTTACGACCGGTGGGACGAACCGGACGAAGAGGGGACGGCGACGAATACGAAAGCGCCGCTGACGCGTTCGCTCGACAAGAAGGAGGTCGAGGATGAAGTCGCGGAGGCGCTGGAAAAACTCGGGCACGAGCCTCAGCTGCACTGTCTAGATGGAAGCGTGAAGAGCCTGCACGCGCTCTCGCGCATCGATTGCGATCTCGTCTTCAATCTCTCCGAGTCCTTCGGCGGCAACGACTCCGCCGACGTCTGCATCGCCGGTTATCTCGAGCTGTTGAATCGTCCGTACACCGGCGCAGGCGTCCACGGCCTGATGCTCGCGCAGGACAAGGCCGTGGCAAAGAAGATCTTCGCCTTTCACGGCATTCATACGCCCGTGTTCGCGAAAGTGTTTCGTGGCCGCCTCGATTTTTCTCATCACCTCGAGTTTCCGGTCATCGTGAAGCCCGCCCGGGAAGATGGATCGATCGGCATCGAGTTCAACGCCGTTGTCAGCTCCATTCGCGAGCTGATGGAGCGCATCGACTGGCTGCACCAGAACTTCGATTCGCCCGTGATGATCGAGGAGTACGTCGACGGGCGGGAGATGTACGTGGGCGTCATTGGCAACGAATCGCCCACGGCGCTTCCCGTCGTTGAGCTCGACCTGTCGAAGCTGCCCGAAGGCAGGCCGCGGATTGCCGGCGCGGAGGTCAAGTGGGGGAAGGGGACCAGGGCGTATCGCGACACTAAGTCTATATTTCCTGAGGACTTACCGGAAGAGACCCTCGCCAGCCTCCAGCAGACCGCCGTGGCCGCGTATCAGGCGCTCGAGCTGCGCGACTACGGCCGCGTTGACATGCGGCTCCAGCCTGACGGGCGGGTCGCGCTCATCGAGGTCAACCCCAATCCGTGGCTGGCGTCGAAGTCCGAATTCGCCATGGCCGCACGGAAAGCCGGGCGGACCTACAGTGAGCTTGTCGGCGAGATTGTCGAGCTGGCGATGGCTCGCTACCGGAGCTGATCGCCATCCAACCCGTTCATCTCAGGCTGGTTAACGCGGACGTCTGACGCCGCCGCGCGCCGCCCCGGGGCCGTCCGCGGCACTTGCGGAAGAGTGCAAAACACCCCGGAAAACCGGCCTTTTCGGTTGATCGCCTGTCGCCGCCGCGGTATACTGATTGGACTGCTTGTCGGGCGCACTCCCAACCTACGCACTCCTTTCAGTGGGGGATTTGTGACATTCCAGGTCGGAGACAAGGTCATTTACCCGAATCACGGCCTCGGTGTCGTCGAGAGCATCGAAACGAAAACCATCCTCGGCACGACCTGCGGGTTCTATCACCTGCGGATGGTGGCGAGCGATACGACGGTGCTCGTGCCGGTGAACAACGTCGACGGCGTCGGGCTGCGGCGTGCCATTGGTGATGCCGAGGTCATCCGGCTGTTTACTCTGCTCGGCGACGGAAAGATCGACAACCATCAGAACTGGAAGGGCCGCTTCAAGGACAACTCGGACAAGATGCGCACGGGATCGATTTACGACGTCGTGGACGTCCTCAAGAGCCTGACGTTCCTCGCGCGTTCGAAGAATCTCTCGTTCCGCGAGAAGCGTATGCTCGATCGCGCGAAGTTTCTCGTCATCTCAGAAATCTCTGAGGTGTCGCGCGAACCGCAGGCGTCGATCGAAGAGAAAGTCGACCGCGCGCTGGAGCGCTGCTTCGCGATGAAGGCGCGCGCGGTCGCGAAGGCCCGCGCCGCGAAGCCGACGACGCGCGTGACGACGCGGCGCACGGCCAAGGCGTCCTAGAGGGTTCGAAGAGGTTCGAGAAGGTTCGCCCGGCGGGATAGAATCCCGCCGGGCTTTTTTTCGTCGCGCGATGTTCATCGCTGCCATTCGATCGATCGCGGCCTACGTCTCTGTCTCGCTCTACGTTCTCCTCGCCGGCCCGCCCGCGATTCTGGTTGCGCTCATTTTTCGTTCGCCGGCCGTTCTGTACCGCGTTGGCTATGCAGGCGTGAGGCTCGGTCTCGCGCTCTCGGGCATTCGTTACACCGTCGAGGGAGCCGAGAACATTCAGCCGCATCGATCGGCGGTGTACTGCGTCAACCACAGCAGTAACCTCGAGCCGCCGGTCGTCTTCGCGGCGTTGCGGCCGCTCTTCCCGCGGCTGCGCGTGCTCTACAAGGCGGAGCTCCGCAAGCTGCCGATTCTCGTGCGTGCGTTCGATCTCGCCGGGTTCGTTCCGCTCGAGCGCGGAAACCGCGAGCAGAGCCTGCCGGCGATCGACCGCGCCGCCGCCGCGCTCGGCGAGGGCGCCTCCTTCATGATCTACCCCGAGGGCACCCGCAGCAGGACCGGCGATCTCCTGCCCTTCAAGAAGGGAGGCTTTATCATGGCGATCAAGGGCCAGGCGCCCGTCGTCCCCGTCGCGATCGACGGCGCCCGCGAAGCCATGAAGAAGGGGAGCCCGATCATCAGGCCGGTCATGGTCCGCCTGCGGTTCGGCGAACCGGTGGAGACGGCGGGTCTGACGATGGACGATCGCGATGGGGTAATAAACGCGGTGCGATCACGGATTCAGACGATGCTTAAGGGGCTGCGGGTAATGCCCAAGTCCTAATGCCCAATCTCCAACGGCATGCGTTGTGACTGCGGACCGAGACCCTCGGAAAATCAGAACGTGCCGGCCTACGACATTCGAGAGCGTGCGTTTGAGTTTGCGACCTCTATCGTTAAGCTCTACCTCTATTTGGTGAAGGAGACAGAGACGCCACGACGAATTGCGGAGCAGCTCCTGGCGGCTGTGACCGGAGTGGGCTCCAACCTCGAGGAAGCAGAAGCGGGCTATTCCCATCCGGATTTCGTGGTGAAAATTTCCATCGTCCTATCCTTAACGGCCATTCGCAAGAATGCCGGTCATCGGTAAAGAGGGTCGACGATACCCTCGCCTTGGGCCTTGGGCCTGGGCATTCGGCATTAGGCATTAGGCATCATCAAAATGGAACTCCTGACGACGCTGGGTAGAACACTCGGGTTTTCCTTTTCGGCCGGCATCAACCTCTACGCGACGGTGGCGATCCTCGGCCTCGCGTCGCGTTACGGGTGGGTGTCGCTGCCGCCGCAATTCAAGGTCTTCGACAACGACGTCGTGATCGGCGCGGCGCTCGTCATGTACGTGATCGAGTTCATCGCCGACAAAGTGCCGTGGGTCGACAGCATGTGGGACGCGGTCCACACGGCGATTCGGCCGATCGGCGGTGCCCTGATCGCCGTATCCACGTTCGGCGAGGCATCGCCTGCCGTGGCGGGCCTGATCGCGCTTCTTGGCGGCGCGGTCGCGGCGAGCACGCACGCCACGAAGGCCGGGACGCGCGCGGTCGCGAACACGAGCCCCGAGCCGTTTTCGAACTGGGTTCTCAGCTTTGGCGAAGACCTGTTCGTCCTCGGCCTCGGAATCGTCGCGCTGAACTACCCGCTCGTCGCGCTCGGCGTAACCGCGGCGCTGCTGCTTCTGATAATCCTGTTCGCCCGGGCGATCTGGAAGCTGTTTCGAAACCGGATGGCGAGAGCCACGGCGAACGCATAACTGCGGCGTTCGTGCGCGCCCGGCCTGAAGGCCGGGCCTACGCCGTCTATTTCGCGCCGGTCGTGAAGCGCAGCGTCCAGGGTGTGGCGAGCTTCGCGCCGTCGAAGGCGGCGATGCCTTCAAGGAGCTCGACCTCAACGACCCGGAAGCGATCGAGCGGCCCGGCGAATTTGATCTCGAGCACCTTGGTACCTTCCCGGTAGGCAGTCGTGAACGACGGCGGCGATTCGGGGCTGCCCTGGGCGGGCGGCGTCGCATAGCGGACGCGGACCTTGTCGCGCAGCGTCGCGGCGTCCATGTCGCGAGTGAACTGGATGCGGACCAGCATCGACGTCTCGACGTCGGTGTCGTCCGCAGTGGGCAGGCTGAACGAGACCTCCGGCGCTGGGCCGATTTTCGGAACCTCGACTTCGACAACGGCGGCCGGCTCGGGCGCCGTGCTCAACGCGAGCTTCTCCCCGTCGATCCACACCAACCCGGCGCTGCGGCCCACGGTTCCGGTGATCTCCAGCCACCGCCCCGTGTCCACCCGTGCGTTTCGATCGAGCGAGAAGTTCTTTCCCTTCGGTTGCAGTCCGGTCACCCAGATCGCGGCGTCGGCCGACTGCAGCACGAAATCGTACCGGCTCCTCGACGGCGACTGCGGCTGATCGCCATACAGGTTGACGCCGCGAAAGCGCCCGGTCACGGTGACCTTTTGTCCCTCGAACTTCTCGGGGTTCAACGCGATCGCTCGAACCGTCGCCGCCTGAGCCGACGGCAGCGGCGCGGGAGGCCCGGCGAGCTCGACGGCCACAACAAAGATCTGATTCTGGCCGGGCCACCTCCCGCCGTTCACACGCTCGAGGAGCGTCTCCACGTCGAACCCCGTGAGCCGGGGATCTTCAGGCTGGAGGCGCCCGAGATCCCAGAACTCGCCGCGCACCTCCGCCGGCCCGTCGTCGGGCTGTGTGCCTCGTGCGAGCCCGTGCACCCGGCGCTCGCCGCCCGGACTCACGAGCGACATTCGGCCGTCCTGCTTTTCTACAGTCACCTGCAGGACGACGTCGCGGCCGTGAAAGAAGATTGGATAGGTGAGCAGCGCCTCGACCGTGGTCGCCAGCCGCGTCATCGGCTGGCGGCGTGAGACGGCAGACGTCGCCCCGTCCGCTGGCGACAGGACGGCCAGCAGCGCGGCGGCCAGCGCGACGCGAGTCATCTACTACAGTTTACGACGGGCGAATCGGGCCAGGACGAACGCCAATGCGGCAAAGAGCAGACCCCCGGCGACCATGCCCACGGTGCCCTCATGGAGGAAAGGGATCACTCCCGTCGTTGCGGCATCGTCTGCCGCCTCGATGATGTTGCGGCCGAAGAGGGCGGCGTAGAGGATACCGGCGAGCGACCCTCCCGCGATGAGGCCGGAGCTGAAGAGCGTTCCGCTGCTGATCTCCGACTCGTCCTTCTGTCCCGTCTTCCGCTCGACCCACCACCGCACGACGCCGCCGGCGAAGATCGGTGCGGTCGTGGCAATCGGCAGGTACGAGCCGACGGCAAACGATAACGAGCGAATGCCGCACAGCTCGAGGGTGACTGAGATGAACACGCCGACGAGCACGAGCCCCCAGGGCAGGTTCTGACTGAGCAGGCCGCGGATGATCGTCGACATCAGCGTGGCCTGAGGCGCGGCGAGCGCGTCCGAGCCGATCACCATGACGCGGTGCAGGTAGAGCGTCGTGAGTCCAATGACGAACGCCGCCGTGACCACGCCGATGACGAGACCGATCTGCTGGTAGAAGGGCGTTGCGCCGACGATGAAGCCGGTCTTGAGATCCTGTGACGTCGCGCCGGCGATCGCGGCGGCGATGCACACGACGGCGCCGACGCCGAGTGCGATCGGCGCGTATGGGTCGCCGACCCATCCGACGGCCACGAAGATCGTGCAGGTGAGGATCAGCGTCGCGATCGTCATGCCCGAGATGGGGTTCGATGAGTTGCCGATGAGGCCCGTGATGCGCGACGAGACGGTGACGAAAAAGAATCCGAAGAGAACGATCAGGATAGCTGCCAGCACGTTCCCCTGCGTTGGTGTGCCGGGCGCGACGATGAGGAAGATGGCAAGCAGGAGCGAGCCGACGAGCACGACCGAGAGCGGCATGTCGCGCTCGGTTCTGGCGCGAGCGGCGGCGCCGCCGGCGCCGAAATCTTTCACGCTCTCCCGGAACGACGAAACGATGGTTGGAATCGTCCGGGCGAGCGTGATCAATCCCGCGGCGAGCACGGCGCCTGCGCCGGTGTATCGGATGTAGGCGCTCCACAGCTGGCCGGCGCTCATCTCCTTGATCTGCAGTCCGCTCGCCGGAACCGGCGGGAGCGGCACGGTCATGTAATTCCCGAGGTACGACAGCAGCGGCAGCAGCACCAGCCACGACAGTACGCCGCCTGCGAACATCACCCCGGCGATCCGCGGCCCGATCACGTAGCCGACGCCCATGTACTCAGGCGAAAGATCCAGGTTGATCGTGGCGTTCGGAAAGAAGCTGTTTCGTGGAAACGTGTAGCCGATCGCGGTCCGGAAGATCTGGATGATCCAGGACACGGATTTCCAGACGGCACCGACCGCGAGGCCCATGAACACCGTCTTGGCCAGCGCGCCGCCGCGCTCGCCGGCGATCAGCACGTCCGCGCACGCGGTTCCTTCGGGATATGGCAGGACGCCGTGCTCTTTGACGATCAGGGCGCGCCGGAGCGGCACCATCATCAGCACGCCGAGAATGCCGCCGGCGATCGCGAGCACGGTTATCTGAAAGTAATTGAAGTACGCCGGACCGTTGGGCACGAGAAAGATCAACGCAGGGATCGTGAAGACGACGCCCGCCGCCAGCGACTCTCCGGCCGAGCCGATCGTCTGGACGATGTTGTTCTCGAGGATCGTCGAGCCGCCGAGCCGCTTGAGCACCGAGATCGCGAGGACGGCGATCGGAATCGACGCGCTCACCGTCAGTCCGGCTCGGAGACCCAGGTAAACAGTCGAAGCGCCGAAAATCAGGCCGAAGACCACGCCGAGCACGATCGCCTTTGCCGTGAACTCGGCCGGGCTCTGCGTCGCGGAGACATACGGCTTGAAGCCACCACGCGCGGGGGGAGCGGTCGCGGTTGCGGTCTTGGGAGCGTGTGCCATGGGGCGGAGTCTACACGGAAACCGCCCCAGCTGTAGTGTCCGGAAATAGCCGGAACTGACCTTAGTCCGCTCGCAGGCTGCGGACTGGATCGAGCCGCGTCGCCCGGCGTGTCGGCACCCACATCGCGAGCGCCGCCGAGGCAAGAACGGTGACGACGACGCCCGCGTAGGTCGCCGGGTCGGACGCCGTCACGCCGTACAGCACGCTTCGCATCGTCCGGGAGACGAGGAACGCGCCGGCGAGGCCGACAACGCCACCAATAGCGACGAGCCGCATGCCGTGCGACACGACGAGACGCCGGATATCGCCAGGAACCGCGCCAAGCGCCATGCGGACGCCGATTTCCTGCGTGCGCTGGCCGACGGTGTACGAGATGACGCCGTACAGGCCCGTCGAGGCGAGGACGAGCGCGAGCAGTCCGAACGCCGTAAACATGCCCGCGAGAATGCGACTGCTCGACAGCTCGTCATCGAGCGCCTCGTCGAACGTCCTGAGCTGGAAGATCGGCAGCTCGCTGTCCGTCTCGCGGACGGCGCCGCGTACGGCGGAGGCGACGTCAGCAGGGCGCCCGGCGCGCACGAGGAGCGCGGTCGTCCGCGAGGGGCGCTGCAGCAACGGCACATACAGCTGCGGATCGGGAGGCAACTCGATGTCCGGATTCGATGTATCCCCGGCTATTCCGATCACGCGAATCCATTGGGGCGCTTCGCCGGGCGCCGCCGTCGAGAGCCGGGCGTCCAGCGCGGCACTGGTGGAGCCAAAGTATTTCTGCGCGGCCGCGACGTTCACCACCGCGACGGCCTCCGTGTCGGCGCGATCGCCATCCGTGAATGCCCGGCCTGCGAGGAGCGAAATGCCCGTGGTGCGGAAGAAATCGTCGCTGATGACGACCCACCGCGCCCAGGGCCGCTCGGCGTCAGTCGCCGGCGGGCGCCCGCTGACGACAAACGTGATCCGGGTACCCTGGGCGAGCGCGGGGAGCGCGCTGGCAGCGGCCGCCGCTTCGACGCCCGGCAACCTGCGCAGCCTCGCGAGCACATCGTCCTGAAGCTGCGCCGCGGCGGCATCGTCTTTGTGCTTCCAATCGGGCACCACAATCTGCGCCGTCAGCAGCGGATGTGGATCGAAGCCGAGATTGGCGCGGCTGATCGCGATCATCGACCGAACTACCAGGGAGGCCACCACGAGCAGCGTCATCGCGAGCGCTACCTGCGCGACCACCAGTGCGTGACGGCTCCGCCGCGCCCGCACCGCCCCCGACGTCCGTCCCCCTTCCTTGAGCGCTTCGCTGACCTGGTTGTCCGAAGCGAGCAAGGCGGGCAACAGACTGAAAAGAACCGGACAGAGGATCGATACCCCCATCGCAAAGAACAACACGGTTCGATCGATCCTGACGAGGTCGAAGAACGGTTCGTAGGCGGCCGCGCGAATCAGCCGGAGCCCCCCCTCTGCGATCGCGAGCCCCAACGCGCCGCCCGCGAGGCCGAGCACCAGCCCTTCGATGACCAGCAGCCGCAGCGTACGCCAGCGGGACGCTCCGAGGGCCGTGCGGACCGCCAGCTCGCGGCGGCGCCCCGCCACGCGCGCAAGCGCAAGGTTCGTGACGTTCGCACACGCGATGAGCAGGACGAATCCGACGACGAGCGACAGGAGCGCCAGGATGACCCATGTATCGCTGCCGGCGATCGCCTCCCGCGTCGGCGCGACACGCGCGCTCCAGCCCGCGTTGGCTGGAAACTCGCGCGCGAGCCGATCGACGATGCTGTGGATTTCTCCGTCTGCCTGCTCGATCGACACGCCCGGCTTCAGCCGTCCGATGATGCCGTAGCGGCGATCATCGCGCCGCACGCCGGCGGGGTCGGTCGAGATGGGCATCCAGACGTCGGTGAGTGAGAGGTTTCCGAACTCAATCGAGGGATCGAGCACGCCGACGATCGTGCAGGGGCGTCCGTCAACGTTGACCGACTGCGTGACCGCCGCGCGGTCGCGCTGGAAGTGCGAGGTCCACAACTTGTAGCTCAGCACCATCGCACAAGCTGCCCCCGGCGCATCCTCCTCCGGTCTGAGCGTTCGTCCCG
>DATAFJ010000184.1:0-1916 GCA_036257535.1 Vicinamibacterales bacterium | reverse complement strand
CAAGCGGGCCGCGGAGACGCCGAAGGACGGCTGGGTGCTGGGCTTCAAGTACGACGACACGAAGACGCGCGAAGGCCGTGCGCTGACACGTGCCGACCTCGATGCCGCGGCCCCGGATCATCCGGTCAGGATCGAGCATCGAGGGGGACACACGGCATACGTCAACTCGCGCGCGTTTCAGCGCGCCGGCATCGACGAGCGAACTGCCGATCCGAAAGGCGGCCGGATCGACCGGGGCGCCGATGGACGGCCGACCGGACGGCTGGCCGAGACGGCGACCGAAGCCGTCGAGCGCCTCATCGACGCGAAGCTCACGCGCGAGGACTACCGCGCCGGTGTGCGGCTGATTTCGGAGCGCCTGTCCCGAGCGGGCATCACGTCCGTGCACGACGCGTACGGCACGCCGGGCGATCTTCGCGCTTATCGCGATGCTCGCGACGCCGGTGAGTTGTCAGTCCGCGTCTATTGCCTGATCGGGCACTGGCACGTTCCGGACCTGATCGCTCAGGGCGTACGAACCGGACAGGGAGACGACTGGGTCCGCGTCGGCGCGATGAAGATGACGTGCGACGGGTCGATCTCGGAGCGCACTGCGCGGCTGTCCGAGCCGTACGTCGACCGCCCCAAGGACTTCGGGATTCTCGTGATGGAGGAGCCGGCGCTATACGAGCGCGCCATCGCGGCCCACAAAGCGGGCTGGCAGCTCGGGATACATGCGAACGGCGACGTTGCCATCGACATCGTGCTCCGCGTGTATGAGCGACTCCAGCGTGAAGCGCCGCGCCAGGATCCGCGGTTCCGCATCGAGCACTGCACGGTTGTCACTCCGCCCCTGATCGAGCGCCTGCGGGCACTCGGCGTAATCCCGAATCCGTTCTCGACGTACGTGTACTTTCACGGCGAGAAGATGAGGGAGTACGGCGCCGACCGTCTCAACCGGATGTTCGCGGTCCGGACGTTTCTCGACGCCGGGCTCAAAGTCACTCAGACCTCCGACTACCCGCCAGGGCCGTTCGAGCCGATGATGGCGCTTCAGTCGAGCGTCACGCGCACCGACATGCGCGGGAACGTCTGGGGCGCGCCGCAGCGCATCAGTGTCGAAGAAGCCCTGCGGGTGGGGACGATGCACGGCGCATACGCCTCGTTCGAGGAAGGGCGCAAGGGATCGCTCGAACCGGGGAAGCTCGCCGACCTCGTCGTGCTCGGCCGCGATCCGCTGACCGCCGATCCGTCTACGCTTCTCGACATTCCGATCGAACGAACAATGGCCGGAGGCCGCTGGGTCTACGAGGCCTAGGCCGCGATCGCCTGTGCGGCTTCAGCAGTCGCGGCGCGCATTCCTCCGGCTCGCGGCGTCCGCCTTCTCATTGCGGCAGTCCGCGTCGCTCGTTCGCCCGCCGACGCTTGACGGGGAGCTGATTTCCGCCGGTGCGGCCACTCGTGCCGCCTCTGACGACTGGGGACACCACGTTCACCACACGCCCCGCGCCGTCTTGAGGGCGGCCTCGGTCGACGACATCTCCCGCATCGTCAAGTACGCGAATCAACACCGGCTCAGGATCGCAATGCGTGGTCAGGGGCACTCTGTCTACGGTCAGGCCCAGGTCGAGGGCGGCATCGTCATCGACTCCACGAGGTTGAATGCCGTCACATGGCAGGGCAGCGACCGACTCGACGTTCAGGCCGGCGCACTTTGGGGCGCCGTTGCCACGGCCAGCCTCGAGCGTCGTCTGATCCCTCCGGTCATGCCGGACGCATTGATGCTGTCGGTCGGCGGAACACTGAGCGTTGGCGGGACCGGCGACACCAGCTGCACGTCAGGCGCGCAGGTCGATCACGTCCTCGAGCTGGATGTCGTCACGGGGAGCGGCGAAGCCGTGACCTGTTCGCCCGCGCAGAACGCGGAGCTCTTCCAC
>DATAFJ010000166.1:0-8819 GCA_036257535.1 Vicinamibacterales bacterium | reverse complement strand
GGGGAGAGGCAAGGACAAGCCCAACGTCGGCGGCGAGGTCATCGGGATTGTCGGCAACGTCCGGCAGATTGGGCTCGACGTCGAAGCCGACCCCGACATCTACGTTCCGCATGCGCAGGTGGCCAACAACTCGATGGAGATTGTCGTCCGGGCCGACGTGCCGCCGTCCACGCTGAGCGGCGCGGTGCGCAGTGAAGTCCGGCGGCTCGACGCCGATCTCCCGATCGCGAGAATCGACACGCTCGAGAGCGTCGTCGCCGAATCGGTATCCCGCCCCCGGTTCTATATGTTGCTGGTTGCCATCTTCGCCGGCGTTGCGCTGCTCCTGGCGGCGGTCGGCATCTTCGGTGTGATGTCCTATTCAGTGGCCCAGAGAACGCGGGAGCTTGGAATCCGCATCGCGCTCGGGGCGGGCCGCGGGGCGCTTCGACGGCTCGTGGTTGGCCAGGCGATGGTGCTGGCGGTCGGAGGGCTGGCGATCGGTCTCGTGGCGGCGCTCGCGCTGTCGTCCGCGCTCGAGAAGATGCTGTTCGACCTGAAGCCGACCGACCCGGCCACGTTCGCCTCGGTCGCGGCCGTCCTCTTCGTCGTCGCGCTCGTCGCGAGCTGGCTGCCGGCGCGGAAAGCCGCGCGGGTCGATCCCGTGGTGGCGTTGAGGGCGGAATAATCAGAATACAGAATACAGAATGCAGAATACAGAATGCGGAAGGGTCGAGTGGCTCTGTATTCTGTATTCTGAATTCTAAATTCTAAGTTCTTACTTTCCGAACGCGACGTTCACCTCCGGCTGCAGCGTCAGCACCAGCCCCTTGACGTCCTTCAGCTTCGCGCGTGCGTCGGCGAGCGACACCGATCCATCCGCGAGCCCGGCAAACGTCTCGAGGTTGCCGCTCGTCTTCATGAGCTCGTTGAAGTCGATTGCGAGGAGCGTGACGGTCGATCCGGCCACGTGGTCTGCGTTCGTCTTCACGATCGGGCCGGCGACTTCGACGACGACCGAGGCCTTCATGCCCTCGAACATCGACTTGAACTGCTCGAGCATCGCCTTGCCGAGCGCTTCCTGATCTGCCGGCGGCTTTTTCGCCGCCTCTCCGCTCATCGCTCTCTTCAGCGCCTCTTCCGGCATGACGATGGTCAGGTTCGCCGGGCCGGCGGCCGCGCGCGCGAACCGGAACGTCAGGAGCTCCGGCTTCGACCCGCCCATGTCGGTCGTTCCCTGCGACCGCATGTTGAAACGGACCTTTGAAATGTCCGTGAACGCGTATGTGACCGTCGCCCCCTCCCAGCCTTCCTGCTTCAGCGGCTGCATGGACTGGAACGTGACGCCTTCGCCGAGCCGTGGCGCCACCTCCCGCATTTTTTCCTCGCTGAAGAATTCCTTCGGGCCACCTGCGGGGTCCTTTTTACCGTCGGCCGACGTCGAGTTCGACGCCTGAAAGCTGTTGAGCAGCTGCAGGGTCGAGTCCTTCAACAGGATCGTGTTCGTCACCGTGCCGGTGCCGTCGGCGCGTACGTGAATGACCGACGTGGACGACAGGCAACCGGCCGACAGGGCCGCGCAGACGACGGCCAAGAGATGCATGCGCATGGGAAGGTCTCCGCGTGTTCCGCGTGTTCGGCGGCGGGGAACGATCGATTATAATCAGCAATCCTCAATCAAGCGTCCCTTCCCTTCGGCCGGCCGTCGGCCGTCGGGGCGTCGCAGTCGCTCCGGATAGGACCGAGGACACTCGTCGTGCATCTCGTGCGCGACGCAAGGGCCCGCCGCTACGTTCTCCGGGTGAATGACGATGGGAGTTTGCGTCTGACGCTGCCGCGCTGGGGTTCGCTCGGCGCGGCGCGCAGGTTCGCGCGCGCCGAGCGCGCCTGGATCGAGCGCGAGCGGGCGCGGCTCCTGCGGATGACCCAACCTCCGATGGCGGCAGCCGATCGAGCGGGTCTGAGGCGCCGCGCGGAGCGGGAGCTGCCGGCGCGGCTGCGGCAGCTGGCGGTGCGGCACGGGTTCACGGTCGGCCGAATCACGATCCGCGATCAACGCAGCCGCTGGGGATCCTGCTCGCCGAACGGGAGCATTTCCCTCAACTGGCGTCTCGTGCTGATGCCGGACCACGTGCGCGATTACGTTCTCCTGCACGAACTTGCCCACCTGCGGGTGCCGAACCACTCCCGCCGCTTCTGGCGGCTCATGTCCGAGCTCTGCCCGGCCTGGCAGGAGGCCCGCTGCTGGCTGCGCGACGGGCGGCCGCTCAGGGCGTAGCCCCGGCCGAGGCGATGGCGTTGCGCTGGAGCGGCACCTGCTGACGCGGCGGCGCCGGCGCGGCCGGAGGAGCAACGATCACTGGCACGCCGCCGGCCGGCGCCAGCGGCAGATCCGGCAGCAGCGCGACGCGCGCCCGCGCCACCTGCAGGTCGCGGGCAGCCACCGCACGGTTCGCTTCCGCCTGTTCCAGCAGCAGTCGCGAGTCGCTCAGCTCGAGCTGAGTCGAGATCCCCTGCTGGTAGCGCACCTCCGCGATCTGATAGGCGCGAGCCGCCTGTGTGACGGTTCCGGAGCTCGCTTCCCACGTCGCCCTGGCGGCCCGCAGCTCTTCATAGGCGGCACGCGTGTCCAGCTCGGTCAGCTCGCGCGCCTGCTTGAGCCGCAGTTCGGCCTGCTCCCGGTCGGCTCGTGCGATCGCCTCCTCCGCGCGGATGCGGCCGCCCGTCAGGATCGGCATCTGCGCCAACACGCCGACCGTCCAGTTGGTCCGCAGGTCCGTGCCGGCGGGAAAGAAGGTGCCAGGATAGACGACGTTTCCGTAGCCCGAGTTCACGGTCACGCTCGGCAGCCGCGCCGCGCGCGCGATGTTCACGCCGGCGTCTCTGACGCGCACGAGATCCTCGGCCTCGCGGACGGGCGCCCTGACGATCGTTTCGGGACGGTCCTGCGCCGCAGCCTCGTCGGCCCTGGCGATGGCGGCGGCGAACCGCTCGGGCGCCGGAAGCGTCAGGCCCTCGAGCACGGCTGTGAGCTGCAGCTGCGTGGATGACGGCACTTCGAGAAGCTGCTTCAGCCGCAAATAAGCGAGATCACGGTCCGATCGGCGCCGGATGACGACCGGCCGCTGGTTGTCGCGGTCGACCTGGGCCCGCAGCTGATCGAACTCGGGCTGCGTGCCCGCCTGGAACGCCAGCGTCGTCTGCTGCAAAGCGGCGTCGGCCTGTTTGTACGTCGCCTCGGCGATCACGAGCAGCCGATCGCTGAGCGCGGCGTCGTAGTAGGCGCGGATCACGTCGAGGCCGAGCTGCGCGCGCGCCGATGCGAGCGCGATCTCCGCCGTCGATCGTCCCGCGGCTGCCGCCCGTTCCTGCGCGACAATGCGACCGCCCGCGTAGAGGGCCTGAGAGAACGACAGGTTGAGGCGCCAGATGTTCTTCTGGCCGAACGGCAGATCCTCGAAGCCCTCATCCGTCTCGCCGTCGCCGCCGACGTTCTGGAACAGATCGTCGAACTCTGAGGCGAGCGTGCGGTCGTAGGAGGCGGCCGCCGTCAGCTGTGGGTAACGCTCGCTTCGGGCCCGCCGCTGCTCGCCTTCGGCCCGGCGCACGCCAGCGTTCGCGATGGCAATCAGTTCGCTCTTCCCTTCGGCGATCGTCAGCGCATCCTCGAGCGACAGCGCCATCTGCTCCCCAGGTGCACGGGCAGGGGCGGTGGCTTGTGCCGGCGGTGCGGACTGAGCCCTCGCGCTCGTAGCAAACAGCAGGATCGAAAGGAATTGCACAGCAGGCTTCACGGTGGTCCCCCTTGTCGGTTGCCGGACCCGTGAGAGTACTACATGAACCGAGCCGTATCCCAATACGTCTAAGAACCCGGATGCCGCAGGACCTGCGCTACGCCCTCCGTACGCTCCTTCGGACACCCGTCTTCACGACCATCGCGGTCGTCTGCCTGGCGCTCGGCATCGGCGTGAACACGATGATCTACGCCGTCGTGGACGGCGTCCTCATCCAGTCATTCCCCTACAAGGACCCCGATCGGCTTGTCGTCGTCTCCGAGCTGTTCAGGCGCGGCGGGATCACCGAGCGCGGCCTGTCATACAAGAATCTCGTCGACTGGAAGGAACGGGCGACGTCCTTCGCGACGATCGCCGCCGTGCAGTATCGGAGCCTCGTTCTTGCAGACACAGGCGGCGAGCCGGATCGGTACTCGGGCGCATCGGTCTCGTGGGACCTGTTTCAGCTGCTCGGCCAGCCGGTTGCACACGGCCGTCACTTCTCGACGGAGGACGATCGGCCCAACGCGGAGCCGGTCGTCATTCTCGGCGACGAGATCTTCCAGCGGCGCTACAAGGGTGATGCCTCCGTCATCGGACGCCGCGTCCTGATCAACGCCCGTCCCCACACGGTCGTCGGCGTCATGCCGCCGAACTTCGAGTTTCCAGAGAACCAGAAGCTCTACACCCCGCTCGCGGCGTTCGCGCACGACACGCCGAGGGCACAACGAAACCTCTTCACGTTCGCGCGGCTGAAGGACGGAACGACGATCGACCAGGCGCGCGACGAGCTGTCGGCGGTGGCGGCACGACTCGCGCGCGAGTATCCCACCGACAATGAAGGCTGGACGACCCTCGTACAGCCGCTTCGCGAAGCGTTCATTCCAGACGACGTGGAGCTCGTCATCTGGGCGATGATGGCGGCGGTTACGCTCGTCCTGTTGATAGCATGCGCCAACATCGCGAACCTCCTGATCGCGAAGGCGTCCGCCCGGCAGCGCGAGATCTCCATCCGGGCCGCGCTCGGAGCCGGCCGTTGGCGGATCGTCCGTCAACTGCTGACCGAGGCCGTGCTGCTGGGACTGATGGCCGCGCCGATCGGCCTGGCGCTGGCCGTCCTGGGTCTTCGCTGGCTCGACAGCGCCATCCCGCCGGATGACATCCCCTACTACATTCACTGGTCCGTGGATCGGCGCGCGATGATCTACACGATCATTGTCGCGATTCTCACGGGCATCGTCTTTGGCCTTGCCCCCGCGTTCCAGGCGACGCGGACGAACCTGCACGAGTCGCTCAAGGAAGGAAAGGGTACGGGCGGTCAAGGCCGTCGCGCCTGGCTGAGGAATACGCTGGTCGTCGTGGAAGTCGCGGCGTCGCTCGTGCTTCTCATCGCCGCCTCACTCTTCGTCCGCAGCTTCATGAGCCTGCAGGACCGCAACGCCGGATTCGACGCCAGTCCGCTCATGACGCTGCGGTACTTCATGACTGGCGACGCATATCAGACGCCCGAGTCGAGGTCCCTCCGGACGGCAAACATCGTCCGTCGCGTTGAAGCGCTGCCCGGCGTGCGCGCGGCGTTCGCGTCGAACATGATTCCGCTAGGAGGGGGCGGCGGAGGCGGCCGCGTGACCGTCGAGGGCCGCAGCTTTCCGAAAGGCGAGGAGCCGAGCATCGGCTTCACGGCCGTAACGCCGCACATGTATCGCACGCTCGGCGTGTCCGTTCAGCGCGGCCGCGACTTCACCGACGCCGAGGCCGAGTCGAAGCAGCCGCTCGCGATCGTCAACGAGACCATGGCGAACCGGCTGTGGCCGAACCAGGACGCGCTGGGTCGCCGATTCAAGGTGGCGGGCGAGGATACCGGCGACGAGTGGTTCACGGTCATCGGCGTCGCCGCCGATTTCTTTCACAGCGAAATCGACGATCAGGATCCGCTGTTCCCGGCCGCTTACGTGCCGTATTCCTGGATGCCGACGCCCAACACCGGCCTGACGATCCGCGTCGACGGCGATCCGGCGCAGATTACCGCCGCCGTGCGCGCAGCCATTCGCGAGGCGGACCCGAATATTCCGCTCTTCCAGATCCGGACGATGTCGGAGCTGCGGGAGCTCGGCATGTGGCAGTACGGCCTCTTCGGAAAGATGTTCTCCCTCTTCGGCGCGCTGGCGCTCTTTCTCGCGTCGATCGGCGTCTACGGCGTGCTGTCGTACGCGGTTTCGCAGCGCACACAGGAGATCGGTGTCCGCGTTGCGCTGGGCGCCGACCGCGCCGCCGTGCTGCGGCTGATCGTCGGCCAGGGGCTGTGGCTCGCGGGCATCGGCATCGTCGCCGGGCTCATCCTGGCCGTACCGACGGGCTTTCTCATCCGGACGCTTTTGTTCGTCCCGCCAACCGATCCCATCAGCTTCGTGGTCGTGGCCGTGTTCCTCACACTGGTCGCGATCTTCGCAAGCTATTTGCCCGCCCGCCGCGCCACAGCCGTCGATCCGCTCATCGCCCTGCGAACCGAGTAGCGCAGCCCTTTAGGGCTGCTGTACCATCTCCTTTTCGCGGGAGGACGCCGTGCACTTCAGAGCTCTGGCGACCGGCATTGCCGCCGTCGCGGCTGCGGCGACTGCAATTGCGCAGAACGGCCGGCCGATGACGATCGAGGACCTGCTCCTCGCGGTGCGGGTGACCCATCCGCAGGTGACGGCCGACGGCAAACTGCTGGCCTACGTGCGCACGACCACCGACCTCAAAGTGGGGCGGCGGAACGGCGACATCTGGGTCGGACCAACCAGCGGCGCGTCGGCGCCGAAGCTGCTCGCCGGCGGCGAGAAGGGAGAAAGTGCGCCGCAGTTTTCGGCCGACGGCCGCAAGCTGGCCTTCATCTCCACGCGCGGCGGCGCGGCGCAGGCGTTCGTGATGGACGTCGAAGGGGGCGAGCCTCGCCAGATCACGAAACTCGCGGCGGGCGTTCAGCCGCCGCTCGTGTTTTCTCCCGACGGTTCGAAGGTCGCCTTCGTTTCAGACGTGCCGATCGAGCCTGAGGAACAAAGTCCCGTGAAGGCACACCGGCTGCGTCGGCTGATGTTCCGCCACTGGGACGAGTGGCGCGTCGGCGTACGGCATCACATCTTCGTTGCCGACCTCGACGGCGGACGCGAGCCGGTCGACGTCACGCCCGGCGACTTCGACTCGCCGCCGCATTTTTACGAGGACGGCGGCATCGCCTTCTCGCCCGACGGCGCCGAGATTGCGTTCGTCTCGAACAGGGAAGGGGGCGATCGCGAAGCCTGGACGACGAACCGCGATGTGTGGATTGTGCCGGCGGCTGGAGGTCAGGCGAAAAAGCTGACAGCGACGAACACGGCGGCCGATGAAACTCCGGCATTCTCGCCGGACGGCAAATTCGTCGCCGTCCGCTCGCAGCGGCGCGCCGGCTTCGAGGCGGATCGCTGGTACCTCGACATCTACGATCGCGCCACTGCCTCGAAACGGACGCTCTTCGAGACGCAGGATCTCTCGGTGCTCGAGTTCACTTACGCACCCGACGGCGCTTCGATCTGGTTCACCGCGGCGGAGAAGGGCACCCACAGCCTGTACGTCGTTCCTGTCACGGACGGAGCGCCGCGGCTCGTCGCGAAAGGGGGCGCGATCAGCGCGCCGCGCGCCGGGCGCGGGATCGTCGTGTACTCGAAATCGAGCATGACGTCGCCGGCGGACATCTTCGCGCTGGACGTCGGCGGCAACGGCTACACGCGGCAGATCACGCGCGAGAACGCGACGCTCGCGAAGGAGGTCGCCTGGCCGACGCCGGAATCTGCGACCGTGGCAGGTGCCGGCGGCACGCCCGTTCAGTACTGGGTGCTCAAGCCGCCGGGGTTCGATCCCTCACGGAAGTATCCCGCCGTCTTTCTCATCCACGGCGGCCCCCAGGGCGCGTGGGACGATGCGTGGTCGTCGCGATGGAATCCGGCACTGTGGGCGGCGCAGGGCTGGGTGATCGTGGCGCCGAACCCGCGCGGCTCGACCGGCTTCGGACAGACCTTTGTCGACGAAATCTCGCAGGACTGGTCCGGGAAGGTGATGGTCGACCTCGAGGCGGTGTTCGACACCGCGTCGAGGCTACCGTACGTGGACGGCGGCCGCATGGCCATTGCCGGCGCGAGCTACGGCGGCTACGCCGTGAACTGGATCATCGCGCATTCGGATCGCTTCAAGGCGGCCGTCTCGCACGACGGCGTCTTCAATCTCGAATCGATGGCGCTGACGACCGAGGAGCTGTGGTTCAGCGAGTGGGAGTTCGGCGGGCCGGCCTGGAGCGAGACCGCGCGCCAGAACTTCGCGAAGGCGTCGCCGCACCTCCACGTCAGCAAGATCAAGACCCCGACGCTCGTGATCACCAACGAGCTCGACTTCCGCGTGCCGGTCGATCAGGGCCTTCAGCTGTTTACCGCGCTGAGGCGCAACGGGGTACCCTCGGAGGCGCTCGTGTTTCCCGACGAGGGGCACTGGGTGCTTCAGCCGCTCAACAGCAAGCGCTGGCACGAAGTCGTGTTCGGATGGCTGAACAAGAATCTAGGAGCGTCACATGGCCCGTCGCAGTAAGAAACGCCGCTCCGGACCGCGAGCGGTCCGAGCGGTACCGTCCGTAACCCGCAAGACGAGCGGATCGTCCCGGCGCCGTACCGGCACGCGAAAAGAGAAGGCGGCGCCGCCGAGGCCGCAGCGAACCAATCCCGAAACTCTGCGCGTACGCAGCATCGAGCCGAGCCTCACGGTCAACGACCTCGAGCGAAGCCTGCGGTTCTACGCGGACGTGCTCGGCTTCTTCGTCGGCGAGCGCTGGATCGACGCGGGCGTTCTGCGCGGCGCGATGCTGAAGGCTGGCGCCTGTCAGCTGGGCCTCTCGCAGGACGACTGGTCGAAGGGGCGCGAGCGGAAGAAGGGCGAGGGCATAAGCCTCTGGCTCAAGACCGCGCAAAACCTGGACAAGCTCGCGGCGAGGATCAAAGGCGCCGGAGGCGTCGCGGACGGGCCGACGAAGGAGTCGTGGGGCGGCCGCAGTCTGTCAGTGTACGA
>DATAFJ010000165.1:0-8801 GCA_036257535.1 Vicinamibacterales bacterium | reverse complement strand
GCTCGTGCTCGGGCGATCGATGGAAGGCCTGCTCTTCGGGGTGAACGCGAGCGATCCGGCCGTCTTTGCAGCCGCAGCCGCCATCCTCGCGATCGCTGCGCTCGGTGCCTGCCTCATCCCGGCTCGCCGTGCGCTCGCGATCGATCCGATTACGGCGCTCAGGAGTGAATGAAACGGCCGAGGCGTTACCGCTTCAACCAGGCCACCATCGACCGCGAGACCAGTTCGGACGCATCCTGCTGAACGAAGTGCCCGGCACCGGGGATCGTAACGAGCGTCAGGTCCTTCCCCATCCAGTCCCAGGTGCCGTTCAGCATGGGAGCGAGCAGCGCCCAGTCGTCCAGCCCGTGAATCATGAGCACGGGCATCGTCGTCTTGACGACCGGCGACGTGTCTTCCGTGTAAGGCTCGCGCGGATAGTTGCGCCTGTAGTAGCTCATCATGCCGTCGAAGCTCGAGCGGCGAAACGCCTCGATGTACTTCTCGCGGGCGGCCGGGTCGGTCACCCATCCAGCCAGCTTCTCGGCGGCGAGCTTCTCGTGCGATCCCGCCTGCTGGAAATCGCGGGCGTACTGGCTGTTCTTCTGCTGCGCCGGGTTGGTCGCCAGCTCGCGCTGGATCCCGCGCGGGTGCGGGAGATTCAGGATGATCAGCCGCTCGACGAGATCGGGACGGGTCAACGCCAGCAACCACGCGATTGCGCCCCCCCAGTCGTGGCCGACGACAATCGCGCGCGACTCGCCCAGGTGACGAATCACAGCGGCCACGTCGCCGACGAGCAGCTTCATGTCGTACGAGGCTTCGCCCGTTGGCTGGTCACTGAGGTTGTAGCCTCGCAGGTCCATCGCCGCTACGCGGAATCCCGCTGCGGCCAGCGCGTCCATCTGGTGTCGCCATGTGTACCAGTAGTCGGGAAAACCATGCATCATCACGACGAGCGGCCCCTTGCCGAGCTCGGCGTAATGAATCCGCACGCCGCCGCTGTCCGCATACCCGTGCGTAACGCGGCTCTCCATGTCGGTCGCCTGCGCGGAGGCGGGCCCGGTCGACAGGACGACCGCGAGAACGAGCGCCGCGTGAATTACAGGCGCGTTCACTGCTTGCTCCCAGCTTTGGGCTTCACCGCATGGGCAGGCGATCCAGGCACCTGCAAGGCCTCTGGCGCGAATCGGCTGCCCAGGTACGAACCGCCCGTCACCGGCTTGTACACCTCAATCGAAATCTGGGAAATCGGCAGATTCGTCGTCGTCTCGAAGCGCGGCTTGTCGCTGAACGTGATCGACGCAATGACCATGAGAGGCCCGGAATCGTCCGAGACGTTCTCGAGCGGCGGCCGCCGCTCGGCATTCCCGAAGTACCTCCGCATGGCGTCCCGGTGCATGTCGCTTCGATACCAGCGCATCACCGCCTCTCTGTTCTCAAACCACGCGAATATGACATTCTTCCCGGTCCCGGTCATCGCCGTTTCGACGCCGATGCATCCGGGCGTCTCCTTGAGACCGGCTACGAGATTCGGCCAGCCTGGCGGCGGTCCGGCGGTTGCCTGCGCGGCGGGATGGTCGGCCAGACACAGCGACAGAACGCACACAGCGATGATGGTTCGCATGGATCCCCCTGCCGAGGCGAATCATAGTGCAAGCGACGCGCTTGGCGAATATCTCGCGTGACAAGCCGGGCTGCTAGGCGGTTCGTTTCGAATACTGGCGTACGGCCAGCGTCAGCATCACCGCCGCGTAGACGACCAGGATGACGAGCGGGCGTGCGATCTCCGCAAGCCCCGCTCCCTTGACGAGAATCGCCCGCGAGATCTGGACGAAATGCCGCACAGGCGTGAACTCCGAGAGGAGCTGCACCCAGCGCGGCATGCTGTCGACCGGCGTGAACAGGCCGCTCATCAAGAGGTACACCATCATCACGAAGAAGGTCACGAACATGGCCTGCTGCTGTGTTTCGACGAGCGCCGAAATCCAGAGGCCGATCGCGAGCGCGACGACGAGATAGATCGCGGCGACGCCGAAAAGGAGCACCAGGCTGCCGCGCATGGGAATGTCGAACACGAGCCAGCCGACCGTCAGCCCGATGCCGAAGTCGATCAGCGCAAGCGCCCAGAACGGGAGTAGCTTCCCAGCGATGAACTGACCGCGCGTGATCGGCGTGACGTTGAGCTGTTCGAGCGTCCCGAGCTCCTTTTCACGCGCGATGTTCTGCGACGTCAGCAGCGTGCCGATGAGCGTGACGAGCGAAACGAGGATGCCCGGAACCATGTAGTCCCGGTAGTCCAGCGTGGGGTTGTACCAACTCCGTACTCTGACATCGATGTGAGGCGAGCCACGGCTCGGCGGCGGCGACAACGACTGCGCCGCACGGAACGACGGCCGCAACACGGACGTCAACTCGGCCGAGTACGACGCCAGAATCCGCCCGGCGTACGACTGCACGATCCCTGCAGCGGAGCCCTTCTCGGCATTGACGACGATCTGTACGGGGGCCACCCCGGTGCGCACGAGCGACGACTCGAAATCGTGGGGAATCGTCAGGACCATTGTCACGCGCCCGTCGAGGAGCGCTTCGTTCGACAGTGCCTGTGAGTCTGACTGCTCCACGATCTTGAAGTGGCCCGAGGCGGCGAACCGCCTGATGAGACCCCTCGAGGTGGCCGTCCTGTCCAGATCGACGACGTAGGCGGGCGTGTCGCGGATCGCGAACGTGGCGGCGTTCGACAGTACGAGCAGCTGGATGATCGGCACCATGAACACCTGAGCCATCGTCGCGTGGTCCCGCACGACGTGCAGGACCTCGGCGCGCGCGAGCGACAGGATTCGGCGCACGTCAGGCCAGCCGTTCCGAAAACGAACGCGTGCTCGCGACGAGCAGCACGACCGCCATCCCTGCGAGGACCAGTGTCTCCTGCCAGAGGTACGCGAGGCCCACTCCCTTCAGCATGATGCTGCGTGCGATCTCGACGAACCACCGGGCAGGGACGACGTTCGTGACGATCTGGAGCGGCAGCGGCATGCTCTCGATCGGAAAGATGAAGCCCGAGAGCAGCATCGTCGGCAGCATCGTCCCGATCATCGCGCCCATCATCGCGACGCGCTGGGACGACGTCCGCGACGAGATCAGGATACCCAGCGAGAGCGACACGAGGATGAAGAGCAAGCCCTCAGCGAGGAGGAGGAAGAGGCTGCCACGCAGCGGCACGTCGAAGATCAGGCGGGCCTCGAGAATCACGAGCAGGACGCTGACGAAGCCGACCGCGAGATACGGAAGGACCTTCCCGACGATGATCTGCCACGGCTTCAGAGGAGATACGAGGAGGGCCTCGAGCGTCCCGGTCTCCTTCTCGCGCGTGAGTGAGATTGCGGTCATCAGGGCCGAGATGACCGTCAGGATGAACGCCATCAAACCCGGCACGAAGAGGTTCGAGCTTTCCCGCGTCGGATTGAACCGCATCCGAACGGCGAGGACTATGCGCACGTTCGCGCCGGCCGCGGATGCGGTCTTCTGTTGCGCGATGAGATCGCGTTCGTACGTCTGGATGACGGTGAGGGCATAACCCTGGGCCGCGCTGCCGGTGTTCGGCTCGGTCGCGTCCGTGATGATCAGCACCCGCGCGGGCAGACCGCGGGCGATCCGATCGGCGAAGCCGGGCGCGAAGACGATCGCCTGCTGGACGGTCCCACGCTGGAATAACCCTTCGAGCTCCTCGACGCGCGGTACGACCGCCGTCAGCCTGAAATTGTCCGTGGCCGCGAACCGGTTCCGCAGCGCCAGCGTCGCGTGATCCGGTGCGGGATCGACGATTGCGAGCCTGACGTTCTCGACGTCGGTGCGAATCGCGAACCCGAACAAGATCACCTGGACGACCGGCATGAAGATGAGCACGGCCAGCGTGCGCCGGTCGCGGCGGATGTGATACGCCTCCTTGCGGAGCAGGCCGAGGAGCGCGCTCATGGCGTGCGCTCGGGCGTGGCCGGCTTCGCTCGGGCGGGATCGCGCCGGGCGAGCTGCACGAACAGCTCATCGATCGAATCAGCCCCGAACTCGCGTTTGACGTCCGCCGGGGCGCCGATCGCCGCGATTCTGCCGGCGACCATGATCGAGATTCGATCGCAGTACTCCGCCTCGTCCATGTAGTGGGTCGTGACGAGCACGGTCGTCCCGGCCGCCGCGGTCTCGTAGATGAGCTCCCAGAACTGCCGGCGGGTGATCGGATCGACGCCGCTCGTGGGCTCGTCGAGGAACACCACGCGCGGCTCGTGCAGGAGCGCCACCGAGAACGCAAGCTTCTGCCGCCAGCCCAGGGGGATGGACCTGACGTACGTGGACGCGGCATGCGCGAGGCCCAGCCGGCCGATCATCCGATCCGTCCGCTCGCGGATTTCCCGCGCGGAGAGATCGTAGATGCCGCCGTACAGACGGATGTTTTCGGCCACTGTCAGGTCCTCGTAGAGCGAGAATCGCTGACTCATGTAGCCGATGTTCCGCTTCACCGCTTCGGTCTGGGTTGCGACGTCGTGGCCCGCGACCGTCGCGCGGCCGCCGCTCGGCGCCAGGAGCCCCGTGAGCATGCGAATCGCCGTCGTCTTGCCCGCGCCGTTCGCGCCGAGAAAGCCGAAGACTTCCCCGGCACGGACGTCGAAGGTGATGCGATCCACGGCGACGAACGTGCCGAACGTGCGCGTCAGCTCTTTCGCTTCGATCGCCAGTGCACCGGCCGTCACGCGACCTCTCCTGCGGCACCCATTCGCGCCATGAAGGTGTCCTCCACGGTCGCCGGGATCTCCTGGACACGCGCGTCGGCGAAGCCGTTCGCGCGAAGGAACTCGACAACCTCGAGCGAGACGACATCGGCCCCGGCCGTCTTCCGCGCGTCTGTGTAGTGCAGCGTTTCGCCGAACGGATAGATCGTGGCTGCGTGCGGGTATCGACGCAGCGCGAGCAGCGCGCCGTAGCGATCATGGACGTGGACGGCCAAGAGCGCGCCCTCGAACGAGCGCGTCACGTCATCCGGCGTGTCGATCGCGAGAATCCGGCCGCGCTGAACGAGCGCGACGCGGTCGCACCGCTTCGCCTCGTCCATGTACGGCGTCGACACGACAATCGTGAGACCCTGCTCTTTGAGGCGACCCAGCAGATCCCAGAACTCGCGCCGCGAGACGGCGTCGACGCCGGTCGTCGGCTCGTCGAGCAGCAGCAGTTCGGGGCGATGAACGAGCGCGCAGCAGAGCGCCAGCTTCTGCTTCATTCCGCCCGAGAGCGCCGCGGCACGGCGATCCCTGAACGGCTCGAGCTGGCTGTAAATGGGCGCGATCTGATCGTGCTCGCGCTCGAGCGTCGTCCCGAATACGGCGGCAAAGAACCGGACGTTCTCCTCGACACTCAGGTCCGGATAGAGGGAGAACCGGCCGGCCATGTACCCGATCCGCGGTCGGAGAGCCCACAGGTCGCGCACCGGATCGAGGCCCAGCACACGTGCGGTGCCGGCGTCTGGCAGAACGAGCGTCGCCAGAATGCGAAACAGCGTCGTCTTACCCGCGCCGTCGGGACCGATGAAGCCGAAGAGCTCGCGCGGTTCGACGTCGAACGACACCCCGTCGAGCGCGGTGACGCCGCCGTACCGCTTGACGAGACGCTCGACATGGATCGCGTGCGTCATCTGGCGGCCTCCACCGCCGAGAAGCTCACATCCGCCGGCATGCCGATCTTGAGCACCCCGCCTTCATTCGCGACGCGGATCTTGATGGCGTATACGAGATCGGCGCGCTCTTCGCGGGTCTGAATCGGCGTCGGCGTGAACTCCGCCTCCGACGCGATCCACGTGATGGAACCGGGCAGTGTGCGGTGCGCGTCCTTCCCCACGTCGACGGAGACCTGAACGCTCTGACCGAGACGCACGCGCGCGAGCTCGGTTTCGGCAACGTAAGCGCGCACGTCGACCGCCTCGAGATTCGCGATCTTGTAGAGCGGCTGCCCCTGCTGGACGAACTCGCCTGCTCTCGCGTAGGTCGCCAGCACGGTGCCCGCAATCGGATTGAAAATGGTGCTCTTGCGGATGCGCTCGCCGAACTGCTGGACCTGCGCCTCGGAGGCGGTCACCTGTTGACGGGCGGTGAGCTGCTGCGCGCGCGCGGCGTCGACCTGCTGCGCGCGGGCGGCAATCTGTTTGTCCTGCGCCTTGATCTGCTCCCCGAGCGTCCGCACGTCCCGCTCCGTCTGATCGAGCTGCGGCGCGGTTGCGGCCTGCTGCGCGTACAGGCGCTGCACGCGCTCGTACGCGCGCTGCGCGATCTCGTGCTGCGCCGCCAGCGCCGCACGTTGCGCGACCGCCGCATCGCGCTCCGCGCGAAGCGCCTCGACATGCTGCTGGATCTCGGCCACCCGCGATCGGTTGGCCGACTGCTGCGCGGACGCCTGATCGCGCTGCAGCTCGAGCTCGGTCCGGTCGATCGTGCCGACCGCCGCGTTGGCGGCAAGCTTGACGCCTTCGTCGACGTCGAACTTCAGGATCTGACCGCTCGCCTCGGCGCCGACGACGACTTCCGTCGCTTCGACGTTTCCGTAGGCATCCGGCTCCTGGGCGCGGGCGCATCCGGCCGCCAGCGCCAGCACGAGTACCAGGGCACGCATCAGCGGACCTCCAATCCCAGCGTCGTGAGAAAACGCGCCCGGGCCTGCGCTCGCTCGACCCGGTGACGGACGCGCACGAGGCGCGCCTCGAGCAGCTCGTTGCTTCGATCGAGGTACTCCGCCACGGTTGCCACCCGCTCGTCGAACCTGAGCCTCGTTTCGGCTTCGACCGATTCGCGCAGCGAGACGATCCGGTCGTCGGTCGACGCCGTGGCGTCCAGGCGGTCCAGGTCGGCGATGTCGCTCTGAACGGCCCGCTCGATATTCTGGGTAAACGCCGCCTCGTCTGCCTCGACGATCTGCTGCTGAAGCGCGAGCGCCTGGCGCTCGCGATCGGTGCTGCCCCAGTTCCAGGGCGTCCACTGCACGCGGAGCCCGGCCAGCCAGTAGGCGTCGAATTCGTCCAGGATGAAATTCAACCCCGGCTTGCCGTAGCCCGCGCGCCCGAAGGCCGAGATCCGCGGCCGATCCTCTGCGAGGGCGGCGCTGCGCTGCGTGTCAAGCCGGTCGCGGGTGCGCGCGAACTGTTCGTACTCCGGACGCGCGCGCAGCTCCGGCAGCTCCTGCCTCGCGCGCGTCACCTCCGGCCCGAGATCGGGGAGCGCCAGCGTCTCGTCGCCGGCCAGCGACCGTCGCGTCAGCAGCGCGAGCCGCGCGACGGCCGCGCGGCGATCGGCGACGAGCTCCGCCTCGTCCTGGCGGCGCTGAAGCAGCCGCGCTTCGATCGAGGCCGACTCGCTCGGCAACGCCGCGCGCTCGCGCACGCGCGCATTGGCGTCTCCGAGAAGCACTTCGAGCGCCTTCATCTGTGTCCGCACGACGTCGAGGCGCTCCTGGAGAAGGGCCGCGGCGAAGAACGCGTCGTTGACCTCCTGGCGCAGCGTGAACAGCGTCGCCCGGATGCGGGCGTGGGTCTCGGCGAGCTGGGCGCGCTCGACGGCAAGGCGGGGGGAAATCGACGGGTCATACAGGGGCTGCTCGACGCGGAGGGTCGCGTCGTACGTCTGGTTGGGCGGTATGAAGAGCGGGCGCCCGCCCGGCAGAAACGGCGATGGCGTCGGCACGTCGGACTGATACTGCGCCAGCGCTTCGGCGGTGACGATCGGCAGACGCTCGACTGAAATGTTCCGAAGCCTGAGCTCGGTTCGTTCCGCTTCCAGCTTCAATTGCCGGACTCGCGGGTCGGCGGCGGCCGCCTCTTCGTGAAGCGTGCCCAGGGCGATCTGCCCGGCGCCCGCCAGGGGCGGGTTCGCCCACATGACGATCATCACAAACGGAAGAAGACGTGTAACGTTCATGGACGCAATGCCCTCAGGAAGAACGGACCAAGCTCCGCGCGGCGGCGATCGATGAACCGCTCGAATCCCGATCGATCGATGCCGAACAGCGCCATCAGCATCGGGCGGGCGGCGAACGGGAAGACGCAGAGCGCAAGCAGGTTGACCACGAACTGGTCGGGTGTGATCGGGTGCATCTTCCCCGCTCTCACCCGTTTCGCAATCTGCTCGTGCAGCTTCTTCAGGACCTGACGTGAAATCTCGCCGGGCGTCAGACCCGTGATGGCGGAGATCAGCTGCGGCGAACGCTCGGGATGATGGTGCAGCTCGCTGATGAGATACCCGGGCAGAAACGGCGCGCGGAGCAGCGAGTCGAGCTCGAGCTCCACGACGCGGCCGACCTTTTCCTCGAGCGGGGCGTCGGAGCCGAGGATCGCGATGACGCGCGGCAGGAGCTCCACGGCCGCACGGCGAAATACCGCTTCCGCCAGGCGCTCCTTCGTCCTGAAGTAGTAGTGCAGCAGCGCCTGGTTGACGCGCGCCTCTTCGGCGATCTCCTGCATGCGCGCGCCGGCCGTTCCGCGCCGCACAAACACCGCGTGGGCCGCCTCGAGGATCCGCGCCTCGGTCCGTTCGTCCAGCCGGGCCGGCCGCGCCCGGCTGCGCCGTGCCTTAGCCATACGGTTTAATCAGATAGTTAAATGTAGGCCAGTCACACGGCGCCGCGCAAGGCGGCCGACGTCCAGGTCGGGGTGCCGCGAATTACAGGAGGGCCTGCAGCCGGGAATATCCCGCGCGGCTCACGGGGAGCTTCTTGCCGTCGCGCAGGATTGCGATGCGGCTGTCCTTCGCGTAGAGCTCGACCCTCGCGATCCGCTCCACGTTCACGATGAA
>DATAFJ010000243.1:0-41988 GCA_036257535.1 Vicinamibacterales bacterium | reverse complement strand
CTTTCCGACGTGGACGCTCCAGCTGAACATCGGCTATCCAATCGGCCGCAGCAACGCCGAGGCGAATCTGGCCAGAACCCGTCTGGAGCGGACGCAGTCCCAGACGAATCTGAAAAACCTCGAGATGCAGGTCGTGAGCGCCGTCAGGGACGTCGGCCGGCGCGTGGGCACCAACTTCCAGCGCGTCGAGGCGACGCGCAAGGCGCGGGAGTTCGCCGAGCAGCGGCTCGCGGCCGAGCAGAAGAAGTTCAACGTCGGCATGTCGGACACGTTCCGCGTGCTGCAGGCGCAGCGCGACCTCTCCATCGCGCGGAACACCATGCTCCAGGCGATCCTCGACTACAACCGGACGCTCAACGACTTCGACGCCATCCAGAAGGTGCCGCTGATCGCACGCTAACCGAGTCCCGCGTGTCGGGTGCCAGGCGCCACGTGCGAACGGGTGCCTGGTGCCGGGCCCTGCGGTGTAACATCCGTGCCGTGCCGCGGCTGTCCGTCACGGTCATCACCAGGAACGAAGCCCAGAAGCTCGAAGGGGCGCTCGAGTCGGTCGCCTGGGCCGACCAGATTGTGGTCGTCGACTCCGAAAGCACCGACGACACCGCGGCGATCGCCCGCCGTTTCACGACGGACGTCTGCGTCCGCCCTTTTCAGGGTTACGGAGAGCAGAAGAACTACGCCGCCGGCCTCGCACGCAACGACTGGATCCTGTCGCTCGACGCCGACGAGCGCGTCACGCCCGCGCTCGCGTCGGAGATCCGCGAACTGCTGGCCGGCGAGCCGCCGCTGCGCGGATACCGCATTCCGCGCGTCACGTTCCACCTCGGCCGCTGGATTAGAACCACGGACTGGTACCCCGACTACCAGCTCCGCCTCTACGATCGCCGCGCCGCGCGGTGGTCGGAGCCGCTCGTTCACGAATCCGTGCGCGTCGAGGGACAGCCCGGACGGCTGCGCGGAGAGCTCCAGCACTTCCCCTACCGTGACACCGCGGATCACCTGAGAACGATCGACCGTTACACCTCACTCGCCGCCGAGCAGATGCAGCGCGACGGAAAGCGGCCGGGCCTCGTCTCCGTGATCACGCACCCGCCGCTTGCGTTCCTGCGAAACTACCTCCTCCGGCGAGGCATCCTCGACGGCGCCGCCGGGCTGAAGATCTCGGCGCTGAACTCCTATTACGTGTATCTGAAGTTCGCGAAGGCCAGACGGCTCACGAAAGCGGCACAGAGCGCCTGATGTTCTCCCTGCACATCGACACGGCGCGGACGTGGCGGGGCGGGCAGAATCAGGTTCTTCAGACCGTCCTCGGCATGCGGTCGGCCGGCCATCGCGCCGCGCTCGTCGCGCACCCGGGCGGCGAGCTGCGACGGCGCGCGATCGAAGGGCTCGAGCTGATTCCCATGGCGCCCCGCTCCGAGATGGATCTCGCGGCGGCGTTTCGTCTGTCTCGCGTCATCAGGCAGCTCAGGCCAGAGATCATCCACGCGCACGATCCGCATGCGGTCGCCGTCGCGGCGCTTGCGCGATCGATGGGTTCCGGACCGCAGGCACCGCTCGTGGCATCGCGCCGGGTGGACTTTCACATCAAGCGCAACGCGTTCTCGCGCTGGAAGTACCGGCAGGTCGATCGCTTCGTCTGCGCATCCGAGACGATCCGCCGGATGCTCGTCGGCGACGGAATTCCAGAAGATCGGACCACGACGGTGCACGAGGGAATCGACATCGAGCGCGTCGAGGCGACGCCCGCCCTGGATCCGCATGCAGAGTTCTGGCTGCCGCATGGCGCGCCGGTCGTCGGCAACGTCGCCGCGCTCGTGGCACACAAGGGACAGCGACACCTGATCGCGGCCGCCGCGCTCGTCGTCCGCGAAGTTCCCGACGCGCGGTTCATCATCCTGGGCGAAGGCGAGCTGCGGCCGGCGCTCGAGCGGCAGGTCCGCGAGCTCCGCCTGGACAAGCACGTCATCCTCCCCGGCTTTCGTCCGGACGTGCTCTCCCTCCACAAGGGATTCGACCTCTTCGTCCTTCCTTCCGTCACCGAGGGCCTCGGCACGTCGCTCCTCGACGCGATGGCGTGCGGCAAAGCCATCGTCGCGACCGAGGCCGGCGGCATCCCGGAAGTCGTCGCACACGACGTCACCGGACTGCTCGTGCCGCCGAGAGACGAGCGGACGCTTGCCGCAGCGATCGTTCTGCTGTTGAAGGAGCCGGAGCGTCGCGCGGCGATGGGTCGCGCGGGCCAGGAACGGGTCCGGCGGTTCTTCAGCGCCGAACGGATGGTGCAGGAAACGCTCGCGGTCTACCAGCGGCTTCACGCCGCGCGCGGGCGACGGCCCGACGAGGCGTACATAGCCCCTTGAGCGGGCACTGCGCATCGCGCTGCGGCCGACCGAGGCCGCAGGCGTTCATCATGCCGAGGTGGCAGAGCGAGAAATCGTACTTGACCGGGTCGACGGGATCGATCGCGCGGAGCGACTCCGTGATCTCTGTGGCCATGCGCCAGCCCGGGCTCGCGTAGCGCGTCAACCCGAGGCAGCGGCCCAGCCGGATGACGTGCGTGTCGAGCGGCACCACGAGCTTGGCAGCCGGCACGCGCGTCCAGACGCCCAGATCCACCTGGTCGCGCCGAACCATCCAGCGCAGAAAGAGATTCAGTCGCTTGCAGCCGCTGCCTGCCGATGGGCACGGAAAGAAGTAGTAAGCGCCGGGCCTCGCGGGCAGCCGTCTGCCATAGACGGGCCGCAGGTCGACGTCTCTCGCGCGGCGCGCGAACGAGTCGAGCGCCGGCCCGACGTCGGTGTGCGCCGGGTCGAACCCTTCCAGAAAGAAGTTCTCGAGCGAACCACTCTTCGCGAGCATCGCCTGAAGAATCAGGACGAGCGCCGCCAGGTCGCGGCCGCGCGTCCAGCGATGGACCAGCGCGTCGAACGCGCGGGCGTCGCGCGCCGGCTCGAACCGCTGGACGAACTCGGATGGGCGCGGCCCCATCACGTCGAACAGCGCGCGGACCGAAGCGAGCACGCTTCCGACGCGGCCGAATGCGAGCGCTGCCGCGCAGAAGGCCGCGACTTCACGATCGGCCGGATCCTGGAACGGACGGACCACCTCGATCGGATCGGTGGCGGACTCCGCGCGGTTGAACGCGGCGTAATGACGATCGAGCTCGGTGCGGAGACGCCCGTTCTTCAAAAGGAGGTTATCTTCTCGCCTGCCTGGCACATCGGACACTCGGCCGCGGGATAGTTCTCTGACGCGCGATACCGCGCCAGCGAAATGTTCGGCACGCCGAGATCGACGACCGCCTCGAGCCGATCGTAGATCTGCACCGTCGCGATCACGGTTCCGCCGCTATCGCGCACGAGCTCCGCGCAGCGCTCGTAGGTCTTCCCAGTGTTGCGCACGTCATCTGCGAGGAGGACGCGACGGCCCGCGATCTGCTTCGCGTAGAACGGCCGCAGCGTCAGCCGGCCGGAGGCATCCGGAGAAAAGGGCGCGAACGTCGACGGCGGGTGCGTGAGCGCGCGCCGGCCGTCGAGCAGACCCGCGATCGTGTGCGCGAGAAGCGCACCGCCGGTCACGGGCCCCGCGACGACGTCGGTGGACGCCGTGATCGCGGCCGGCAGGATGTCGATCAGGTCCTGCGCGAGCTGCCAGATCGTCGACGGGTGGCAGAAGAGCTGATGTGCGTTGAGATACGTCCGGCCGTGATAGCCGTTGCCGTAGTCGAAGTGCCCGCCGAGCATGAGCACCTCGAACTCCTGCAGCTTTTTGAGCGCTTGAGTGTGTGCCTCCTCGGCGCGCTGTCCGCTAACGTCCACGCTCATAGGTATCGTCATCTCGAATGAGGTTGGTTGATCCCGGCGCGTCGGCATTCACATACGCGACGCGTCCGCCCACGATCGTCGCTCCGACGCCTCCGCGGAGCGTCCAGCCGTCGAACGGCGTGTTTCTCGACTTCGATTTAAACCGCGACGCCGACACGATGACCGGCAGATCGGGCGCGAGGAGCGTCACGTCGGCGGGGCCACCCTCAGCCAGCGTGCCTCCGGGAAGTTTCAAAATCTTCGCCGGGTTGGTCGACAAAAGCTCGACCATCCGCGGAAGTCCGATGTGCCCGCGGTGCACGAGACGATCGAACACGAGCGATACCGCCGTTTCCAACCCGACGATGCCGAAGGGGGCCTGGTCGAACTCGACTTCCTTCTCGTCATAGTGATGCGGCGCGTGATCGGTCGCGATCGCGTCGATGCTCCCGTCCGCGAGCCCCTGGATCATGGCGTCACGATCGGCCGCCTCTCGCAGCGGCGGGTTCATCTTGGCGTTGGTGTTGTAGCCGGACAACGCCTCGTCGGTGAGCGTGAAGTGGTGCGGCGCAACTTCACATGTGACGCGGATGCCCCGCGCCTTGCCGTCCCGAACCGCGCGCAGCGAGCCGCGCACGCTCATGTGCGCGACGTGGAACGCTCCGCCGGTCAGGCCGGCGAGCGTGATGTCGCGCTCGACCATGATCTCCTCCGCCGCGGCAGGTATGCCGCGCAGGCCGAGCGCCGAGCCGTGATGCCCCTCGTGCGCGACGCCGCCCCCCTTGAGCGTCGGATCCTCGCAGTGGTCGATGACCGGCATGTCGAACATCCCGGCGTACTCCAGCGCGCGCCGCATCAGGAGCGCCGTCGCCACGGGCCGGCCGTCGTCCGAGATCGCGACGCATCCCGCCGCGTGCAGTTCTCCGATATCGGCGAGCTGCTCGCCGAGCGATCCGCGCGAGACCGCTCCGATGGGGTACACGCGCGCCAGGTTCGCTTCGGCCGCGCGGCGCAGGATGAGCTCGGTGACGCTCGCCTGGTCGTTGATCGGGTCGGTGTTCGGCATGCAGGCCACGCTCGTGAACCCGCCCGCGGCCGCTGCCGCCACGCCGGTGGCAACGGTTTCCTTGTGTTCCTGGCCGGGCTCGCGCAGGTGGACGTGCATGTCGATCAGGCCTGGACAGACAATCCAGTCGCGCGGAACGTCGACAACGCTTGCGCCGTTCGCCTCGATCGAGGCCTCCACGCGTACGATCCGGCCGTCTTCGATCAACACGTCGCGGACGCCGTTCACGCCGGCCGCGGGATCGACGACGCGGCCTCCCTTAATGAGCAGCTTCATCAGCCATTCCACCGGCAAGGAGATAGAGAACCGCCATCCGCACAGCGACGCCGTTGGCGACCTGGTCGAGAATCACCGAGTAAGGCCCGTCAGCCACTTCCGAAGCGATCTCGACGCCGCGGTTCATCGGCCCCGGATGCATGATGATCACGTCCGCCGCGGCTCGCCGCAGCCGTTCCTCCGTCATCCCAAACAGCGTGAAGTACTCGCGTGTCGACGGGAAGAAATGGCCCGTCATCCGCTCCTGCTGGATCCGCAGCATCATCACGACATCGGCACCCTCGACAGCCTCGTCGATCCTCGTCGTCGCCCTGACGCCAAACCGATCGATGCCCGGCGGCATCAACGTCGCTGGCGCCGACACCCAGACCTCGGCGCCGAGCTTCTGCAGCAGGATGAGGTTCGACCGCAGCACCCGGCTGTGGAGCAGGTCACCCACAATCGCGATCTTGAGGCCGGCAATATGCCCCTTCCGTTCGCGAATCGTGAACGCGTCGAGCAGCGCCTGCGTGGGATGCTCGTGCATGCCGTCACCGGCGTTGACGATGCGCGACCGGCAGATGTGCGCGAGCAGGTGACAGGCTCCGGACGCCGAGTGCCGCAAGACGATGATGTCGGGCGACATCGCCTCCAGGTTTCGCGCCGTATCGGCGAGCGTTTCACCTTTGGCGACGCTCGACCCTGCCGCGGCCACGCTCAGCGTGTCTGCGCTCAGCCGCTTCTCGGCGATCTCGAACGACGTTCGCGTGCGCGTGCTCGGCTCGAAGAACAGGTTCACGACCGTCCGGCCGCGCAGCGTCGGGACTTTCTTGATCGCGCGCGAGCCGACCTCCTTCATCGCGTCGGACGTATCGAGAATGAGCCCGATCTCTTCCGGTGACAGCTCGGCGATGCCCAGCAGGTGCCGACCGCGCAGCGAGGCGGTCTTCGGCTCGACCGGATTGACGACGTGCGCCGGAATCTCGGTTTTCATGGCGCATGCTCCTCTATCGATACTTCGTCGCGGCCGTCGATCTCCATCAACCGCACCTGCACGCTCTGACGAAGCGACGTCGGCACGTTCTTGCCGACGTAATCGGCCTTGATCGGCAGCTCGCGGTGCCCGCGGTCGACGAGGACGACGAGCTGAATCGCGCGAGGACGGCCGAAATCGATCAGCGCGTCGAGTGCCGCCCGCACCGTCCGCCCGGTATAGAGCACGTCGTCCACCAGCAGAATGCGGCGATCGTCGATCGAGAACGGAATGTCGGTGCTGCGGACGACGGGTTGGGGACCGACCGGCTGGCGCATCAGATCGTCACGATAAAGCGTGATGTCGAGCGCACCGGCCGGAACGGTTTCGCCGGCGATTTCGGAGACCGCCCGGCCTATCCGGCGCGCGAGCGGCACGCCGCGCGTCCGCACGCCCACGAGCGCGAGCTCGGACGCATCCCGGTTTCGCTCGACGATCTCGTGCGCGATCCGCGTCAGCGCACGCCCCACCTGCGCCTCGTCCATCAGCACGGCCACGGACGAAGCTCCCGCCTGAAGGGCGAACGCGGCTCTGGCAAGGGAAGAGAATGTGGAGGACGAATTTTCACAACCACCTCTTCGCGGCCTCGCTGGACCGCGGTTAAAGAGTGGAATCAGTCTATCACGAGACTATCTATCGTAGGTCGCAATGAACGTAATCGGTCGATCCGCCGTGAAGGAGGGCCTGAAGAGGTCCGTGCGCGCGAAGCCGTCCATGTCGCGGCCGACTGGAAGCCCCAGGTAGTACAGGATCGTTGGCGCGACGTCGACGATGGAGCCGCGCTGCAGTTTGCCGGTCGCGGCGTGCGCGCCATACGCGATGAGGAAGCCGTCCGGCGCGCGATCGTGCGTGCCGGTCACGTGTCCTTCGCGCATGAAGCGCGCGAGCAGACGCTTCGCCGGCCCGACCGGCTGGAGTCCGAAGCCGGATACGACCATCAAGAGATCATCCGGAGCGAGCGCGCTGACCGCGGCGCCAATCTCGGAGTCGATATAGCGGTAGTAGCGATCGAGGACGTCGCCGTACTTCTCTCGCTCTCCCTCCGTGACGTCGCCGAACGATCGCGGTTCGGCGTACCGAAGGTAGACGTGGCCGATGTCATCCAGGCCCGTATAACGAATCGCGACCAGCGTGAGGGCACCATTAGCAGCCGTCAGCTTGTGGGCGGCGCGGGCGTAAACGGAGTCCCACCGCGCCTCGATGTCGCGCCCTTCCGGGACCTCTGCGCCGACGAGCGCGGCCGGTACGACATCGGGCCGCTCGACGGCGTCCGCGAAGATCGATCGCGCGGCCGGCAGAATTTCGGGCGGATACGCCACCGCCTCGTCGTCCAGCCGCAGGATCGGGCTGGATATCAGGTGGAACCGATCGCTCACCAGAAATCCCCGCATCGGGCGCGTCGGCGACGTGACCGGCCAGCGGACGATGCCGGACGCCAGCGTGAACCGGCCGAGGATGTCCCACAGACGCGGTGCTCGCACGGCCGCCGACGTGGTCGGCTCGCTCGACACCAGGCCGAAATGGACGAGCAGGTGCGAGAACGCGTAGTCCGGGAGAAGATCGACCGGCACGCCAGCGGGTCGGACGGTTAGCGCGGTGCGCGAGCGCACGCCGCTCGACGCCGGGTATTTTCCGGTCGCGGCGGCCGTCCAGACCGGCTCCGGCTGCGTCGGACGGATCGTCGCGAGGTCGATCGTCGCGCCCCGTCCGAGCAGACGATCGAAGTTTGGAAAGCGGCCCCGCGCGGCACGCGGCCACAAGTACTCAAGCGACGCGCCGTCCAGCAAGATCAGGAACACGCGGCCCGATGCCGTCGCGGCAACCTCGGCAGGGACTTCGGCCTCGCGACGATCACTGGCCGGCGGCCTGGCGGGGCCGCGCGCGACGAGCGGCCCGGCGATCGACGCCACGACCGCGAGCGCGAGGACGACAGCCGCGGCGCGGCTGCCTTTCCGGCCGAACGAGTACCGCGCCAGCGCCGTAATGACGACGACCAGCGAGGCGGCAGTGACGATCACGGCTCCCGTCGTCATGTGCTGCGCGGCCCGCTCGCCGATCGTCTGCGCGAAGCCGCGAACGTTGATCCACATCAGCGCGGCCGCTCCTCCGGACACGAGCGCGGTCATCCAGGCGAGCAGCCGCACGCTCACCCAGCCCGGAGAAACCGGATCGCCGACGAGCTCGCGCAGCACGAGGACGACGTAGAAGAAGACGAGCAGATGGGCGCCATAGAACGCCGCGAGCGTCCGGGCCCAGTCCCACGTCGTGGAAGATGCAATGGGAACGTGCGGATTGAGCTGCAGAACCAGCACCGTGAGATACGCGGCGCCCAGCAGTCCGCCCGCGAGTGCGTTCGTCAGCATTCGGAGGAACCGCACGTCCCGAGTATACTGCCCGATATGCCGATCGATGTCGCGGCCGCAGTTGTCGCGAACACGCGGCTGTCGGACGAGTACAACGTCGTGGCGCTCGACGCGCCGTCGATCGCGCGCGACGCGCTGCCAGGTCAATTCGTGATGCTGAAGCCGTCGGCCGGTACCGATCCGCTGCTGCGCCGGCCGTTTTCGATCTTCGAGATCCTCCGCGACGAAACTGGACAGCCGGCTGGCGTGTCAATCCTCAACAAGCGCATCGGCGTCGGCACGCGGATGCTCTTCGACGTGCAGCCCGGCTCGCACATCGCATGCCTCGGTCCGCTGGGCCTGCCTTTTGTGATCGGAGGATCGCCGCGGGGCCCGGATGCGCTCCCGTCCGAAGCCTGGATGATCGCCGGCGGCGTGGGGCTCGCGCCGTTCGCCACTCTTGCCGAGATGCTCGTCGCGCGCCGCGTGCCGGCAACGCTGTTCTATGGCGGCCGTCGCGCTTCGGACCTGTTCTACGTCGACTGGTTCGAACGCCTCGGCGTGCGCGTGATCCTGACAACTGAAGATGGAAGCCGCGGCGAACGCGGCCTGGTGACGGCGCCGCTCGCGCGCGCGCTTGCGGCGGTATCAACCGATCGCCTGCTGACGCTCTATGCGTGCGGACCCACGCCGATGATGGCGGCGGTGGCCGCGCTCGGCCGGAAGCACGGCCGTCCGGTCGTCGTCTCTCTCGAACAGACGATGGGCTGCGGTCTCGGCGGGTGCTACAGCTGTGTCGTCCCGGTCCGGCGCAACGGCTCGGCGCACTTCGTCCGTTCCTGCATCGACGGACCGGTATTCGACTCGAACTTCATCGTCTGGGACGAGCTGCACAGGTGATGCCCGATCTCTCGGTTCAAATCGCAACGCTCAAGCTCGCAAATCCGATCATCGCTGCGAGCGGCTGCTTTGGATACGGCGTCGAGTACGCGGACGTCGTCGATCTGTCGACTCTCGGCGCGGTCGCGGTCAAGGGACTCTTCCTCAAGGAACGCGAAGGACATCCGCCGCCCCGCATTGTCGAGACGCCGTCCGGCATGCTGAACGCAATCGGCCTGCAGGGGATCGGCGTCCACCGCTTCATCCAGGAGAAGCTGCCCGAGCTTCGCGATCGGCGCGCGGTCGTCATCGTCAACATCTGCGGGACGACGATTGACGAGTACGTCGAGCTGTCGAGAATCCTCTCGGATGCCGAAGGGGTCGCCGCGCTCGAGCTGAACATTTCCTGTCCGAACATCAAGGAAGGCGGCATCACGTTCGGGTGCAGCCTGGCCGGCACCTTTGACGTCGTCAGCGCCGTGCGCAAGGCCACGAAGCTGCCGATCATCCCGAAGCTGACACCAAACGTCACCGACATCGCGTCGTTCGCGCGCGCTGCGCAGGATGGCGGCGCCGACGCCGTGTCGCTCGTCAACACGTTCCTTGCCATGGCGATCGACGTCGAGAGCCGCAGGCCGAAGCTCTCGAACATCGTCGGCGGCCTGAGCGGGCCGGCGATCAGGCCGATCGCGGTGAGGATGGTCTACGAGTGCCGGCAGGCGGTGAAGCTGCCGATCATCGGCATGGGCGGCATCGCGAGTGCCACCGACGCGCTCGAGTTCATCATCGCCGGCGCCGCGGCCGTTCAGGTTGGAACCGCCAACTTCGTCGACCCGTTCATCTGGTCGCCGTTGATCGATGGACTGCGCGACTACCTCACGCGTCATCAACTGTCCGGAATCGGCGATCTCGTCGGCAGGCTCGACACGCACGCGCGCGACAAGGCGTGGATCAGCTCCTAGTCGCGCTCGACGTCGACACCGGCGATCGCGCGCTCGCGCTGGCGAAATCGCTTCGAGGGGTTGCCGGCGGATTCAAGGTCGGCAGCCGGCTGTTCACCGCCGAGGGGCCGTCGATCGTGCGCGCCCTGGTCGAGCAGGGTGACAAGGTCTTCCTCGACCTCAAGTTCCACGACATCCCCAACACAGTCGCCGGAGCCGTCGAATCTGCCGCCGCGCTGGGCGTGTGGATGGTGAACGTCCACGCGTCCGGCGGGTCCGAGATGATGCGCGCCGCAGCAGATACGGCGTCGAGAGCCCATACGCGTCCGATCGTGATCGCCGTGACGGTGCTGACGAGCATGACCGAGGCGGCCCTGGACGAGACCGGCGTCCTGCTCTCGCCACTCGAGCAGGCGACGAAGCTGGCCGCGCTCGCGCAGGAAGCAGGCCTCGACGGCGTCGTCGCGTCGCCGCAGGAAGTTGCGGCGATCAGGCGCCGCTGCGGAGATCGGTTCACGATCGTCACACCCGGCATCCGCGGCGCCGCGGCGCCCGCTGGCCAGGGAGACGATCAGGCGCGGACGAGGGGCCCGGCGGAAGCGATCGCCGCCGGCGCGACCTACATCGTCGTCGGACGCCCGATTATCGCGGCCCCGGATCCGCGGGCGGCTGCGGAGGCGATCGCCCGGCTGCGCCCGTGACGCTGACGCTCTATTCGCGGCCGGGCTGTCACCTGTGCGAGGAGATGAAGGCCGTCATCGAGACAGTGGCAGCCGGGCAGACGATCGACCTGCACGAAGTCGACATCAGCGGCGATCCCGAGCTCGAGCGCCGATACGGCCTCGAGATCCCGGTGCTCGAGATCGACGGGAAGAAGATTGCGAAGTACCGGATAGACGAAAAGACCCTGACTAGGGCGATTCGCGCGAGAGCGCAAGGCGCTCACTGACCACGAACAGCATCACCAGGCCCATCACGAGACCTGCGAGAAGCTGGATCAAGCCGACGAAGTTCAGCACGGTCTCCGATCCAGCACGGTCGCCCACGAGAGGCGAGCGTCCGAGGATGTTGATCAAGCTCCACAGCCCCCAGCCGAAGAGAAAACCGCTGCCGACCCAGGTGAGCGCCAGCGGCACCCACGGACGCAGGCGCCGGCCGAACGAATGTACCAGCGCGAGTATGCCGAAGGCAGCCGCGATCATCGTCGCGCCGTCGACGGCGCTGATCAGCTGCGACGATCTGAATGCCCAGGCAAGGTGCAGCGCGCCCGTGGCGAGAGCCATGACCGCCGCCGCGTTCGCGAGAGGTACCTGGACCGCGCCGGACGCCAGCCGCGGAACTGTGGTCGGTAGGAAAAGCGACGCCCACCTCACACGCGCGTAGAGCACGAACGCAGCCGAAAGCCCGATCCCAAGTCCCAGGAATTCGGTATAGACGATCGCATACACCCAGGCGTGCACCGGTCCGCCGACCGGCGCTCGTACGCTCAGTGCGCCGGCAAGTATCGCGAGCGGCACGGCCAGAACGAACCTGACGAGCAGGCCCATCGCTATCCAGGCCGGCGGCAACACGAGCCAGGCTGGGACGCGCAAGCCCCACGCATGGGTAAAGGTCAGCGCGGTTGCGATGCCGACCAGTCCCATCGCGGCAGTCACGGCGTTGAGCGCGGCCAGACTCCGCATCTGGTCAGCGTTGGCAACGCCCAGCTGTCCTCCGCCGAGCCAGATCGCCTTGAGAGTGAGGTAGGGCAGGACGCAGACGATCGCGCCGTAGCCGACGATGAGCCGCGTCTTCACCTTGCTATCGCCGATGCAGCACGTGGTCGAGCGTGAGCGGGTCCGGCTCGCGCTGCCAGAGCAGGAACGCGCAGGCCGAGGCCGACAGCACGGAGGCGTTCAGCGCGGACTTCACGCCGGTTCCCGCCGTCATCCCAATCGCGAACGCCAGCAGCAAGGCCCCACTGAGCAGCGCAACCCACCGAAGCTGAACTCCCACAATCAGAGCGACGCCGAGGATACCCTCGGCGACCGTGACAAGCCAGGAGAGACCGGGAAGCACGCTCTCGGGAAACCACGGATTCAGCAGGCCCGTGTAGGTCTGAAAGCGCTGCATCTCGCCCCACGCCACGTTGGCCGTGCCATGCGGCCCCCACAGGCCAAGGCGATCGGTCACGGCTGCGAGAAACGAGACCCCGAGCGCCAGCCGCGCGTACAACGTCAACCACGCCGCAGTACGTGACGCGATCATCATTGCCTTCGCTCCCGCACGCCACTAGAGTCTGAAAGTGGCCATCCTGAAATAGCCAGTATTCGCAATTTCGAGCAGTCCATTATGTCGAGGCAACCGGCCGGTGCGTCCCTCAATCTCGTTCTCGACCCGGCCGCCGACGTGCCACTCCATCGACAGATCTACGAGGGCGTCCGCGAGGCCATTCTCTCAGGCCGGCTTGCGCCCGGCACCCGCCTCGCGTCCAGCCGGTCGACCGCCACGGACCTGGCAGTATCGCGCGCCACCGTCGTGGCGGCATTCGACCAGCTCGCCGCCGAAGGATACGTCGTCAGCCGCGTGGGGTCCGGCATGCGTGTCAGCAGCGCGTTGCCCGACGATCTCACTGGAGCTACCGCACCCGGCGCGTCGCAAGCGCGGTCATCCACTCGCCCGCGGCTCGGCGCAGTCGGCCGTCTCGAGGCGATGGCGCGTCTTCGTCCATCCGATGCTGCGACGCCCTTCTGGCCTGCGAACCCTTCCGTTCATTCGTTTCCTCTCGAAGACTGGACCCGGCGGCTGGCGAGGCGCTGGCGGTCGGCGACGGCATCTCAGCTCGAGTATGGCCACCCGGCGATCGCCGGCTGAGAGACGCGATCTGCGGTTATCTCCGTCGTGCTCGCGGCGTGCGATGCGAGGGCGATCAGGTCATGGTCGTGAGCGGCGCCCAGCAGGCTTTCTTTCTCTGTGCGCAGCTCCTCCTCGATTCAAAGGTCGCGTTCTGGATGGAGGAGCCGGGTTACCCACACGCCCGCCGCGCGCTGTCCGCAACCGGCGCGCGCGTCGTGCCGGTGCCGGTCGACGGTGAAGGATTGGTCGTGACATCCGGCCGCGATCGACACGCGAAGCCAAGGCTGGTCTACGTGACGCCGTCGCATCAGTGTCCGACGGGCGCCGCGATGAGCGCCGAGGGGCGCCTCGAGCTGCTCGAATATGCGGGACGCGCGAGGGCCTGGGTGATCGAAGACGACTACGACAGCGAGTATCGCTTCTTCAGCCGCCCGCTGCCGGCACTCCAGAGTCTCGATCGACACAACCGGGTCATCTACGTCGGCTCGTTGAGCAAGACGATGCTGCCGTGTCTCCGCGTCGGATTTATCGTGCTTCCGCCGCCGCTCGTCGAACCGTTCGGTCGCGCGCGAGCGGTGATCGATCGGCACTCTCCCACGGTCGAACAGCAGGCGCTCGCCGACTTGATCGATGACGGACTGTTCGAGCGGCACATTCGCCGAATGCGGGCGCTGTACCTGGAACGTCGGGGCGTGCTCGTCGAGGCAATCCGGGGCGAGCTTAACGACGCGATCGAGGTTCCCGAAACGGACGCAGGGTTGTACGTGCTTGGATGGCTCCGGGGTGGTTTGAACGAGGACGCCCTCCTTTCGGCAGCTTCCGCACGGGACGTGCGCCTCCTGCCGGTCTCGGCGTTCTACTCGCGACGCTCACGCCGCGGCGGGCTGGTGCTCGGCTATGGCGCGTACTCGGCGGAAGCGATCCGCGAGGGCGTCAGGCGCCTCGCGGAAGCTGTCCATGAAGTTGGAAAAAACAGTAGGCATTAGGCACTCACGTCATGCGAATGCCTAATGCCTGGGCTGCGCTACTTTGCCGTGATGATGAAGTGCCCGCGGCGGTTCTTCGACCAGCAGCCGTCGGCATCCTCGGTGCAGACCGGCTGCTCTTCGCCCTTGCTGACGATCGCGATGCGATCGCCCGACAGGCCGAGGCCCGCGAGGTAGTCGCGCACGGCGGCGGCGCGGCGCTCGCCCAGCGCGAGGTTGTACTCGTTCGTGCCGCGGGCGTCCGCATGCCCCTCGACGGTGACCTTCGTCGACGTCCATCGTTTCATCCAGCCGGCGTTGCCCTGGAGGCCGGAGCGGGCCGCTTCGCTCAGGTCGGCGCTGTCGTAGTCGAAGAAAACGTCCTTGAGCGGCTGCTCGGCGTTCAGCTCGTCGAGCGATTTCTTGGCGAACGCCTCCTCCTCGGTGAGCGGCTTCTCGGCCGGAGGCGTCGGGGCCGGCGGCGGAGGCGGCGGCGGAGGCGGTGCGGGGTCAGCGGCTGGTGGCGCCGGGGGAACCGGAGCCGTCTGCGGCTGCTTCTTGCCGCACGCGCCGGACCCGAGAAGCAGGGTCAATCCGATCGCCAGACACACACTACTCGCACGCTTCATACGGACGGTCTCCTCAAAGATTGTTGCCCGAAGCTTATACCACGGATTTTGCAGCGATAATCGTGGCGCGTCATCCACGATGGATCCGCTGCTCGAAGCCACCGCGCGCGCCGAACGTGACCACTTCTGGTTCCGGGGGTTCCGCCGGTTCGTCACGCCGCTTGTCGAGCGCGCCGCGGCGGGAAGGCGCCTCGAGATCCTCGACTGCGGCGCCGGCACCGGACACAACCTGACGTGGCTCGCGCGTTACGGGCGCCCGACCGGCGTCGATCTCACCTGGAGCGGCCTGGCGCACGCGAAGTCCGCCGGGCGGACCCGGCTGGTGCGCGCGAGCGCGGCAGCGCTCCCCTTTGGCGACTCCTCCTTTGATCTCGTCACTTCCTTCGATCTTCTACAGTGCATGCCGGGCGACAGCGAGACGGCGGCCGTCCGGGAGATCCGGCGCGTGCTGCGGCCTGCCGGCCACCTGGTCGTCAACGTGGCGGCGCTCGAGGGGCTTCGAGGCAACCACTCGGTCCTGTCGCACGAGGTGAGGCGGTACAGCCGCGCGGGGCTGCGGCGCCTGCTCGACACGGCCGGTTTCCACGTGCTTGCAATGAGTTACACGAACGCGACGCTTCTTCCGCTCGTGGCCGGAGTACGCGCGATTCAGCGAGCCGGCGGCCTCGCGTCGGTCGACACCGACTCCGCGGCGACGCGTGAGATAACCACTCCACCCGCGCCGATCAACGCGGCCCTGACCGGCCTCCTCCGCATGGAGGCGCTCCTGGTCCGCTGGATGCCGCTGCCGTTCGGCAGCTCGCTGATAGCGCTGGCAAGGGCCGGAGCGCCGACTGCCGATCCGGCTCGCTGAGCGACTGGGACGGCCGGAACAGCTCGCGACCTTCGGCCTCCTCGATCTTTATTAGGCCAAACGTCTCGACTGCGAAGGCGCGCAGTTGCGGCGACACCCGCCCCGACTCCATGACGACGTAGCCGACGCGCAGGTCGAGGGCAGCCTCGCGTGCCTTGGCCGGGGACGGGCGCTCCGCTTCGGCGCCGCCGTCTACGCTCAACGACAAGAGCGTTCGAAGAACCGGATTGCGGCGATGCTCCTCGATGACGGCAGCCGGCAGCCGCGAGATATAGCCGCCGAAGATCGGCTTCTCATGGAAGGTCTGGAAGTATTGGACCGCCGGATCGAACCCGCCGATCGCGAGAACGCCGTCACGGATCCCGAACGGCAGCTCCAGAACCCGAACCTCGCGCCCGTCCTCCCTGATCGTGTCGTAAACGGCCGGAACGTCGGTGCCGTACACCCGGCGCGGCAGCGGCGACAGCTCGAACAGGAGGAGAGCCCCGAGAACGGCCAGCACCGTCCCGCGCCGCTTCTGTCGCGTGAGGAGATGGACCGTCGCGAAAGCGAACAGCATGGCAACTGCAAGGGCGACCACCACTGCCAGCCGGCCTGGCATGCGGGCACTGCCGATCAACGGCACGTATCGCATGAGCATCCATGGACCCGGAACATGCGTGTTGATGCCTCCGATATGCAGGAACGGACCCAGGGCCAACGCGGCGGAGCTCGCGAGGAGCCAGGCCCAGAGTCGCGGCAGGACAAATCCCGACCGCCATGCCGCGATCGCGACCGTCGCAATAGCGACGATGGGCAGAGACGCCGTGTTCTCGACGACCCCGTTAGGCAGGGTCTGGAGCCATTCGCGCGACAGCCCACCGATCAGCGGATTCATCGGATTCGGCGCCACGAACGCGAGCAGGTCGGCCCCCCGCGGGCTGCTCCGCCATGGCACGGGTGGCGCGAGCCCGTCCCCGTCACGCAGCCGATCGACGAGCCCGGGAACGAGCGGCCACAGAAAGGCGGCGCACGTCACACCTGCGAGCGCCGCGAGCCGGGCGATGTCACGGACTGGCGTCGGGTCGCTTCGCCGGCGCGCCGGGCGCACGTGAACCGCTGCCCATACGGCCGCGCACGCCGCCAGAAGAAGGACCGGCGTATACAACGAGTGCATGCTCACCCGCACGCCCCCCGCCTGGACCTCCCATCCCCCGCTCACCGCGATCGCAACTGAAAAGATCAGCAGTGCGCTCGCGACCGCACCCGCCGCGCGCCCGAGCCGGCGGCCGGCTGGTGACAGGTGCGTGACGCGGACGGCAGTGAGCCGGTCCTGAATGATCCAGGCCATCGTCATCAGAACGCAGTAAACGCCGTAGTACGGATCGTTCACAGCGGCCCATGCCATCGCCGCACCGGCGCCGACCGCGTCGAGGGTTCGGCGGTTCTGCATGGCACGCAGCAGGAAAAACAGGAAGATCGGCAGCGGCGCCGCCCCCACCAGGCTGAAATGCCCGAGACCGCGGGCGGTGAGCATCGGCGAAAAGCCGAACGCGGCACCGGCGAGCCATGCCGCTCCGGCGTGCCGGCAGGTCGACCATGCAAGCAGGAACATCGCGCAGGCGGCGAGCACGATCTGCACGAGATACACCACGTTGAAGGCCGCAATCAGCCCGAGGCGCGGGATCTGTGGAAACGCGAGCAGGTTCGCGAACAGCGTGTAGTTGTGCAGGCTCAGGTCGGTTGCCGTAGCCGGAGCGAGGATGTGCGAGGTCTCGAGCGGCGACGCGTGATGAACGGCGATCTCGTGTCGAAAGATCCAGTTGTTCCAGAGGTAGACGGCCGTGTCGCCGCCGGCTGGCGCGAGCAGCCGTGTTCCCGGATTTCGGGCGAGCGGCCACGTAAAGAAAACGGCCACCAGCATATAGCCGAGCAGGGCACAGACGGCAGTGCGGACAGCCAGGTCGCGACCGGGCACCGCCATCACTCGCAACCCGGAGCCCGTGGAGGGTGCCATGCGGCGGCGGGGCGGTTGAACTCGTCCTTCGGAAACAGATCCGTGTTGAAGTCCGTCAGCGTCTCACGGTCGAAGGCCGGCGTATACCGCCACTGCTCCACCAGGTAGGCCTTCACGATGTGCCCGACGTCGATGCCCGCACGCGCAAAATGGTCGCGCACTGCGGGTTGGGAGAGGCGCGCGAGGACTGCCTCCCGATTGAAGACAATCGGCTGACGGCTCCCGATGAGAATTCCTGGAAAGCTCACGACGTGCGGGAACGTCCGGACGAACGCGTTGTGCACGCGGACGGTGGGAGACCACGTGACCGCAAGCCCGTTCGGCCTCAACCGGTCCCGCAGCCGCGCAAAGTACCCATCCGAGTAGAGATTGCCGGAGTACGCGCTGTTCGGCCGAAGGGCATCGGCTTCGATGATGTCGAACCGCGCCGGCGACCGCATCAGCGCCAGCCGCCCGTCGGCGGCAACGTGATCGATTCGCGGATCGTTCAGAAGGTTCAGCAGACCGGTGTAAGGATATCGCGCCGCAAGCTCTTTCAACGTCACGAGCTGCGGTCCGATGATTTCGATGCAGACGATGTTCTGAATCTCCGGTCGGCCTGCCACGGCATGCACCGTGTCGCCCGAGCCAAGGCCGATGATCGCCACGTCTCCGGGCTCGGGGTGAATGAACGCGGGCAGCAGACCCAGCGCGGTGTGGATGTCACCGTACGGCATCGCGCTCTGGCCCAGACCATTGACGAAGACCATCGTCCCTAGAGCCGGGGGGGTGGCTTCGATGCGGACAACGGACAGACCGTCGCATCCTCTGCGAACACGATTCGATCGATGCGCGTGCCGTGAAGCCGTGCCCATAGCGTCGCCGCGCCCGGGACGCGAACTGCCGCGAGTGCGATGACCGCGGCGGCGCCGCCAGCGAGCACCACGCGTGCGGTCCACACGCGATGGACGGTCCACGAGCCAACCGACGAGACATGCCAGGCTGCCGCCACGGCAAATGCGCCGCTGATGACTGCCAGGGCCTTCATCGTCCCCGCCACGCCGAGGACGTTCAGCGCGACCCAGCCGGTGAGCAATGTTCCCGCGACGCTTCCGACAATGTTTGCGACGAGCAGGAGCCCGACACGCCGTCCCAGGCGAGTGAGGTCGCTCTGAACGACGCGCTGGAGCACGGGAAACGAGAAGCCCATGAGGAAGGTCGGCAGCGCGATCAGGGATGCTGGGACGAGAAAGTACAGCACCACCGCCTCCCAGGGAAGCGTCCGCCCTGGTTCCGTCACCATGCGTCCCTCGACGAGATCGCGCAGCCGCAGCCGTCGCAGATTTCCGAGCACATCGAGCGGCTCGTACCCCGCGAAGTACCCGCGCAGCCAGCTCAGATCCTCGACCAGGCCGACGAAGCCGGCGAAAAGGAGCGCCGCCGAGAGTCCGATCGACGCCTGCAGCATCAGGAAGAGCGGGGCGGGACGCCGGAACTTTCCGGCATATCGCATCCCGGCCAGCGAACCCAGGCCGACGCCCGCCAGGTAGATCGCCAGAAGCGTCCCGAACGTATACGCGGTCGACTTGACGATCACGCCAAGCAGGCGAAACCACACAATCTCGAGCGAGAGCGCGAGGAAGCCGGAGAGGCCGTAGACGAGCGCCCAGACGGCGAACGCCGGAGATTTCACACGCGTTTCAGGATGCGGGGGAACATCGTCTGCGGCGATGCGGTCACCCGGAGCGATATCAGGGGACGCCGACGATTCCCGACCAGGCAGCAAGCGAAACACGAGCACCGCGCACGTGGCGTTCAGCGCCGCTCCGATCCACACGCTCCCTTCGAGGCCCAGGTGAGGGAGAAGCAGCCACGTGGTGATCAGCGCCCCCGCCGCCGCGCCGAGCGTGTTGATGCCGTACAGGGCGCCCACACGCGAGGCGGCGCGCTCGACGTTCTCGGTGAACGAGCGTGCGAGCAGCGGCAACGACACGCCCATGAAGAACGTCGGCCACAGGAGGCTCGCGAAGAGCACGCCCGCCATCGCCGGCGCGGGAATCGCGCGCGGCCCCAGCCGCACATACAGGAGGTCGTAATACAGCGGCCGGCTGAGCAGACTGAACGCGGCGATCGCCAGCTCGGCGATCGCGAAGAGGAGCAGATTGGTCCGGCGGGACGAACGATCGGCCAGGTGGCCGCCGGCCAGGTGCCCGACGCCAAGGCCCGCCATGAACGCGGCCACCACGAGCGTCGATGAGTACACGTCGGTGCCCGAGAAGAAAACCAGCAGACGCTGCCAGACGATCTGGTAGATCAGCGCTGCCACACCGGACAGGAAAAACACCCAGAGTGTGGAGCGCTGCACGGCTCAGGCGCGCGCTTGCGGGGGGCTCAAACCGGTCTGAGGCGGAGCGCCTCGTTGAGACTGCCGCGGCGATAGCCGCGCGGATCGATCGTCACTTCGGCGTAGCCGATTAAATGGAGCTCGCGATCGATGGTCGCGCGCAACACCGGCTCGAGCGCGCGTGCGGTTTCGCTGGGATCGAACTCCAACCTGGCCTCGGCGTCGTGATGGCGCACGCGGCAGATGCGGAAGCCGAGGTCGCGCAGCACGCGCTCCGCCTGCTCGATCATCCGCAGCTTGGCCGGCGTCACCTCGCTGTGGTACGGGATGCGAGAGGAGAGACACGCGGACGCCGGCTCGTCCCACGTAGGCAGATCCGCGGCGCGCGAAAGCGTGCGGATCTCGTCCTTCGTCAGATCGACTTCGTCGAGCGGGCTCCGCACGTCGAACTCTCGCGCGGCCTGCCGTCCGGGACGATAGTCGCCGCGGTCGTCCGCGTTGTTGCCGTCGACAACGACGGCGATGCTGCGCTCCCGCGCGAGCGCCGCGAGCCGCGTGTACAGCTCTCGCTTGCAGTAGTAGCAGCGATTGGCCGGATTGGCGCGGTAGGACGGGTCCTCGATTTCCTGGGTCTGAATGATCTCGTGCTGAAAGCCGAAATCGCGGGCGATGTCGAGGGCGAGGCGGCGGTGACGATCCGGATAGCTCGGGCTGTCGGCGGTTACGGCTAGAGCGCGGCGGCCGAGTGCGGCCGTGGCCGCGAGCGAGAGGTAGGCGCTGTCGGTGCCGCCGCTGTACGCGACGATGACGGATTCGAAGCCGCGGAGCAGCCGGTCGAGCGACCGGGCTTTCGAGGCGGTGGCGTCACTTATCCCAGTCGCCTTCATCCTCCTCGTCGCCGCCCGTCTCTTCGTCGTCGTCGAGGTCTTCGTCATCCTCCTCGTCGCCGTCATCGTCGTCTTCTTCGTCTTCGTCGTCTTCGTCGTCAACGGCTTCGAGCTCAAGCGGTGAGGTGGTCACGACCCGGAGCGTCGAGCCGCATTCGGGGCAGCTCACTTCTTCGTTCTCTTCGACGTCAAACTCGTCGACATCGAGCTCGGCGTCGCACTCCGGGCAGGTCGCGGCCATACGAAACTCCCTCACCGACCCGTGGCAATCCGGCGATCTGTATTGCCAAAACGGGAATTCGGATTATAACGAGAACCTGATAAATTCTGCAATGCAACCACGGCCGTGAGCGAACAGAAAACCGTCATCATCGCCGACGATTCCGCCTTCGTCAGGGACCGTTTCGCCAACGCGGTGCTCAGCTCGGGGCACCGCGCGATCGCGGTGAAATCGGCGGTCGAGCTCCTCGCGCGAGTCCGGTCGGACCTCAAGGAGCTGGACCTCGTACTCATCGATCTGCGGCTGCCGAATGCCGGCGGCGTGGAGCTGATTCGCGCGATCCGCCGGATCGACGACGGGCTGCTGCCGATCCTGATCTTCAGCGGGACGATTACCAACGCGGACGAGGTGCGCGCGCTCGCCGCGCTCGGCGTTGCCGGCTACGTCAACGAGTACAGCGCGGCGCAGCATATCCTTCCGTCGATTGCCCCGCATCTGTTCCCGGACAACTTCAACCGCCGCGGCAGCCCGCGCGTCGTGCTCGGCATACCGATCGCGTACCACTTCGGTGCGACGATCGTCGCGGCGCTGTCGCTGAATATCAGCAAGGGCGGGCTGGGCATCCGCACGATGAGCCCGCTCGCGCCAGGCTCGAAAGTGCGCGCACGCTTCCGTCTGCCCGGGTCGACCGAGGACATCGAGGCCGAAGCGCGCGTGGCCTGGAGCGATCGCCGCGTCGGCATGGGGCTTCAGTTCGAGAAAGTCGACGCCACAGCGCAGGGCGCGATCGACGAGTTCGTCGATCAGCACTTCTTCAGCCGCCGCGTCTAGCCGCGGATTCCAAGGATCACGAGCCACGGAATACGCGGATACTCCTACTGGTCACACTGCCACGGATTTCACGGATAAGGCGGATCGCAAAGGCTCGACGAGCCGCAGCTGCGGAAGACGCCTTCCGTGGAATCGGTGTAATCCGTGGCTCGTGAAACAAGAGCCGTTATCCGCGTACTCCGTGGCTCGTGAGAAGAGGGCTTATCCGCGTATTCCGCGGCTCGTGAGGAGTCCGGATCCGCGGCCCTTAGTCCGTTCGCAGCAGGCGCAGGCCGTTCGCGATCACCACGAGCGACGCGCCCATGTCGGCGACAACGGCCATCCAGAGCGTCGCGACGCCGGCGACCGCGAGCGCGAGGAAAACCGCCTTGAGCGCGAGCGAGAACGCGATGTTCGCGCGGATGTTGCGGACGGTGGCACGGCTGAGACGGACGGCATACGGAACTTTCAGCAGCTCGTCGGCCATCAGCGCGACATCCGCGGTTTCGAGCGCGGCGTCGCTGCCCGCGACACCCATGGCGATGCCGACATCCGCGGTCGCGAGCGCCGGCGCGTCGTTCACGCCGTCGCCGACCATCGCGACCGTGCCGTATCGGCGGCGGAGGTCTTCGATCGCGGTCACCTTGTCTTCGGGCAGCAGCTCGGCGCGCACCTCGTCGATCCCCAGCTCGCGGCCGATCGCGCGCGCCGTTTCGGTGTTGTCGCCCGTCAGGAGCGCGACGCGCGTGACCCCCTGGTCGCGCAGGAGGTCGATCGCGTCGCGGCCCGCCTCGCGGAGCTCGTCCGCGACGCCGATGATCCCGACTGCGCGGCCGTCGCGGGCGACGAGCACCGCCGTCCGGCCGTCACTGGCGAGCGCATCGAGCTGACTGTGGATGATGGGCGTGCAGAGCCCGCGCTCCACGAAGAGCCGATGGCTGCCGACGAGCGCGGGCACACCGCCGACACGGGCCTCGGCGCCGCGTCCGGGCAATGCCTGGAAAGATTCGGCCGCCGCAGGCGTCAGGCCTGCGACCTCGGCGCGCCGCACGATCGCCTGGCCGATCGGATGTTCCGACCTGAGCTCGAGCGACGCGGCGACGCTCAGAACCTCGTTCGCCGGGACGCCGTCGATTGGCTTCACGTCGGTGACGTGCACGCGCCCCTTCGTCAGCGTGCCGGTCTTGTCGAACGCCACGCAGCGGACGGCCCCGGTCCGCTCGAGGTGAATGCCACCCTTGATGAGCACGCCTTTGCGCGCCGCCGCGGCGAGCGCGGACACGATCGACACCGGCGTCGAGATGACGAGCGCGCACGGGCACGAAATGACGAGCAGGACGAGCGCACGATAGAACCACGTGCCCGGCTCGGCGGCCGCCCCGGCAGCGCTCGAGACGAGCGGCGGAATCGTCGCAATCCCCAGCGCGAGCAGGAGCACCGCCGGCGTGTACCACCGGGCGAAGCGGTCGACGAACGCCTGACTCGGCGCGCGCTGCGCCTGCGCGCGCTCGACGAGATGGATGATCCGCGCGAGCGTCGTGTCGCGGCGCGGCCGCGTGACGACGACTTCGAGCGCGCCGCGGCCGTTAATCGTGCCGGCGAACACCTCGTCGCCCGGCTGTTTGTCCACCGGCCGCGACTCCCCTGTCACCGGCGCCTGGTTGACGTAGCTCAGGCCCGCCGCAACGCGGCCGTCGAGCGGTATCTTCTCGCCGGGCCGGATCACGATCGTCTCGCCCACGCTCACGGCGTCCACCTCGACGCGCCGCTCGGCGCCGTCGCGCCGGACGAGCGCCTCGGCAGGTGTGACGTCCATCAGCGCGCGGATGGCGCCCCGCGCCCGGTCCATGCTGCGCGCCTCGAGGAGCTGCGCCAGCGAGAAAAGAAAGACGACGGTAGCCGCCTCGGACCACTCCCCGACGAGCATCGCCCCGACGACCGCCACGAGCATGAGGACGTTGATGTCGAGCGAGAACGTCCGCGCCGCCGACAGTGCGCGTCGTACGGTGTAAATGCCGCCGGTGACGACGGCGAGCGCAAGCGCGCCGACCTCGAGCGCGCGAGGCCCGTCAAAAAAACGTATAAAAAGGCCCGCGGCGAGCGCCGCGCCCGACGTGATGACGAGCGCCTGGCGTGCGCGGACCGACCCGGTTGCGCGGACCGGCTCCTCGTGCTCGAGCCAGGCCCTCATACCGGTCTGGGCCACCGCCTCCGCAATCGCCGAGGCAGTGACGCGCGCCGCGTCATACTTGACGCGCAGTCGCTGGCCGATCACGTCCGCCGACAGATCCTCCAGGCCGGGCAGGCGTTTCAGCCGTCGCTCGAGGATCGCCACTTCCTCGTGGCAATCCATGCCCTCGACCTTGAAAATAGACTCGGCGTGTATCTCGCAGACCTGGCAGACTTCTCGGGCCATCACCTTCATCTTGACACGTTTTTCCGGGTCTTATTACTATGGAAGATTGGTCCTAATCAGTTTAAGCATCACTACTTACGGAGTCCACTGTGATTGAAGTTCAGCACCTCACGAAGCGATACGGCCGCGTGACCGCCGTCGACGACGTGAGTTTCCGGGTCGAAAAGGGGGAAATCCTCGGCTTCCTCGGCCCGAACGGCGCCGGAAAGACGACGACGATGCGGATCCTGACCGGCTACATGCCGGCCACCGAGGGTCGGGCGATCGTCGCCGGCTACGACGTGTTCGAAAAGCCCATCGATGCGAAGCGTCGGATCGGCTATCTGCCGGAAACGCCGCCACTCTACCCCGAGATGACCGTGCGCGAGTACCTGAGCTTCGTCGCGCGCATCAAGGGCGTGCCCAAGGCCGAACGCAAGACGCGGGTGGCGGGTGTCATGGAGCGGACGCGCGTCTCCGACATGGCCGATCGACACTGCGCGAAGCTGTCGAAGGGGTACCGGCAGCGCGTCGGTCTGGCGCAGGCGCTCATTCACAATCCCGAGGTGCTGATCCTCGACGAGCCGACAGCCGGCCTCGATCCGAAACAGATCATCGAGACGCGTCAGCTCATCAAGGGCCTGGCGGGCGACCATACGATCATCCTCAGCACGCACATCCTGCCCGAGGTCTCGCAGACCTGTCAGCGCGTCGTGATCATCAACCGCGGCCGCGTCGTCGCGATCGATACACCTGACGCGTTGACCGCCAGGCTGCGCGGCTCGGAGACGCTGTACGTGCAGATCGACGCGGGCCAGGCGGACGCGACCGCCGTGCTCGCGCAGGTGCCCGGCGTGACGCGCGCGCTGCTGACCGATCAGCGCGAAGACGTCACCGGCTACGAAGTCGAGAGCGAGCGCGGGCGCGACGTCCGCCGCGAACTTGCGCGGACGATCGTCACGAAAGGGTGGGGGCTGCTCGAGCTCAGGCCGATGCGCATGAGCCTCGAGGAGATCTTCCTGCACCTCACGACCGAGGAAGCGCCGGAAGAAAGCGCCGCCACACAGCCCGGCAGCCGGACGAACGCCGAGAAAGAAGAGGAGGTCACGCGTGGGTAACATCCTCGCTGTCGCGGGAAAGGAGCTCCGGACGTACTTCGCATCGCCGATCGCCTACATCGTGACCGGTTTCTGGGCGCTCGTGTTCGGCTACTTCTTCTACGTGATGCTCTATTTCTTCCTGCAGCGGAGCCAGCAGGCGATGGGCATGGGGCCGCAGTCGGTCAACGTCAACCAGGACATGATCCGCTACGTCCTCAGCAACGCCAGCGTCGTCGTCCTGTTCGTGCTGCCGGCGATAACAATGCGCACGTACTCGGAAGAGAAACGGTCGGGCACCATCGAGCTGCTGCTGACCTCGCCGCTGACCGACCTGCAGATCATTCTCGGAAAGTTCCTGGGAACGCTCGCGCTGTACGGCGCGATGCTGCTCGTCACGGTCCTCTACATCGCGCTGCTCTTCTGGTTCGGGAATCCGGAAGTGAAGCCGATCCTCGCGGGCTACCTGGGCCTGTTGCTCCTCGGCGGCTGCTTCCTGTCGATCGGGCTCTTCATCTCGAGCCTGACGAAGAATCAGATTGTCGCCGCCGTGATCACCTTCGTCACGTTCCTGATGCTGTGGGTCATCGACTGGATGGCATCCGATGCAACCGGAACGACCGCCACGGTGCTCCGCTATCTGTCGATCACCGGACACTTCGAGGATTTCTCGAAGGGAATCATCGATACGAAACACGTCATTTACTACCTGAGTCTGATCACGTTCGGCTTGTTTCTCACCGCGAAGGCGGTCGATACAGAACGGTGGAAGGGTTGATGCTGAGACGAATTCTCGGATTGGTTGGATGGATCGGGGCCGCGCTCGTGTTCGCGGCCGTCGCGATCCGCTTCACGCGTCCCGAGTGGCAGCGGTGGTACAGCGCGCTCGCCATCGCCGGTCTGGTCTGCACGCTGCTCTACATGCTCAGCCAGTGGCGCGAGATCGGGCGCTCGTTCTCGGGCCGCCAGGCGCGCTACGGGACCCTCTCGATTGCCAGCGTGATCATCGTCCTGGGCATTCTCGTCGGCATCAACTGGATCGCCAACCGCCAGAACAAGCGCTGGGACCTGACCGCAAGCGGCGTCTTCACGCTGTCGGAGCAGACGAGGAAAGTGCTCCAGACGCTGCCGAACCCCGTCAACATCAAGGTATTCGCCAAGGGCGAAGACTTCGATCGATACCGGGACAAGCTGGACGAGTTCCAGTACGTCTCGAAGAAAGTCAACGTCGAGTACGTCGACGTCTACAAGCGGCCGGCCGTGGCCGAGCAGTACCAGATTCAGCAGGAAGGGACCGTCGTGTTCGAGTACGGCGGCCGCACCGAGCGCGCGACGAACGACAGCGAACAGGATCTGGCGAACGCGCTCATCAAGGCGGTGCAGGGCAAGGAGAAGACCGTGTACTTCGTCCAGGGACACGGCGAAAAGGACACGACCGGGTCCGACCGCACCGGGTTCAACGGGATCACACAGGCGCTCAAGACCGACAACTTCAAGGTCGAGGCGCTCGCCCTCGCGCAGAAGAACGCCGTTCCGGACGATGCGACGGTCGTCGTCATTGCCGGGCCGCGGGCCGACTACCTGCCTGGCGAGATCGACATGCTGCGCGCGTACCTCAAGAAAGGCGGACGGCTGCTGGTCCTGCTCGATCCGCCCGCGCGGGCCGATTCGCCTCAACTCACGAACCTCGCGTCACTTCTGCACGAATGGGGCGTCCAGGCCGGAAACGACGTCGTCGTCGATGTGAGCGGGATCGGGCGGCTGATTGGAACGGACGCGTCGGTCCCGGTGGCGGTGAACTATCCGTCGCACCCGGCAGTCGAGCGGTTCAACCTCATGACGGCGTATCCACTGGCGCGATCAATCACGCCCGTGTCCGGCGGCGTGGAGGGACGGACGGCTCAGACGATCATCGAAACGAGCCCGAACAGCTGGGCCGAAAGCGACGTCAAGGCGCTGCTCGCGACCGGCAAAGTCGAACGCGACGAGAAACAGGGAGACAAGCCGGGACCGATCTCACTCGCCGCCGCGGTGTCGGTGGCCGCACCCGAGCCGCCTCCGCCAGCCAAGCCGGCTAATCAGGTCGAAACGCCGGATAACAGCGAGACGAAGAAACCCGAGACCCGCGTCGTCGTGGTCGGCGACTCCGACTTCGCGGCGAACGGCTTTCTCGGCCTGCCGGGAAGCCGCGATCTGTTTTTGAACGTCACCAACTGGCTCGCCGGCCAGGAAAACATGATCGCGATCCGGCCGCGCGAGGCGCAGGATCGCCGGCTGGCGATGAACGCGGACCAGCAGCGGCGGGTGATGTGGCTGACGATCTTCATCATTCCCGGCCTCATCATCGTGACCGGCATCCACACCTGGTGGCGGAGGCGCTAAGGCGATGCGCGGACTTCGTTCGTTCCTGTTTCTCCTCCTCGCGGCGGCGGGGCTCGGAGCGTACATCTATTTCGTCGAGTCGAAGCGCCAGCCCAGCTCCGAGCCCGAGGCCAAGGCGAAAGTCTTCACCGGGGTCGAGTCCGACAAGATCGAGGAGATCTCGGTGGCCGTCAAAGACGGTGATAAGACAACGCTTCGGAAGTCGGGGGACGGCTGGCAGATCGTCCAGCCGGCTCAGATGGCGGCGGATCAGACTGAGGCGAGCAGTATCGCAACGAACCTGTCGACGCTCGAGGTCCAGCACGTCGTCGACGAAAACGCCGGCGACCTGAAGGAATTCGGGCTAGCCGAGCCGCGCGCCGAGATCGCGTTTCGGCTGGCGGGAGCAAAAGAGCCGCAGCGCCTGCTGATCGGCAACAAGACCGCCACCAACTCGGATCTGTACGCCAAGCTGCCGGCCGAAAAGCGCGTGATCCTCGTTCCCGGCTACCTCGAATCGACGTTCGTGCGTTCGACGTTCGATCTGCGCGACAAAAGCGCGTTGAAGTTCGAGCGCGAAAAGGCGGATCGCATCGAGCTGACGTCGGGTAAGACGACGATTCGCATACGCAAGGACGGAAACGAGTGGATGCTCGCGGAGCCGATTCAGGCGCGCGGCGACTTCGGCGCCGTCGAAGGACTGCTCGGCCAGCTCTCGAGCGCGCAGATGAAGAAGATCGTGTCGGCCCAGCCGTCCGCGACAGAGCTGAAGAAGTTCGGTCTCGAATCGCCAGCCATCACGGCACGTGTTGGCGCCGGGAGCGCGCAGGCCACGCTCGCCGTCGGTGGCGATGCAGGTGAGAATACGCTCTACGCACGCGACCTGGCCAGGCCCGCGGTCTTCACGGTGGACTCGACGCTGGCCACAGAGCTCAAGAAGGGCGCCGCCGACTTGCGCCGCAAGGAGGTCTTCGAGTTCCGGCCGTTCAACGCCAAACGCGTCGAGTTCCTGCGAAACGGTCAGACCGTGGCGTTCGAGAAGGTCGAGAACAAGGACCCGAAAACCCCGACCGACAAGTGGGTGCAGACCGCGCCTGCGAAGAAGGACGTCGACACCGCGAAGACGGACTCGATGCTGTCGGCATTCTCGAACCTCCGCGCCGAGTCTTTCGCCGATTCGGCCGCCGGCACCGGCCTCGACACGCCCGCGCTCACCGTCACCGTTCGCTATGACGACGGGAAGAAGGAAGAGCGGGTGACGTTCGGCCTGAAGGGAGACAACGTGCATGCATCCCGTCCCGGCGAGCCCGGCGCGGCCAGAATTTCCAGGACCGACTACGATTCGGCGATCAAGGCGCTCGACGCGCTGAAGTAGAGTCCGGTTATGACGTCGCTTGCTCCATCGCAACCCGGCCCGGAGCACGAACGCCTCGGGCTGCTCGTCGGCCGCTGGAACACGGAAGGATTCGTGCGGCCGGGCGAGTGGGGACCATCCGCCCGCATCGTCGCCGTCGACACGTACGAATGGCTCGACGGAGGGTTCTTCCTGTTACATCGCTTCGACGCCGTCGTAGGCCCGGAGGAAGTGAAGGGCATCGAGATCATCGGGTACGACCCGGAAAGCAAGAATTACCGTGGTGTTTCGTTCGACAACCACGGCGCGGCCGACACATTCCACGCGAGCCTTGCCGGCCGTGTCTGGAAGTCGTGGGGACCATCGCAGCGGTTCAGCGGTACGCTCAGCGCGGACGGAGGCACGCTGTCGGGGGCGTGGGAGCGATCCAGCGATGGCGCGAGCTGGCTGCCGTGGATGGACGTGACGCTGAGGCGCGACCCCGAAGCGCGGCCGGCCCTCGCCCGCCGCCGAACAGCCTCGGACCGAGGCGCTGCGCCGCACGCGAGCTCCGCCACCGCGCTCGGCGCGGCCGCGCTCGGCGCACTCGCGGTGGGCGCCACAGCGATCGGCGCGCTGGCGATCGGCCGCCTCGCCATCGGTTCGCTGGCGTTGAAGCAGGGCCGGATTGGCGCACTCGCAATCGACGAGGTCGACGTGGGCCGCCTTCGCGTCGGCCGCGTCGTCACCGACGGCGAGCGCTAGATCCGACCCACTGCGCTGATCATAGCGCCGCCCCAATCCTCTCCGAGGAGGAGCCGTGTCGAGCGCCCCTGTCGTCGCCGCGTCGGACTGGCTGGCGTCTTATCCGCCGCCGCGCTCGCTCACCCTGGACCAGGAAGCACTCCGCGTCTACGAACGTGCGTACTACATAGGCGTGCAGTTAGAAGAGACGATCGATCCTCCCATCAGCTTCACGACCCTCGCTGCCGCCCTGCTCGTGGGGGAAGACGAAACGTCCCGATGGTTCGCGCAGAGAGCCGAAGAGCTCGGGCCGAAACGCGAGGCGGTCTTCGCGGAGAAGAAGAAGAAGATCACGGCGGACGTGTTGAACAGCGCGGCACAGCAGCAGGGTCCTCCTGACGCCGCTTCGATACGGCTCTCAGCCGACAAACAGCTGTTGACCCAATCGTCGCGCGCGGTCCTCGAGAACGCGGAGAACTGGGCGCAGCGCGTGGGCGGCAGCGATATCGGCGTTCGGCATCTGGTGGCCGCGTACGTGATCAACCCCCCGGCGTACCATCGGAAGCAACTCCAGACGTGGCAGCTGAACGAGACCCTCTGGCGCGGGACGTTTTTCGAGTGGGTCGGCTCGCGATTCACCTGGGAACAGTGGGTCGACGCCAGCCAGCGAGCCGCGCCGGGCCCGAGCCGGGTCGCGTTCGAGCAGACGGAGGTGAAAGGGAGGTCCCTGGCCTGGCCAGGCGATGACCGGGCGCGCCACATCCTCGCGGCGGCGGCGGAGCAGCATCGACATCGCTCCGATGCCTGGCTGGGGTTTTCGACCCTCGTCTTTGCGCTCGTCGGGTCGGCCGAGAGTGACGCCGGGATTCGCAGCGACGTTCAACCGATCTGGAATGCCGTACAGAAGAACCATCCAAGATATCTGGAAGCCTTCAACGGGTACTTCACTGACACCGTGGCGGGCGCGAACGTCGCATTTGACGATCTCGATATCAGTCCACGTGTGCTCAACACGCTCGAGACGGCGCGTGAGCTCGCGACGGCCGCACGCGCCCGGCTCGCTGGCGCCGATGGCGGCATCAAGGTCGGCCCTCTCCACCTGGCCGGAGCACTCGCCTCCCCGCGCGTCGATGCGGCCGACGAGTTGAGCGCGATCGGCATGGACGTGCCGGAGCTGCGAAGAACGCTCGTCGCGTACGCCGCAGGACGCGGCGAGTCGGTCGAGGTCTGGCGGGAAATCCTGGGAGAAGAAGAGACGCTGCTCACCGGCCGGCCCGTCGATCTCAACAGCGACGAGCCGGAGGCGGTCGTGCGTCTGGACGAGTCGTGGGTGAGCGACCCGCTCGCGATTCGTGCTGACGTTGAAGCATTTGCCGCCCTGCTGGCGTCACGCGATCTCGAGCCCCCGCTCTCCATTGGCCTCTTCGGCCCGTGGGGATCCGGGAAGACAACCTTTCTCAGGCGCCTGAGACGTGCCGTGCAGCGTCATGCAGACGACGCCCGCCAGCAGCCTTCAACGCGCGGACCGTACGTGCCGAACGTCGTCCACGTGGAGTTCAACGCCTGGCACTTCGCCGAGGACGCGCTGGTGTCGAGCCTGGTCGACGCGACTGTCCGTCAGATCAGGGACTTCGTGAAAGCGGATCCTGACCTTGGTCCGAGTGGCTGGCTCGACGCGAAGCTGAAGGAGCTGGAGACCAGGCGCCGACAGCTCGACGCCGCCAAGGACCTCCAGGCAGCGGCAGCAGCAGCCGTGGCTACAGCCGAAACGACATTGGCGGCACAGAAAAAGAAAGCCGCTCGGCGCGAGTCGTCGCTCAGGAACGCGTTCGGCGCCGTGTGGAGTGCCACGACGAGCGCGCTGGCGAACCACGAAGAGGTGAAGGGCAGCGGCGTGCTGAAGGCAATCGGGAGCACCGTTGATGATCTCGACGAGCTGCGGCAGCGCGTGGATCGATTGCGTACCCGGCCCGGTCGAATGCTCGACGATCTCGGCTGGGCGCGCTCGTCGTTCTTCGCCGCGCTGGTGCTGATCGTCCCTCCCCTGGTAGCGATAGCGGTCGAGAGACTGACGGGCAGATTCGATTTCCGAGTCGTCCTCTCATCCATCACCGGGCTGATTGCCACGCTCGGTATCTGGGCGAAGGCGGCGTCCGGGGCCGTCACTCAGATGGACAAGGCCGCCGCCCGTGTGGTTGCCGAGTACGAGAAGCGCATTGCCGGGGATGCGGCCGTTCTCACCGCGCAGGGGCGCGTCAAAAAAGCGCGGGCCAAGGCGCGAACCGCGGCAGCCACGCTCCACGCGGCGCGCGGCGCACTCGCACGGGCGCAGGCAGAAGCCGCGAATGCATCGCTGCCGGCGCAGACGCTGCAGCTGGTCACCACCCGGATCGAGGACCGGTCTTACACGAAGGAGCTGACCACGCTGTCGCTGGCGCGCGCGGATCTCGAAACGCTGAGCCGCATCTTGCGCGCTCAACGAACTGATGCCCGACAGGCCGGCAACCAGCTTCGTGCCGTGGACCGCGTCATCCTCTACATCGACGATCTGGATCGGTGCAAGCCCGAGGACGTCGTGCGCGTGCTCCAGCTGGTGCACATGCTGCTCGCCTTCGAGCTCTTCGTCGTCGTCGTTGCAGTCGACGCGCGGTGGGTCGAACAGGCGTTGCGCTATAGCTACAAGTGGTTGTCCAGGGGCAAGAGTGAGGTTCCCGCAAACGAGGCATCTGGCGACCCGGAGAAACCGGCGGCGATCGAGTCGTTCGGACAGGTCACACCAGAGGACTATCTCGAGAAGATTTTCCAGATTGCCTTCTGGCTGGAGCCGATGACGGCCGGCCGCGCGGCCTCATATCTGGCGTCGCTCGTCCGTCCGCCGACCGCCGCCGCGACACCAATCACTCCGGCTTCCGCCTCGACGACACCTACCGCCATGAAGGTCGACATTTCCAGCGTGGAGCTCGACTACATGCGGGCGCTGGCCGCCTATGTCGGCACGTCGCCACGCCGCGTGAAACGTCTCGTCAACGCCTATCGCCTGATCAAGGCGCGGCTGTCCGATGCACAACTGGGTGCATTCGTCACCGATACCAGGACTCCGGACGCAAAAGCGAAATCGGGTCCCTATCAGATCGTGATCGGTCTGCTCGTCATCGGCACCGGGGCGCAGTCTGCGTCCAGCGCCATCCTCGGGGCCCTGGGTGAGTGGGATCCGCGCGCGAAATACGAAGACGTGGTGAATGCCTTCAGAGAACGCCAGGATCCGGACTGGACCGTCGCCGCGCAGGTGATCGAGACGATCATGCGCACGCAGAACGCGACGGATGTCTCGGAGCTTCGCGGCTGGGCGCGGAAAGTTCGGCGCTTCCTGCTGCACGGCCCAGGCTCGGAGCGCGGCGCCGCTGCACCGCCGCCTGCTGTCGTTCACTAGCTCTGACGAGCTACGATCGCGTCAGCTCCTCTCTGACCATCTGTGCAAGGGCCTCCTGACTCGCGGAGAGCCCTCCGCCCTGCGCGAGGTCGGCCTTGCCGCCGCCCTTCCCGCCGAAGCGCGCGACGATGGCGCGCAGGAGCGCGGCGGCGTCGAGAGCGACATCGGCGGCGCGCGCGACGACGAGCGGCGAGCCGGAGGCAGAGGGGGCAATCAGCACGGCCGCATGCCCGGGCCGCGCAACGATCGTCGAGGCCAGCGCCTTGAGCCCGCCGGCATCCCACCCCTCGAGCGACGCGACGACAACGCGGTGATCGCCGATCTGCTGCGCGGATCGGGCGAGCGCGTCCGCCTCGTGCGCCGCAAGCCGCTCCTGGAGCCGCTTGAGCGTACGGGCGTGCTCTTTCGAGTCCGACTGCAGCCGTTCTATCGAAGCCGGCAGCTCCGCGGGATGCACGGTCAGCGCGCGCGCGCCGGCCGAGACGATCTCGCGCAAGGATCGAAAGACGGTCAGCGCGCGGCCGCCGCAGACGAATTCGACCCGAAGGCCGCCCTTGAAGCGCTCCCAGCCGGAGACGGCGATGATCCCGATCGCGCCCGTCCGCAGCACGTGCGTGCCGCCGCAGGCTGAGAGGTCGAAGCCGTCGACCTCGATCAATCGCAGCTCTCCTCCACGGCGGCTTTGCTTCCGCAAGGCCATCGACGCCACCTCTTCGGCAGGCGCGAATCGGATTGACACCGGACGATCCTCCCACACCACCCGATTCGCCTCGCGCTCGGCGGCCGCGACCTCGTCCGGCCGCGGCTCCCGGGACAGATCGATCGTGCTGCGCTCGGCGCCAAGGTGAAAGCTGACGGTCGGCGCGCCGCACACGCGATCGAAGGCGGCCGACAACACGTGCTGGCCGGTGTGCTGCTGCATGTGATCGAAACGACGATCCCAGTCGATCTCGCCGTGAACCGGGCCGGGCTCAACGGCGCGATCGAGCACGTGCAGGATCTCGCCGGCATCGTCTTCCTCGACCTGGGTGACGCGAACGCCATTGATCGTGCCGGTGTCGAACGGCTGGCCGCCGGAGGTCGGATAGAACGCCGTGCGATCGAGGACGGCCACCGGCCGACCGTCCTTTGAGGACAGAGACACCACGGTGGCCTCGAACTGCCGGGCGTAGGGGTCGGCGTAGTAAATACGATCCGCCATTTTCAAAGCTTCGAATACTCGTCCCTGTCGAACCCGAACACCACCTTCGACCCGCGCACGAGAATCGGCCGGCGGATCAGGTTCGGCTGAGACATCATCAGGTCGATGGCTTCCTTCTTCGACCGCGGCAGCGGCCGCTGCTTGAAGACGGGGCTCCGAGTGCTCACGAAGTCCAGGAAGCGGTCCTTGTCGACGTGCTTCTCGAGAAACTCGCGCGACGGCGGGTCGCGGTTGATGTCGCGCTCGTCGACGTCCACGTCAGCCTTATCCAGAAAACTTCTGGCATTGCGGCAGGTCGTTCACGTGGGCTTCCAGTAGAACGTGGGCTTGGCCATGAAGTACATTTTATCCGGATGTCGAAAGCAGTCGTGCTGCTCAGCGGCGGGCTGGACTCGTATACCGCGGCCGCCATGGCGCGCGCGAACGGCGCCGACCTGTACGCGCTGACGTTCCGCTACGGTCAGACGCATCACCGTGAAGTGGCCGCCGCGGAGCGGACCGCCAGGGCGGTCGGCGTCGTCCGGCATCTCATCCTGGATCTCGATCTGGCCGCGATCGGTGGCTCGTCGCTGACCGGACACGGCAGCATTCCGAAGGATCAACCGACCACCGGCGAGGCCATCCCGTCCACATACGTTCCCGCGCGCAACACGATATTTCTGAGCATCGCGCTCGGCTGGGCCGAGGTCGTCGCCGCCGACAGGATCGTCATCGGCATCAACGCGGTGGACTACTCGGGATATCCCGACTGCCGGACGGAGTATCTCGAGGCCTTCGCGCGCGTGGCGGCGCTCGCGACCCGGGCCGGCGTGACGGGGCGGAAGATCACCATCGACGCGCCACTGCTGCGACTCAGCAAAGCGGAGATCATTCGACGCGGGCTCAATCTCGGACTTGATTACTCGCTGACCCACAGCTGCTACGATCCGGAACCGGACGGCGCGCCGTGCGGACACTGCGACAGCTGCCGCCTGCGCGCGCTCGGCTTTGCGGGAGCGGGAGTGCCAGACCCGCTGATCGATTCACGAGTCCGCCTGTGAGCCCCGCCAGATCCACCAGCATCCGGATCGGCACCGCGGGATGGAGCTACCCGACCGGTAAGGGGACGTGGAAGGGACTCTTCTATCCGCCGAAGCAGCCCCGGGTTCGCGTGGACGAGCTCGCGTACTACGCGGAGCACTTTGACACGGTCGAGGTGAACTCGAGCTTCTACCGCCCGCCGACCCCCGTCATGGCTAAGCGCTGGGCCGAACGCACGCCTGGTCGCTTCGAGTTCGCGGTCAAGCTCTATCAGAAGTTCACGCACCCGGAGATGTTCGCGAAGGCGACCGGGAAGGATCCGCACGACCTTACGGATGTGGACGTCGACGAGTTCGTCGCCGGCATCGCGCCGCTCGCGGAGGCAGGCAAGCTGGGACCGCTCGTCGCGCAGTTTCCGACGAGCTTCCGATCCGAACCGGATACTCGCGAGTACCTCGCGTGGCTGCTCGAGGCATTCAAGGACTACCAGATCGCCGTGGAGCTGAGACACCGGAGCTGGAGCGACGATCGCGCCGCCACCGAAGAGATTCTGTCGGCCGCCAGCGCCGCGTGGGCGCAGATCGACGAACCCAAGTTCCGCGATTCGATCCGGCAGACGTTCAAACCGAACGTCCGCGACTTCTTCTACATGCGTCTGCACGGCCGGAACGCCGCCGCCTGGTGGAAGCACGCGAAGAGCGAAGACCGGTACGACTATTTGTACTCGGAGGATGAGCTGAAGCCAATCGCGGATGCCGTTCGTGACGCGGGACGCGCCGCGAGGAAGGCGTACGTCTACATGAACAATCACTTCGCGGCGAAAGCGGTCGCCAACGCCGCGATTCTCAAGCACCAGCTGGGGCAGGACGTGGCCGGAGAGTACCCGCCCAGCCTCGTCGATCGCTATCCGGTGCTCGACGGGATCGTCAGGGTTTCTTCTCCCCTTTTACGCTCATCTTCTTGATCATGTCGCCCGGCTCGATCTTGTCGACGACATCCGATCCGGCGATGACCTGGCCGAACACCGTGTACCGGCCGTCGAGCGAAGAGGTCGCGCGGCGCGTGATGTAGAACTGACTGTCGGCCGCGGCCGCGTTGCCGGCATGCGCCATCCCGACCGCGCCCTTCTTGTGCGTTCGCTTCTTGGAAATCTCGGAAACGCCGATCGGCTTCCCGCTGTCTCTCGTCCCCCAGAGCTCCTTCTTGCTCATGTCGCGGCTCTGCGGATCGCCCATCTGGATGACGAAGTTCGGCTCCGCGCGGTGGATCCGCAGCCCGTTGTAGAAACCGCGGCGCACGAGCGCCACGATGTGGGCAACCGTCTTCGGCGCATCCTCCGGATAGGTCTCGAACTCGATCGTTCCCCTGACGGTCTCGATGACGATGACGGGACCGGCCCCGGGGGACGTCTGCTGCGCGACGGTCGGGAGCGCCGAGCAGATGAGCAGCCAGACTGAAACAATGACCGACAGCGATTTGCTGAGCATGCGGCCGATGATACCCAAAAGGCCATGCCGGCAGGAAATCGGCCCGATCCGGCGGGTGCCGATGCGGTACGTGCTTTGCTCACTTGTCAGTGGGGGTCACCATGATTGCGGGGCTCATTCGGCTGTTGCTCATCCTCATCGTCGTGGCCGGGCTGGCCGCGTTCTTCTATGGGTATCGGTGGGGGTACGGCCACACGCCGGCCCAGACGCGCGACCAGGTTGGAACCATCGGGCGCGATGAGCCCATCGATCCGTCGAAGGCGCGCGATGCCGGCGCCGCGATCGGCGAGCGCGCGGCCGCTGCCGCCAATGCGGCAAACGAGGCGATCGAAGACGGGCAGCTCACAGCGAAGATCAAATCGAAGATGGCGCTCGACGACCTGGTTCAGGCGCGAACCATCGACGTCGACACGCAGAACGGGATCGTGACGCTGAGCGGGCGCGTGCGAACGCGGGCCGAACGCGAGCGTGCGCTGCTGCTTGCACGCGAAACGGCTGGCGTCAGGAACGTCGTCGATCGCCTGGTGGTAGAGGCGCGCTGAGCTAATCGCGCGACGCGAGCACCCACCCCGCGATGTCGCGAATGACTTCCTCCGCGACGTGGCGGGAACCTGGTACTCGGCCGGCAGGCCGGGCCCGGTCCCCGCGATGAACAGATGGTTCAGCGCCGGATAGCTACGGAACGTCACGTCTGGCCGCGATCCGAGCGCGGCCTTCCAGCGACCGAATTCCTCCGCCGTCACTTGATAATCGCGATCCCCGTGCAGGAGCAGCATCGGCGATTTCACGCGTCTCGCCTCTGACGGCGGATCGTAGCCACGGAGATCCAGCCAGTAGGAGGCCGGCGCGCCGGCGATCGTGCGGCCGCTTCTTGTGTCTTCGGGTGTGAGCCCGCGGATGCTCTCCCCGACCGCCGCCGCCTGGTCAATCGCTCGCGGCTCCTCAGCCGAAATCGTTCCGTCCGCCAGGGCGATGTAGCGTGTCTGAGCCACGAGCGCCTCTTCGAGCGGCCGCGCGGGGCCTGCAAGGACGATCAATCCCGCGATCGTCGGATCGGCGGTGGCGATCCGGGGAATCAGCATCCCGCCCAGGCTGTGCCCGAGCACGAACACGCGCGCCGGATCGATACCCGGGCGCGCGCGCAGGGCCTTCAGCGCCTCCAGCACATCCTCGATAACTTCCTCTCTGACAGTGAACTCCTTCAGCGCCGCGATCCTGGGGCCATGCACCATCGTGCGCTTGTCATAACGCAGCACGGCGATCCCGCGCGACGCGAGCCCGGTCGCGAGATCCTTGAACGGCTTGCTGGCGCCGACTGTCTCGTCGCGATCGTTCGGACCCGATCCGTGCACGAGGACGACGGCCGGCCAGGGACCGGTGCCGACTGGCACGGTCACGGTCACAGGCAGCGCCCATTGCCCGGAGCCGATGGTGGTCTCGCCTCCGATAAAGGAAGACGGTTTCGCGTACGGAGGCAGTGTGTAAGCAACAACGGGCATGGCACCGGGACGGAACACCAGCCCCGAAATCCTGCCATTGCCGTCGAATGCAAACTGGATGTCGATCGGCTGATTCAGCAGAGTCGCCCAGGTCGCCGCCAGGCGGCCGGGCGGCAGCGCCGTCTTCGTGGCATCAGTGAATTGCTCCTCGACCTTTGAAAATTCCGTCGCCCGATCGCAGCGAGAACCGATCTCGACAGCAAGACGACGTCCGGCGACGGTTGCCCTGAAGGCATCGACGATTGCAGGAGCATCGCGACGATCGGCCCGCCGGCGAGGAGCAATGTCATCCGTCTACGATTACACTCGGATCGTGCCCGGCAGCAACAGGTTCAAGCTCGTCGAGTCGATCGGCCGCACGTTGCCGGATGTGGAGCTCACGACCACCTGGGGAAAGCCGACGCTGAAGGTCCGCGGGAGGATGTTCGTGTGTATTGCCTCCCACAAGTCGGCCGAGCCGGACACACTCGTGGTGATGATGGATGTCGCCGACCGCGACGCGCTCATCGAGGATGACCCTGAGACCTACTACCTGAAGGAGCACTACGTCGGCTATCCGTGCGTGCTCGTCCGATTGTCGCGGGTGCATCCCGATGCGCTTCGGGACCTCGTTATCGGAGCGCACAGGTATGTGAGCGCCAAAGGCCGGAACCGATCGGGGGCGAAGAAAAGATCCGCGCAATCCGTGGCCAAGAAGAGATCCGTGTAATCCGTTGCTGGCTCAGCGGCCGATCTTCGTGACGCCAACCTTCGGACAGATGTCCGCGAGCACGCAGGCGCCGCAGCGCGGGTAGACCGGGCGGCACACGTTCTGGCCCCACGTCACCAGATACAGGTTGATGAGCGGCCACCACCGTCGCGCGGCCATCTTGTAGAGCGCCTGCTCGGTCTCCTCCGGCGTACGCGTCTCGACCCAGCCCATCCGGTTCGCGATCCTGTGTACGTGCGTGTCGACGCAGATGTTGGAGCGGCTCGCGTGCGCGAGGATCAGCACCAGGTTCGCCGTTTTGCGGCCCACGCCGGGAAGCGTCAACAGCTCCTCCATCGTGGCCGGCACGCGGCCGCCGAAGCTCGACACGATCTGCGCGCAGGCAGCCTTCACGTGCCGCGCCTTGTTCCGATAGAAGCTGACGGGATAAATGAGCCGCTCGATTTCCTTCTCTTCGAGCCGCGCGAGTGTCCTCGGCGTGCGCGCGACGCGAAACAGGCGGTGCGACGCGGCTTCGGTCACGGCATCCCTCGTCTGCGCCGACAGCATCGTGGCAATGAGGACCTGAAACGCGTCCTCCTGCTCGGCGATCTTCTCGACGGCAGGCTCGTCCAACCCGTCGATCGCCTTGGCAAGGCGGCGCATGACGGCGGCAACCGGCGCCCGCTTCGACGGACCGCGGAGTGACGCGAGAACCGGACTCTTGATGGCCATGGCAGCTACACGGGCGTGAGCGGCTGACCGCCGTCGAGGACCGCGAGCACGTTGCTGACGGCGAGATCCGCCATGGCCGTTCGCGTTTCCCTCGTGGCGCTGCCGAGATGCGGCGCGAGGACGACGTTATCAAGGTCCAGAAGGTTCGCGTGCACTTCCGGCTCGCGCTCGAAGACGTCGAGCGCCGCGCCCGCGATCAGGCGCTCGCGCAGTCCCCACGCGAGCGCTTCCTCGTCCACGACCGGGCCACGCGACGTGTTGATCAGGTATGCGGACCTCTTCATCCTCGCGAGCGCGCGCTGATCGATGAGGTGACGCGTCTCTGGCGTCAGAAGCGTGTGGATCGAAATGACGTCCGATGTCACGAGCAGCTCATCGAAGCTGACGGGACGAGCCTCGGGGGTACTACCCCGGTGATAGACGACCGACATGCCGAACGCCGGCGCGCGCGCCGCCACCGCGCGCCCGATGCGGCCCATCCCGAGAATGCCGAGCTGCTTGCCGTGGAGCTCGGTGCCGAGCATGAAATCGAACGCGAACCCCTTCCACCCGCCGCGCCGGATCAGCCGGTCGCCTTCCGTCACCCGCCGCGCGATTGCCAGAATCAACCCCCACGTGTACTCGGCAACGGCGTTCGTGAGCACGTCCGGCGTGTTCGTGACGATCACGCCCCGCCGCTTTGCGTGCGCGACGTCGACGTTGTCGTACCCCACCGCCACATTCGCAACGATCTTGAGCTCGGGCGCCGCGTCGATCACCGCGCCGTCGATCCGATCGGTCAACACGCAGACAATCGCCTGTTTGTCACGCACGTGCGCTCTGAGCTCTTCGGCCGGAAGACTCTCGCCGTCGTGCCGATCGACTTCGTGACGCGCCTCGAGCCGCGCCACGACCTTCGAAGGCAGCCGTCTCGTCACGAGGACGCGGGATGTCGCGGTCACGTCGATGGCGGGCGCGGTAGGCGTTCAGTGGCCGTGAGACTGACAGTACCCGCAGTGATTACAGGACACCGATGGTTCTATCAGGCAGGGGCCGTCGAGATCGCCGCCACTCTGCAGGTTGAAGCGTGCGTGGCTGGGATGAAGCGCCGAGCCAGTCTGTTGAGACGTGTCAGCGGCATAGGCGCGAGTGCCGCCCAAATGCCGCGCGACGGCATCGCGGATCAGCTCGCGGAGCGCCTGCTCGTCCATTGGAAATAGTGTCAGGTACCTTTTCCGGAAGCGCAAGGTCGGAAAAGGTTACCTGACACTATTCCAGCTCCACGTGGTCCACGATGCCCATGATGGCCGCATCGACCGGCGCCGCCTTGCGCCCGAGCGCTTCGCCTGCCGCGCGGCCTTCGAGCACGATCAGCACCTTCTCGCCCACGCCGGCGCCGACCGAGTCAATCGCGAGCAGCGCCGTCCCGCGGGGCTTGTCGTCGAGGCCGAGCGGTTGCACCAGGAGCAGCTTCGCCCCTACGAGCTTCGCGTTCTTCTGCGTCGCGACGAGCGTGCCGACGACGCGCGCGAGCTGCATGTTATTCGTTCGTCCACTGATCGACGATGCCGACGATGGTGGCGTCCGACGGCGCCTCGACCGGGTAAAAGGGATACGCGGCCTCGCGGCCACGGACGAAGAACACGTGCTCGCCGGCGCCCGCGCCGATCGAGTCGAGCGCGACGAGCGTGCGGCCCGTCGCCGATCCATCCGGAGCAATGGGCTGGACGATCAGCAGCTTGATGCCGATCAGATTCGGATCCTTCCGGGTTGCGACGACGTCGCCGATGACGCGGGCCAGCTGCATTACTCGTGGACCTCGATTTCGTCGACGATTCCAACGATTGCCGCGTCCACCGGACAATCCTTCATGCCGGCTGCCATGCGGGCGGAGCTTCCGCTGACGATCAGGACGGTCTCGCCGACGCCCGCATCGACCGTGTCGACGGCGACCAGGTAGCCGCCGTCGGTCTTGCCGTGAGGGTCGACGGGCCGCGCGACGAGCAGCTTGTTGCTCACGAGCCGCTCGTCTTTGCGCGTCGCGACGACGGTCCCGACCACCCTGGCCAGGATCACGGGCTATGCCTTCGCGGTGGTGGCCTTGCCGATCGGGAGGGTCTCTTCGAGGTTCGCGTGCGGGCGGGGGATCACGTGGACCGATACGAGCTCGCCAACGCGC
>DATAFJ010000143.1:0-32363 GCA_036257535.1 Vicinamibacterales bacterium | reverse complement strand
CAGGCCGACGATGTCGACCTGCTCGTCGATCGCCGTCTGAAGGATCTTCCCGGCATGAACCATCACCCCGAGGTCCAGGACTTCGTAGTTGTTGCAGCCCAACACGACGCCGACGATGTTCTTGCCGATGTCGTGCACGTCCCCCTTGACGGTCGCGAGCAGCACCTTGCCCTGCGCGCGAGCGCCGCCGGACCGCTGCTTCTCCTCCTCCATGTACGGCAGGAGGTACGCGACCGCCTTCTTCATCGCGCGGGCGCTCTTCACGACCTGCGGCAGAAACATCTTGCCGGCGCCGAAGAGATCGCCCACGACCTTCATCCCGTCCATGAGCGGCCCTTCGATGATCTCGAGCGGCCGCGCGTATTTCTGCCGCGCCTCTTCCACGTCCTGCTCGATGAAGTCGACGACGCCGTGGACGAGCGCGTGCGACAGCCGGGCCTCGACCGTTCCGCTTCGCCAGGCAAGGTCGGCCTCTCTCTTCGTGCCGGTTCCCTTGACCCGATCGGCGAACTGGACCAGCCGTTCGGTCGCATCGGGCCGCCGGTTGAAGATGACGTCCTCGACGTGCTCGAGCAGGTCCTTCGGGATGTCCTCGTAGACGACGAGCTGCCCGGCGTTGACGATGCCCATGTCCATGCCGGCGCGGATCGCGTGGTACAGAAACGCGGCGTGCATAGCCTCCCGGACGACGTCGTTCCCCCTGAACGAGAACGACAGGTTGCTCACGCCGCCGCTGACTTTCACGCCCGGACACTTCGCCTTGATGATGCGGATGGCCTCGATGTAATTCACCGCGTACCCGGCATGCTCTTCGAGGCCGGTCGCGATCGCGAGGATATTGGGATCAAAGATGATGTTCGACGGATCGAAGGCCGCCTGCTCGGTCAGGAGACGATACGCCCGCTGGCAGATCTCGACTTTCCGCTCGATCGTGTCCGCCTGGCCGCGCTCGTCGAACGCCATCACGACGACGCCGGCGCCATAGCGGCGGATCGTCCGCGCCTTCTCGAGAAAGTCCTCTTCCCCTTCCTTCAGGCTGATGGAGTTGACCACCGCCTTGCCCTGGACGCACTTGAGACCCGCTTCGAGAACCGACCACTTCGAGCTGTCGATCATGACGGGCAGCCGCGCGATCTCCGGCTCCGTCGCGATGTAGTTCAGGAACGTCGTCATGGCGCGCTCGGAATCGAGCATGCCTTCGTCCATGTTGACGTCGATCATGTTGGCGCCGCCGCGCACCTGGTCGAGCGCCACCCGCGCCGCCTCCGCCCAGTCGCCAGCCTTGACGAGCCGCGCGAACCGCTTCGAGCCGGTGACGTTCGTCCGCTCGCCGATCATCTGGAAGTTGCTGTCGGGGCGGATGACGAGAGGCTCGAGACCTGAGAATCTCGAGATGGTTCGCGAGGGTTCGAGGTGGCTCGACTGGGTTCGAACCGGTTCGATGCCCTCGACCGCCTTCGCGATTGCGCGGATGTGATCGGGGGTCGTGCCGCAGCAGCCGCCGACGATTGCCGCCAGTCCGGCCGACGCGAACTCGCCGACGAGTTGGCTCGTCTCGGCCGGCTGCTCGTCGTACTGACCGAAGGCATTCGGCAGGCCGGCGTTGGGATAGGCGCTCACCCAGCCGTCGGCAATTGCGCGAAGCTCGGCAAGATGCGCGCGCATCTCGCGCGCGCCGAGCGCGCAGTTCATGCCGACGCTGAATGCCTTGACGTGCTCGATCGAGAGATAGAAAGCGTCGATGGTCTGCCCCGAGAGCGTGCGCCCGCTGCGATCGGTGATGGTCACGGAGATCATCACTGGGGGGGCTTGGGGCCTAGGGCTCGGGGCTTGGGGCCCGGGGCCTGGGGCGTGGGGAAACCGCTCCTCGAGGACTTCCTGAATCGCGACGAGGGCCGCTTTCGCGTTGAGTGTGTCGAAGATCGTTTCGAGGAGGAGGATGTCGACACCGCCGTCGAGCAGGCCGCGCACCTGCTGCGCGTACGCGTCGCGGACCTGATCGAAGGTCACGGCACGGAATGCGGGGTCGTTGACGTCGGGCGAGATCGACAGCGTCCGGTTCGTCGGGCCAAGGGCGCCTGCGACGAAGCGGGGCTTGTCCGGCGTCTTCGCCGTCCACGCCTCGGCCGCCTCGCGCGCCAGCCGCGCGCCGGCGACGTTGAGAGCGTGAACCGTCTCATCCGCCTCGAGCGCGTAGTCCGCCTGCGAGATCGCCTGTGCGTTGAACGTGTTCGTCTCGATGATGTCGGCGCCGGCCTCGAGATACTCGTGGTGAATGGTCGAGATGACGTCCGGCCGCGTCAGGTTCAGGACGTCGGCGTTGCCTTTCAGGTCGCGAGGATGATTCCTGAAGGCCTCGCCCCGGTAGTCGTCCTCACCCAGCTTGTAGCGCTGAATCATCGTCCCCATCGCGCCGTCGAGGACGAGCACGCGCGAAGCGAGCAGTGAATTGAGCCGATCGAGTGTGGTCATAATGGTTTCCTGCCGCTCGCCACGAGCACCGTGAACGGATCGCCCGACTTGCGGGCCCCGACGCCGACGCGGACGTCCTTGAGGCTCGCCTCTTTCAGGAGCTTCGCCAGCGCGGCATCCTCGAACCCCTGCCACCGATCGCCCAGACGATCGCGAACCCAGCTCTCGCCGTGGGAGCGAAGGTCGAGCACCAGCACCTTGCCGCCGGGAACGACGATGCGCGCGGCCTCGGCGACGGCGCGCGCTGGATCGGCGGCGTGATGAAGCGCCTGCGAGAGGATGGCGACGTCCACCGCCGCATCCTTGATTGGTACCTTCTCGATCTCGCCGCGGCGCCACGTCACGTTCGTCACGCGCCTCCGGCGCGCCAGCGCGCGGGCGCGCTTCAGAACGTCTTCCGATCGATCGACGGCAAAGACGCGCGAGGCGAAGCGGCTCGCCTCGACGGTGAGGTACCCCTCGCCGCAGCCCAGATCCGCGACGCGAACCGGCGGCAGCAGATGGGCGAGCGCGCGAGCCCACGCCGCCCAGCTCCGGCCGGGCACGAGCTGTCCCGTGCGCCGCGCGTCGGGGCCGGCGTGCGCATCGAAGTTCTCCTTCCGAAGCCGCAGCACTTCCTGCAGTCGGGCGTCGTCTTCGCGCACGCGCGGGTCGCTGGCGCTCTCCGCGAACTGCGCCGCGAGCATCGCCTTGAGCGGCGAGGCGCCGTTGTGGCCCGGCCGTAGCTCGGGCGCGATCGCGAACCACGCGAACGCGCCGTCGCGGCTCTCGGTGACGAGGCCGGCATCCTTCAGCAGGCCGAGGTGGCGCGACACGCCCGACTGCGCGATCCCCAGCACCGTCGTCAGCTCCGACACGTTCAGCCGCTCCCGCGCGAGCAGGCGGAGGATGCGGAGCCGGGCCTCGTCGCCGAGCAGCCGGAAGAGGCCGGCGCCGAAATTCATATCTACTAATCTACATCTATTGATTCGGTTCTGGCAACCGGTCAGGCCCTGCTCGCCTTCGACTTGTGGCGCGCGGCCGCCTCCTCGACGGAATGCGACTCGGTCAAACGGCCCTCCTTCCTGGCGAGGCCGGCCAGCTCGCGGTAATGGCGCTGCAGGGTCTGCAGCTCATCCTCGTCGAGATCCTCGACGTCGATGAGCCGGTTGCTCGCCCCCTTGATGGCCGCGACGAGCTCGTTGAGCTTCACCTGCGCGGCGAGCGAATCCTTGTTCTGCGCCCGCTGGATCAGAAACACCATCAGGAAGGTCACGATGGTCGTGCCGGTGTTGATGACGAGCTGCCAGCTGTCGGAAAAACCGAAGATCGGACCGGTCACGATCCAGGCGGCCACGACGAGAAGCGCGAGCCCGAAGGCCGCGGAGCTTCCCGTCCAGCGGGTGATCAATCGGGAGAAGTGTTCGAGACGATTGCCACCCTTCGTGCGCGCAACCATGTTCAGATGTCGCAGAGCACGACGGCCTCGCGCAGCGACGTGATGGGATCGCGCGTGGGGATGAACTCCTGCGCCATGTAGCCCGTGAAGCCGAGATCGACGATCGCCTTCGCGATCGCGGGGTACTGCAGCTCCTGCGTCCCGTCGATCTCGTTGCGGCCCGGTACGCCGGCCGTGTGGTAGTGGGCGATCCACTGGTGGTTGTCTCGAATCGTCCTGATGACATCTCCTTCCATGATCTGCATGTGGTAGATGTCGTAGAGCAGCTTCACGCGAGGCGAGTTCACCGCGGAGACAACCGCCACGCCGAACGGAGTGCGGTCGCCGTGATAGTCCTTGTGGTTCACCTTGCTGTTCAGGAGCTCGACGCAGATCGTGACGCCGTGATCCTCGGCGACGCGCTTGACGCGATTCAGCGCAGCCACGCAGTTGGCGATCCCTTCCTCGTCCGACCAGCCCTTGCGGTTCCCGAAGAACGAGATGACGTTCGGCACGCCTGCCTTCGCGGCGCGCGGGATGCCGGCCTCGAGACTCTTGACGATCGCGTCGTGATTCGCCGGATCGTTCAGACCGTCGGGAATCGTGCCGCCGAGGCCGGAGCCCATCGACGTCACGAGCCCGAACTCCTTGGCGACCGGCCATTCCTCCTCCGACAGGAGATCGATCGCCGGAAGCCCGAGATCCGCGACGGCGCGGCAGAACTCGCGAAGGGGAATTTTCTGGAAGCACCAGCGGCAGACCGACTGCTTCAGCCGCCCGCGTGACACCGCGCGGCCCGCTTGGCCGAGCCCCGCAGCTCGGGCCGTCAGCCCGGTCTCGAGGGCCGCCGCTCCTACCGCCGCAACGCTGGTAAGCGCTTCTCGACGCGTCAACATCACAGCCATAGCGCGGAGTCTAGCGCGCTTCCCAGCCGCGTGCCACAGGGTTCCAGGCAGGCTAGGATCGCGCGATGGCACCCTCCTTCTACCCGGCCGAATCTTCCGCTCGCGGCGCCGTCCTCCTCGCGCACGGCGCCGGCGCCGGGCAGCAACATCCATTCATGACTGCGACGGCGCGTGGACTCGCGCGCCGCGGACTGCACGTCATGACGTTCGACTTTCCCTACATGTCAGCCGGCCGTCGCGCGCCGGACCCGCCGGCCGTCCTCGAGCAGGCGGTCGCCGACGCGCTCGACGCGCTTCGCGGCCGCGGCGAGGTTGGCGATCTGTCCGTCATCGTCGGCGGCAAGTCGATGGGCGGGCGCATCGCTTCGCAGGCGGCGGCGCGCGGCCTGCTGCCCGACGCGAAAGGACTCTTCTTCCTCGGCTATCCGCTGCACCCGCCGGGCAAGCCCGCTCAGATGCGCGACAAGCATCTGATGGACGTTCCGATGCCGATGTTCTTCGTTCAAGGTTCGCGGGACACGTTTGGTTCAACGGATGAGCTCGGGCCCGTCATCGATCGTGTCGGGGCGCGCGCTGAACTGATGGTCATCTCGGGCGGCGATCATTCATTCAAGACGCCCAAGAGTGAAGGGAGCCAGGCCCAGATCTACGATCGGATTCTCGATGCGATCAGTACCTGGTTCGATAGGGTTCGATGAGCTTCGTGAAGGGTCGAATGGGTTACCATCAGCAGTCAGCATTCAGCAATCAGGATTGTGTGACGCGATTGAGCAATGACTCGCGATGAGATCCTCGCGTTCTTCGAGCGCCGGCTGGAGCTCTGGCGTCGGCACGATGCCGCCGGCCTGGCGGCCGATCATGCGGAGGACAGCCTGGTCCAGAGCCCCACGCAGGCGATTCAGCGCGGACGCGAGGCGATTGCCTCAGTGTACCGTGTCTGGTTCACAGCCTTCCCCGACTACCAGTTCAACCAGGAGGAGATCATCATCGATGGCGACCGTGTCGCCGTCATCGCCCGCATCGTTGGTACGCACGCCGGAGAGTTCTTCGGGATGCCGCCGTCGGGACGGAAGTTCGAGTGCCGTGTCGTGTTCGTCTATTCGGTCAGGGACAATCTAATCGTCCACGAGCGGCGCATCCTCGACTTCACCGGCATCCTGCTTCAGGTCGGGATTCTGAAAGCCAAACCGGCATAGCACACGTATGTCGACGCAACAGGTGGAGTCCGGTACGGGGGAACAGTCGCGGGCGCGCGACCAGGTGCCGGCGCGCTTCAAATGGAACCTCGGCGACATCTACGCCGGCTGGGACGAGTGGACCGACGCCATCCAGCGGCTCGCGCGCGGTATCGAGGAGTACGCGGCGCTCAAAGGAACGCTCGCGTCCGGACCCGAAGCCCTGCTGGGCGCGTTTCGTCTGAGCGACGAGCTCGGGCAGACGGCGTACCGGGTCTGGTACTTCCCGTCGCTGAAATACGACGAAGACCAGCGCGACAACGCCGTGAACGCCCGCCGGCAGCAGGTCCAGATTCTGCTGGCCCGCTGGCGCGAGGCCGCCGCCTGGTTCAACCCGGAACTCCTCATGATCCCGCTCGACACGGTGCGCGGGTGGATGGACCAGCACCCGGACCTGCGCGTCTACCGGTTCGCCATCGAGGATCTGTACCGCCAGCAAGAGCACGTGCTCGACGACCAGGGCGAGCGGCTGATGTCGCTCTCCGGCAGACTGTCGGGAGCGCCAAACGACGCGTACTGGTCCCTGACGACGGCCGACGCGAAGTTTCCGACGGTACGCCTGTCGACGGGCCGCGAGGTCACGGTCTCGTACGGCCAGTACCGCACGATCCTTGCGACCGAGCGCAACCAGGCGGATCGCGAGCGCGCGTTCCGCGCGCTGCACGAGTCGTATCAGGCGAGTCTCAACACCTACGCGAGCCTCTATCACGGTGTCTGCCAGCGCGACTGGTTTCACGCGCGCGCCCGCGGCTACAAGACGACGCTCGGGGCGGCGCTGCACGGCGACAACATCCCCACGTCCGTCGTCGAGAACCTCATCGCGACGACGCGAGCCGGCACCGCGCCGCTCCGCCGCTACCACAAGCTGAGGCGAAAAGCTCTCGGCGTCGACAAGTACAGCGTCTATGACTTCTCGATCCCGCTCGTCGAGTTCGACCGCCGGTATCCGTATGAATCAGTCCTTGACCACATCGTCTCGTCGGTCGCGCCGCTGGGCGATAACTACCAGGCGCAGATGCGCGCCGGTTTCGACGGCGGATGGATCGACGTGTACGAGAACGAGGGCAAGCGGTCGGGCGCCTACTCCGCGCCGGTCTACGGCGTGCACCCGTACATGCTGCTGAACTACCACGACACGCTGGACGACGTGTTTACGCTGGCGCACGAGATGGGCCACTCGATGCATACGCTGGCGGCCAACGCGGCGCAGCCGTTCATCTATTCGAGCTACACGATCTTCGTGGCCGAGGTCCCCTCTACGTTGAGTGAGGCGCTCCTGCTGCAGCACATGCTCGCCGTGTCGACGGACGCACGTGAGCGCAGCGTTCTCCTTCAGCACGCCATCGACAACATCACCAGCACGTTCTATACGCAGGTACTCTTCGCAGACTTCGAGCTGCGCGCCCATCGGCTCGTCGAAGAGGACAAGCCGATGACGGCGGAGATCCTGAGCGAACTGTACGCTGGACTGCTGAAGGACTACTATGGCGACGCGATCGAGCTCGACGCGCTCGCCTCAGTCACGTGGGCGCGCATCCCGCACTTCTTCAATTCGCCCTACTACGTCTACCAGTACGCGACCTGCTTTGCGTCCGCCGCCCGGATCGAGCGCGAGATCATGGAAGCCCCGGAAAGCGGGCGCGCGGCGGCCCGCGAGCGCTACTTGACCCTCCTGGCCGCCGGCGGCAGCGACTACCCGATGGAATTACTCAAGCGCGCGGGGGTGGACCTCAACAATGCTGACACCGTCCGCGCAGTGGTCGATCAGCTCGACGCGCTGGTGGATCGGTTGGAAGAAGAGCTCAAGCTCTGAGCTCTGAGCTTTGAGCTCATAGCTCAGGGCTCAGAGCTAAGAACTCATCGCTCAGAGCTAACCCTTGACACGTACCGCCTTAATCGTCACGGGCTCCTTCGGTACGTTCTGGTGCCCCGCCGCTGAACCCGTGGCGACTCCTTCGATCTTGTCGACGACGTCCATGCCGGCGATGACCTTGCCGAACACGGCGTAGCCATACCCGTCGGGCGTCAGCCCCTTGTGATCCAGGCCGGCGTTGTCCACCGTATTGATGAAGAACTGCGACGTGGCGCTGCGGATTTCCGACGTCCGCGCCATCGAGACCGTGCCCCGCGCGTTCTTCAGCCCATTGGCCGCCTCGTTCTGAATGGGCGGTTTCGTGCCGGCCTTCCGCTGCATGTCCGCGGTCAGCCCGCCGCCCTGGATCATGAACCCCTTGATAACGCGATGAAAAATGGTGCCGGTGTAATAGCCGTCCTTCACGTATCCCAGAAAGTTCTCCACCGACACGGGGGCCTTGGCCTTGTCGAGCTCCACCGTGATGTCGCCCATCGACGTTTCGATGACGACGACGGGGTTGGCCGCCGGCGTCTGCCCGCTCGTGCCTACTGCAAGTGCCATCATCAACGCTCCTGTCAGAATCATCCGCATGTTCTCTCTACCTCCAGCAGAGGCGCAGAAGGGGGCCACCCGTGCACCCTCGCGTCTCGATTAGTTTTGCCCGTGCGCGCTGCACCCGGGATGGGGTCCCGGTGAGACGGCAGGGCGTCTTACGTCTAAGAAGACAGACCCGATTCAAACGGATGGATTGGCGATCTTAGGTCACGGATCGCGGCAGATCAATCGGGAGCGAGCCGGCTTGAAGGCCGTATCGCGGCGCAAACGGCGCTCGGGCGAGGGAAATCCGGTCGATCGCCGGTTCTCTTGGCGAGACGGCCACATCGGGCGACGTAACCGCGTTTTCACAGGTGGTAAGCACAGCAGCCCGCCACCGGACGCCGTCCCGGAATGGACGTCCGCGCGGCTGGCATCCAATGTGCTCCGTCTCAACGACTCGGAGCGCCCGCGCCGCAGCGGCGGGCGGCCGCTCGATCGGAGAGCGGGCAAATAAGGAGGGGCGATGGTTACCGAACCCAGGGCGGATGAGAAAGAGCTCGCCCAGGCCATCCGCCTCGGCGCAACCCGCGGCCATCAATGCTTCGGGAGCTATTTCGACGAGCGCGGGGGGTCTTGCGCGCTGGGCGCAGCGTACGAGGGAATGTACCACCTGCCCCATCCGCACGGTGCCGTACGCGTGAAGCATCTCGAGCGCCTGTTCCGGTGCCTCGAGGACGTCGCGAAGAAGTGCCCGGTCGGCTGCAAGAAACGGCTGCCTCTCGGCGCCATGATCGTCCACCTCAACGACGATCATCACTGGACGCGCGAGCAGGTGGCGGAATGGCTTACGGCGGAGTCGGAGTAGGTGTCGTTGCTCGATCGTCTCAAGCCCCAACCAAAATGGAAGCATACGGACCCGGCCGTCCGCGCGGCCGCCGTCCAGTCGCTCGACGAGTCCGCGCCGGAGACGGCGGACGTCCTCGCTTCGCTCGCCGGCGACGATCCTGACGAGCGCGTTCGCCGCGCGGCCGTCGTTCGGCTGTCGAATCCGCCGGCGCTTGCCCGGGCCGCTCGACAGGACGCGGACGAAGCGGTACGCCAGAGGGCGATCGAGCGGCTGCTCGCGCTCGCGCAGGACCCCCACGCCTCCGAGGATGCCGAGACCTTTGCCCGGGCCGACGCGGCGCTGGCGGAGCTCGAGGAGCCGCGGCACCTCGGTACCGTCGCGAAAGGGGCGGCGGACGACCGCTTGAGACGGCGGGCGGTAGAGCGGCTGACCGACCCGAAGGCGCTCGGCAGCATCGCGCGCCACGCGAGGGATCAGGCAATCGCGGCGCTCGCGGTGGAGCGAATCAGCGACGCCGCGGAGCTGGCAAACGTTGCGCTCAAGACCGAGCACCGCCAGGCCGGTGTGACGGCGGTCGAGCGGCTCGCCGCCTCGACGCCGAACGGCCGCCCGACGTTCGAGCAGATTGCGGAGCGTGCGGTGGAAAAGGGGGTCGCCCGGCGCGCGCGTGCCCAGGTCCAGGCGATCAACGAAGCCGAGGCGGCCCGGCAGGCGGCCGAGGAGGCCGAGCGTGCCCGCCAGCTCGAAATGGAGCGAGAGCGGCAGCGGCTCGCGGAGGAAGAGGCACGCCGCGCCCGAGACGCTGCGCGCGATGTGGTGCTTTCGCCGAGGCGGGCCCTGTGCGAACAGATGGAAGCGGCACTGGCCGACGCCGAAACCGACGATATCGCCCGCACGCGCGCGGAGTGGGAAGGTTTACCGGCCGTCGAAGACGAGTGGTCGGCCGATGTCGACGCCCTGCGCGCCCGGTTCGACGAGGCCTGCACCAAAGCGACGAAGGCCGGGGAGGAGCGCGCGGCCGCAGCCGCGGCGCGCCAGCACCTCGAAGAGCTTGCAACGGCCGCGGAAACCGCCTCGAAGCTCGAGAGCCTCGGCGAGGCCAAGGTCGCCCTGGCTTCGCTCGACCCGCGCTGGCGTGATCTCGCCCCGCACCTCGAGGCACTCGGCGACGCGGGACGCGACATACGCGCACAGTTCGACTCCGCCGTAGAGCGGCTCGCAGCGCGTGACGCGGAACGGCTCGCCGCCGAGGAACGGACGGTTGCCGACAATCAGCGGAAACTCGAACGGCTGGCCGATCGAATCGAGCGTCGCGCCGGCGCCGAGGATCTGACGCTGCGCGAGGCCGAGCGCGCAATGAAGGAACTGCGCGCCGCCATCGACACGCCGGGGCCGCTGCCGTCGAAGGAGGCGCGAGAAAAACTGCTCGAGCGCCTCAAGCACGCCCAGGGGCTGCTGGCGCCGCGCGCCCGCGAGCTCCGCGAGCTGGACGACTGGAAGCGGTTCGCCAACGCCGCGGTGCAGGAAGAACTCTGCGCGCGCACCGAGGCACTCCTGAAAAAGATCGCCGAAACCGAGACACCCAACCTCGAAGCGGCGGCGAAAGAGCTGCGGGAGATCAACACGAAGTGGCGCGAGGCGGCCGAGGCGCCGCGGGCGCAGGCGCAGGCCCTGTGGCACCGCTACCGCCGCGCGTTCGATCCGATTCAGCTGCGCTGCCGCGAATTCTTCGCCGCACAGGCCCGCGAGCGATCCACGAACCTCGCGGCCAAGCTTGCCCTGTGCGAGCGCGCCGAGGCGCTCGCCAACTCGACCGACTGGATCAAGACTGCAGACGAGCTGCGCGCGCTGCAGGCTGAATGGCAGAAGACGGGGCCGGTGCCGCACGAGCACGCGCGCGAGATCTGGCAGCGCTTCCGCGGCGCCTGCAATCACTTCTTCACGCGCCGCCACGACGACCTGGCCAAGCGCAAGGAAGTCTGGAGCGCCAACCAGGCACGGAAAGTAGCGCTCTGCGAGCGGGCCGAGGCGCTCGCGGAATCGACGGAGTGGGATGCCGCCGCCTCCGAGCTCCGTCAGCTGCAGAGTGAGTGGCGAACGGTCGGCGCGGTCAAGAAAACGAAGGCCGAGGCGCTCTGGACCCGTTTCAGAGCGGCATGCGATCGGTTCTTCGAGCGGTACAAGCAGCGCGACGCGATCGCGCTCGAAGCGCGCGTTCAGGCCCGGGAAGCGGTCGCCGCGGACATCGAGGGTCTCGCCGTTGGCATAACCGCGGAGTCGGATGCGGCCGGCCTCCGCGAGTCGGTTCGCGAGCTGCGCCGGCGCTGGGACCACGGCGGCTCCGTTCCCGCCGACCGACTGGCGCCGATCGAGGCCCGCTTCAGCGAGGCGTTCGAACGCATCCTGTCGGTTAGACCGGACGCCTTCCGCAGCACCGATCTCGATCCAGAGGCCAACCTGCAGAAGCTCGACAAGCTCTGCGTCCGCATCGAGAAGCTCGCCGCCGACGAACCCGCGCATCCCAACTCGTCTGAAGCGCTCGCCGCGATGCTTCGCGAAGCCCTCGCCGCCAACACGATCGGCGGCCGGCCGAGCGACGAAGCGCGGATCAAGGCGGCGATCGACGAGGTCCGGCAGGCGCAGGCAGCCTGGAAGCGCGTCGGCCCCGCGCCGCGCGAAGCGGTCCAGGAGCTGTCACGCCGCTTCCATCGGGCGTGCGATCGCGTCTTCGAGCAGCAGCGGCGACGGGTCGCCGTTACACCCAGATGATCTCGACTCCGAAGCAGGCCTGACCACCTTCGCCAAAGGTTTCGGTGGTCCGCCGTAGCATTAGCGAAGGCGGAAGGCCTGCGCTACTCCCCGACGACGAGCTCGACGCCCGCAACCTCTCGCATCAGCTTCACGCCGACCCGCCCATCGTCCGATCGCTCGAAGAGCAGGTCGATCGTTTGCTCACTTAGCGGAACGCCCTGAACGCGGACTTCCCTCAAGCTGTCGGGCAATCGCGGTTGCCGGACGATGACCTGGCGGCTGACGGCGTCGATCGTGAGGCCGAGACAGGATTCGAGCAGCATGAACGCGGCGCCCGCGGCCCAGGCCTGCGGCGCGCACGCGACCGGATAGAGCGTAGGCCCTTCCTGGTGACGCCGGTGAAACCCGCAAAAGAGCTCGGGCAGCCGGTGCAGATCGAAGAACTGGCTGGCGTCAAACAGCCCGGTCAGGATCTCGAGCGCTTCGGCCTTGAGACCGTAGCGGGCGCAGCCGGCCGCGATGATCGCGTTGTCGTGAGGCCAGATCGAGCCGTTGTGGTACGCCATCGGGTTGTACCGGGGCTCGTGCGTGTCGAGCGTTCGGATTCCCCACCCCGAGTAACCGGACTGCTCGAGCAGCCCGTGAAGGACGCGCGCGGCGCGAGCGGGCGAGGAGATGCCGGCGAACAGGGCATGACCGGCGTTGGATGTTCGGACGGCGCAGGGTCGCTTGGCGCCGTCGAGCGCGAGCGCGTAGGTCTGCAGATCGTCGATCCAGAAATCGGACTCGAATCGAGTCTGAATCGCATCCGCCTCCGCCCGAAGCGCATCGGCGCGCGCGTCGTCTCCGACGACTGCCGCCAGCACGGCCGCCCGCTGCTTTGCGTCGAATACGTAAGCCTGCACTTCGCACAGTGCAATTGGCGGCTCGGCCAGCTCGCCGTCGGCGTGGAACACCGCATCCGGAGAGTCTTTCCATCCCTGGTGGACCAGGCCGATCCGGCTGCGCTGTGCGTATTCGACGAAGCCGTCGCCGTCGATGTCGCCGAAGCGATCGATCCATCCGAGCGCTTTTTTCACCGCCGGCCAGATCGACACGGCGAAATCGCGATCGCCGGTGCGCTCGTAGTACGCGCCCGCAAGGCCGACGAAGAGCGGCGTCGCGTCGGCGCTCCCGTAGTAGCAGCCGAACGGAACCTCGCCGAGCGCCGCCATCTCTCCCTTGCGCGTCTCGTGGAGGATCTTCCCCGGTTCCGCGTCGCTGCTTTCGTCCACGCGGTCGGCCTGCGTAGCCGCCAGGTAGGCGAGCACGCCTCGTGCGAGACCCGGCTCGATGCATAGCATCTCGCGCGCGGTGATGAGACCGTCGCGGCCGAATGGCGTGCTGAACCACGGGACACCCGCATAGGGGTACTGGCCCTGCGGCGTCTTCGTCACCATCATCCGGAGATCCGACCACGAGCGGTCCAGCCACGCGTTGAATCCCTCGTTCGACGTCGTCACTCCGCATGGCGCGCTTCGAGCGGCGAGGGCACGCTCCTTGGCGGCAGCCTCGAGCGGCAGCCCGCGGCGGGTGCCCCGCCGCGCGCAGTGCACGCTCAGCTCGAGCGTCTTCGAGGCCTGGGGCTCCAGGCGGATCGCATAGCGCGCGGACACGGCATCGATCGAATCGGGCTCGGGCGAAAACGTCAGGCACGCGCACCTGACGTCATGGTCGAGCCCTTCGTACGCAAGCTCGACATCTGCCGAGCCAACGACCGGCTCGAGGCGCCGCCCGCGCCGCTCGCGCGAGGCGCCGCGAATCTCGAAGATATCCGCGAAGTCGGCGTCGAACGCGATCCAGATGGGAAGCTCGATCGGCACGCGTCCATAGTTCCAGATCCGCAGCCGATCGTGGCAGCTCTCCTTCCAGAGAAATCGGCACCGGAAGACGTGAACGGTGTTTCGAGGGAGCACCAGCGCGCCCTCTCTCGTGACGTCCGCGTTCGTCAGATCGGCGCCAAACAGATCGTTGTCGGCGCGCACGCCGGAGCTGAGCAGCATCGGCCGATCGGGTCCGAAACGCAGCACGAGGCGCGAGAGGTACCGGGTGTCCTCGAAATACAGGCCCTGCTCGCCAAGGCCGAGCGCCTGCACGTCGCCGAGGCGGTCGAAGACCATGAACGTGTCGTCCGCCTTGAGGATCCTGGTCGAATCGCCCGACCTCGCGGCGGTGGCGAGGATGTAGTAGTCGTCCTGAAACTTGATGACGTCTTCGGGCATGCCGACCTAGAGCTGCATCGTGACGGTCTGCCGTGCGGCGGCGCCCGACGTTGTCGTGGCGGCCAGATAGACCCGCGCGTACTGCCGCGCCATCGCTTCCACCGTGAAGCGCGACTCGACGCGCTTCCTGCAGCGCAGCGGCGGAACGGCGAGGTCTCTCACCGCGCGAACCATCTCATCGACCGAATCGCAGATGATCCCAGCGTCGCCGACGACTTCCGCAACCGATCCGCCCCGTAACGCTACGACCGGCGTCCCGCACGCCATGGCTTCGATCATGATCAGCCCGAACGGCTCGTTCCATTGAATGGGAAAAAGCAGCGCGCGCGCACCGCCGAGGAGCTCATTCTTCGTTGCAGCGTCCGCCTCACCGACATACTCAATCGTACGCCCGTCGACGTGCGGTGCGACGTCGCGTTCCCAGTAATCTCGAAACAGCGGCTGCACCTCGCCGGCAAGCTTGAGCGGCAGGCCGGCTCGCTTCGCAACCTCGATCGCAATGTGCGGGCCCTTGCACGGCGACATCCGGCCCAGAAAGCACAGATAGCCTTCCTTGTCCTCACGGCACGTGTACTGCGACGCGTCGATGCCGTGATAGATCGTCTGGCACCGCGGCAGCGCCTCCAGCTGACGCTGGAAATCGCTGATCGCCACGTACCAGACCTCGGGATGCCTGTCGTAGACGGCGGACAGCCCATTCACGTGCGGATGGTGCAGCGTATGGACGAACGGCACGTCGACGTAGTCGGAAAAGAAAAGGCCCGCGACGTCATTGACGTGAATGACATCGCAATGCTCGGCGGCATCGCGAACCGCCCAGGAGGAGTGGGTCAGGTTCTTGAGGCTCGCCTGCGCCGGATCCTGAATCGGCCAGTCGTCCTCGGCAAACAGCGATCGGAGCTCGGCATCCACGTGCGATGCGCCATTCGCGTAGACGACCGGCTCGTGGCCGAGCGCGGTGAGACCGCACGTCAGCTGCGCAATGAAGAGCTCGGTTCCGCCGTAGCGACGTGGAGGGACTGAAAGAAAAGGAGGCGCAACGAGGGCAACCCGCATGTGAGCACTGGTTGCAATGCCAGTGCCATTCAGCGCGCAAAAAGACGGTCGAAGTTGCCCCCGAGAATCATCAAGCGTGACGGCTCGTCGAGCTCAAGCGATTCGAGCGCGGCTGTTTGTTCGTCGTAGACTGCACGCTGCCATCCGCGAGGAAAAAACGACGAATCGGTACCAAACAGCACCCGCCGTGCTCCCGCAACGCTCACTACCTGACGGAACACGTCGTCGAGCGACAGCCCGGGATGATAGCGCCGCCACCCGTTCGAGCTCGACGTATCGAGATGTACGTTCTCCGCGGCGTCGGCGGCCATCAGCGCCTCGCGGAACATGCCGGCGCCGAAGTGCGGGATGATGAACGGCACAGCCGGATACCGCAGAGCGAGCGCCGCGACCGCCAGCGGATCGCCGAGGCGGAGGTCGAAGCGGCTCGGGAGCCCGAGCTTCTTGCGAACGCCAACCGACAGCACGCCGCAGTGCACGAAAACCGCCGCCTTGCGTTCGGCGGCCGCAGCCGCAATCCGCTCGACCCGCTCGTCGTCCAGCCGGTAGTGATGCATCGCGGGGAAGAGACACGCGGCGCGCAGGCCGAGCTCGCCGAACGCGCGCCCCGCGCGTTCGGGCGCGTCGGGCGCGGCGGCGTTCACCATGAAGAACCCGACGAACCGCGACGGATGCCTGCGCACCGCCGCCGCGACCGACGCCTCGTCGCCGGGAACACTGGCGATGAGCGCCGCGCGGGCAACTCCGTGACGATCGAGCTCGGCGACCCAGCGGTCCGCCAGTGCCTCATCACCGCCAGGCGGCTCCCACCCGAGCCGGCGCGGCAGCTCCGACGCCGCATCGGAAGGGGCATCCTTCACGTCGCGGCCGAGCGTCGCGAAGAAGCCCGACGAGAAGAAATGGCAATGCGCGTCGTTGATGGCCATCGTCACCCCGTGAAACGGTATCCGATTCCATGGACGGTCTGAATGTACTGCGGCCGCTTGGAATTCGGCTCGATCTTCTGGCGCAGCCACGCGACGTGGACGTCTACCGTCCGCGTCGACGGCATCGACTGGTAGCCCCAGACCTCGTTGAGCAGCTCATCGCGCGAGAGCGCCGCGCCACGATGTTCGACGAAGTAGCGCAGCAGCTGGAATTCACGCGCGGACATTTCCAGCAGCCGTCCGTCGCGCTCGACCTCGGCGCGCCGGAAGTCGATGCGCACGTCGCCGAACTGGTATCCCCCCGGGGAGGGTGACGAGGCCGCCGCCGGCGCTGGACGGCGGAGGCGTGCCTCAATCCTCGCCAGGAGCTCGACGGCCTCGAACGGCTTCGTCACGTAGTCGTCCGCGCCGATCTTGAGGCCGACCACCCGATCGACGAGCTGGCCGCGCGCCGTCAGCATGATGACCGGGGTATCGATGCCGCCACGCCGGAGCGCCTGGCAGACGTCGAAGCCGCTCATGCCGGGAAGCATCACATCGAGCAGAACGAGATCGAAGCCGCCAGCCAATGCCCGCGTCAGCGCCACGGATCCGTCCGACACGGACTCCACGTCGTACCCTTCGCGTGTCAGGCGATCGGTCAAGGTCAGGACGAGCCCCGGTTCGTCTTCGACGAGAAGGATCCTTCGAGGCATTCAGGCCCGGTTCAATGGCTCCGTGCTGTCAGCGATCCGGGTACTCGTCGGAGCCGTGACGTTCGCAGTGGCGACGGGCAGGTGGATCGTGAAGGCGCTCCCCTGCCCCATCGTGCTCTCCACGGTGACGCGGCCGCCTTGCGCGCGCACGAGGCCATCGACGAGCGCGAGCCCGAGACCCGTGCCGCGGATTTGGGCCGCCACGACCGATGCGGACCGGTAGAACGGCTCGAAGATGTGCGGAAGATCCCGGGCCGCGATACCGATTCCCCGATCGGCGACGGTTATCCGTACTTCACCCGAGGCCGCCTGGCCGGACACGCCGACCCACTTCGCGTCGCCTCCGTATTTGACGGCGTTCGTAATCAGGTTGGCGACGGCGCGCTCGAGAGCCGAGGGGTTGGCGAGGACCGGCGGGAGATCGTGCGGCACGTCGACGTCGATCCTCGCGCCAGCCCGCTCGAGAAGGCCCCTCACGCCATCGACCGCACGCGAAACGATGTCGGCAACGGCACAGGATGAGCGGCCGGTCGCCGACAGTGAGCGCGCCGACTGGATCCCCGCATAAGCGAGGACCTGCTCGACGAGATCGGTCAGGCGCTGGCCCTCGTCGCGCACGAGACCGCCGTACTTCTGCACCTCGGCGGGAGTTTCCACGACGCCGTCCGCGAGATTTTCGCCCGCGGATCGAATCACGGCCAGCGGCGTCCGCAGCTCGTGTGAAACGGCCGCAACGAACTCGACCTGCTGCGCCGCCAGACGCTCGGCGCGCCGCGCGGACAGCACCACGAGGCCGACGCTCGCGACGAGCAGCGCGAGGATCCCGGAGCTCAGGAGAAGGTTCCGCCTGCGGGCGGCCGCGACGACCCCTTCGAGCGACCCCGAGCGGTGACGGAGCGAGAGGTCCCAGAACGGCCCGATGCCCGGAAGCGACGGCCCGTCCCGTCGGCCGTGAAGGGGGCCGCGCTGCACGATGCTGATGGCGAACTGGCGATCCTCGCCCGGCCGCGGCGTCTGCTCGTGCATCAGGTCAAAATCGGCAAGGAGGTTCAACCGGAGGTCGAGCAGCCCGACGGTGACATCCGCGGGCTCCCGGCTGCCCGCTCTCGATGGATCGGAGGCATACACCAGCTCGCCGGTTGCGCGACCTCGGACGACGGCGTCGTACTCGACACCTTGTGCTGAGCCAACGTAGCGTCGAACGAGTGCAGGCAGCACTTCGTTTCTGACGTAATCGTCGTCGATCAGCGCTGCGACGCACGCCTTCGCGAAGCGGCCTGCGATCCTGTCCACCTTCAACGCATCTGGAAACAGGTGGACGTCTGCGACCGGCTGCACGAGCGCCCGCACGTCCGGCCAGATCGGCCGCGGCCACTGGCCCCCTTCGGCGAGCCAGCGTCTGAGCGGTTCGGCGCGCTGCGGCCATTGCGCCGGCTCGAATGTCTTCGTCGATTCGTCGAACCGCATCTGGACGACCGACCCATCGGCACGGCGCTCGGCAAACAGGATCTCGCCGACGATTCCCGGAAACGCAGCCGACCGACGCCATGTGTCGACTCGCGCGGCGTAGCGGGACCAGTCCTTCCGCTGGAAGGTGTTCGGATCGACCTGGATTGCCACGTATGCGCGCGTCACCTCGCGGTCGAACGCCTCGGCAATCTGCGACGCGCGAGCCCGCACGCCTGCGCGCATTCGATCGCGCTCGGCATCGCTCACCTGTCCGAGCCACCGGTATTGCAGCGCCGCCAGCGTCAGGACGAGCGTGCAGAGAGCCAGCGACACCCAGAGCATCCGACCCACCACTTCCCGCGAGTCTAGCACGCGGGATCCACGCGTGACGGCGTTGGGCCGCCAGTTTTTGCGTTCTTAACAAACGCTTTGCCCACGCTTAACAACCTGCCTCACCGATCCGAGGTCGAATACTCCAAGGTTCGAGGAGGTTCAGTGATGCGACGAATGGTGATGTGCGCGCTGGCGCTCGCGATGGTCGTGCCGGGCGGAATGGCGGCTCGGGCGGCGAGAGACAAGAGCGCGGAGGTGCTGGCCGACGCGCGGAAGGCAATTGGCGGCGAGGCGCGCCTCAGCGCCGTGAAGACAATCGTGGCGACGGGAAAGAGCCGGCGGCAGATGGGGCAGGTGCAGATGTCCGGCGAGCTCGAGGTTGCCATCGCGCTCCCGGATCGCTACGTGCGGACGCAGGTCGACAACATCATGGGCAACTCGATCACGCGTGAAGAGGGCTTCAACGGCAGCACGCTTCTCGAGCGCAGCGTCACGCCGCCCGGCGCGAACATCATGATTCGCTTCGCCGGACCGGAGGGCGATCCGGACTCGGAGGCTTCAAGGCAGCGGCGCGTACAACGTCACAAGAACGACCTCGCGCGGCTGCTCGTCGCATGGCTGCTCACCGCACCGTCGTACGCGGAGGCGCAGTTCAGTTACTCCGGCGAAGCCGAATCACCGGACGGAAAGGCGCACGTGTTCGACGTCAAAGGAGCAGACGGCCTCGCAATGCGCGTCTTCATCGACAAGGAGACGCGGCGTCCGCTCATGCTCACCTTCCAGGGCCGTCCGCCGATGATTCGCACGCGGACGGCGCGGGCGAGCGAACAACCCGCGCAGGGGCATAACGCAGCCGACGCCGCGCTGCCCCCGATGACCGAGATCCAGTGGTTCGTGGACGACTTCCGGAAGGTCGGCGATCTCTGGCTGCCTCATCGCATGACGCAAGCGGCTGACGGCAAGACGATCGAGGAATGGGAATTCTCCAGGATTGTCGTCAACGAGCCGATTAAGGACGATCGGTTCAAGAGCTGACCGGTTCAAAAGCTGACATGACCCGCCTTCTGCTTGCCTTCGGCCTGCTGCTGACGCTCGCGGCGAGCGGTGTCGCGCAAACGCCGGGCTCGACGCTTCGCGTGACGGTCGTGGACCCGAGCGGCGCGGTGATCGTTGGCGCGGCCGTGCATGTCGCCAACGCTGGAGGCGCATCGCACGTGCGACCGACCAGCGACCGGGGCGAGGCGGTATTCGACAACCTGGCACCAGGACGGTACGCGATCAAGGCGGAGGCGCCTGGATTCGAGCCTGGCGTGCTGACCGACGTGCGCGTGCGCGGCCGCGAGACGCGCCGCGAACTGCGTCTCGCCATCCAGCGCATCGCCGAAGACGTCGTCGTCGGGCGCGATCCGCGCGAGGCGGGAACCGACCCGCGCGGCGACAGCTTCGCCACGGTGTTGACGCCGGAACAGCTCGCGGCGCTGCCGGACGACCCCGACGAAATGGAGGACGCGCTGCGGGAGTTGGCCGGCCCCGGCGCGGTGATGCGCGTCAACGGGTTTCGCGGCGGCCGGTTGCCTCCAAAAGATCAGATCCAGTCGATCAGGTTCAGGCGCAACATCTACGCGGCGGACACGCACGAAGCAGGCTTCATCGCGGTGGACATCTCGACCAAGCCGGGCGCGACGACCTGGCGGTCGTCGCTCGACGTCGGGATTCGCGACGACGCGCTGAACGCTCGAAACGCGATGGCGCCGCGGAAGGGTGACGAAGCGCAGCAACGACTGGGCGTCAATCTCGAAGGGCCGCTCTGGAAGAACCGGACGAGCCTCGCGTTCAGCACCGATGGGATGTCGTCCTACGATTCGGCGACGATCGTCGCGGCGACGCCGGACGGGGACATCGCCGACGTCTTCCGCAGGCCGATGGACCGCGTCAACTTCGCGGCGCGACTCGAGCACGCGCTGTCTCAGTCCCACACGATGAGGTTCGAGTTTCAGCGGGGGTCGACGGAACAGGACAGCCTCGGCGTCGGCAACTACGATTTGCCGGCGCGCGCGTACTCGCGCACGCAGATCGATCAGGTGTTCCGCGTGGGCGAAAGCGGATCGGTCGGGAAGAAGGGTTTCAACGAGCTGCGATTCCAGGTCCTTGCCAGGACGGTCGACTCGACACCGTTCACGACGACGCCGACTGTGCAGGTCTTGAACGCGTTCACTGATGGCTCTGCGCAGATTGACGGTGGGCGCGAGACGACCGCCCTCGAGCTCGCGGACAACTTCGATTACTCGACCGGACGCCACGCGATGCGCGCGGGCTTCCTGCTCGAAGCGGCGCGCTACCGGAGCGACGAGGTCCGCAACCCGTGGGGCACGTTCACCTTCAGCAGCCTGGAGGCGTACGAGGCAGGGCGCCCCGCGACTTACTCCCAGCGCACCGGCGAGCCGCTCGTCGAATTCACGCAGGTTCAGTTCGGATGGTACGTGCAGGACGACATCCGCGCGCGAAAGGATCTGACGGTAAGCCTCGGCCTGCGCCACGAAGTGCAGACGAACCTGGACGACTGGCGGAACTTCGCGCCGCGGGGCGGGATCCTCTGGTCGCCGTTCCGCGACGGCCGGACGACGATTCGCGCGGGGGCCGGCATCTTCTACGACTGGTACGACGCCGGAACGTACGAACAGACGCTGCGTGTCGACGGCGTTCGACAGCAGGATCTCGTCATCAGCGATCCGTCATACCCGGACCCGTTCACCGGAACGAGCCCGTCGGCGCTTCCGCCTGGCCGGATTCAGAACGCCGACGATCTCCAGATGCCCACCATCCTGCAAACGTCGGTCGGCGTCGAGCGGCGCATCGGGGCTGGCGGTCAGCTCAACGTGTCGTACCTGAATGCCAGAGGATCCGACATCCTGCGCGGGATGAACCTCAACGCGCCAATCGACGGCGTGCGCCCCGATCCGGCGCTGGGCAACGTGACCGAGATCCAGTCGACGGCGCGGTCGCGGTCCGACATGTTCAGCGTCAACTTCAACTACAACAGGATGGCGCCGCGCATGTTCGTCGCCGTCAACTACACGCTGGGGCGGATCAGAAACGAGTCGGACGGCGCGCTCAGCCTGCCGATGGACAACGCCGACCCGGGCGCCGACCGGGGCCCGGCGCCGAACGACATCCGGCATCGCGTGAGCGGCATTTTCAACCTGCCAATCTGGAAGCGGCTTCGGCTGGGCTCCACGTTTCGGATCGCCTCCGCGCCGCCTTACAACATCACCACCGGCTTCGACGACAACGGCGACACGGTTCTCAACGATCGCCCGGCAGGTGTCGGCCGGAACAGCGCTCGTGCCGACGCCCAGCTCGACGTCACGGCTCGACTGAGCTGGACGTTCGGCTTCGGCCAGCGGAGCCAGGCGGACGGAGGCCCGCAAGTTCAGATCGTGCGGATCAACAGCGACAACATTCCGGCCGGCGGCCCCGCGATGGCGCTCGGCGGATCCGAACGCGTGCGGTTCGAGCTGTACGCCGCGTTTCAGAATTTCCTGAATCGCACGAACCTCGTCGGATTCAGCGGCGTCATGACGTCGCCCTTTTTTGGCGAGGCAACGTCCGCGCTGCCCGGACGGAGGATCGAGCTAGGCCTGCGGATCGCGCTGTAGCCGTCGCCTCCAGCGGCGGTCGGCAAAGAGGAAGTACGGCGCCGCGAGCGCGGCGACCGCGGCGGCGATGATCCAGGCGGGTCGATAGCCGTAGTGCTGGATCAGCCAGCCGAGGGTCGTCGACCCGGTACCGATGCCCGTGTCGAACGCCGCGATCATGGCGCCGTATGCGGCGCCGCGGTGGCGTGAGTCGACGCCCTGCATGACGTACGCCGAAAACACGGGATAGGCCTGGCCGAAACCCAGTGCAAAAATAGCGGCCGAGGCGAGCAGCGAGACGCGCGTGGGCCCGATGGGCAGGAGCGCGAGCCCCACCGTCGCGAGGAGCAGGCTCGGAACCAGGATGCGCCGGTATCCGAACCTGTCACCGAGCGGTGCGGTGAATGGGCGGCTCACGAGCATGACGGTGCCGAGCGTGGCCAGGTAGAGACCTTTCGGTGTGATGCCGTACGTCTCCGCATAAAGCGCCGCAAAGCTCGTGATCCCGCCGTAGGCGAACGCGTACAGAAAGATCGTGAGCGCCAGCCCGAGCACATCCCACTCGACCCAGCCCGCCGGCGAAGCGCTCTCGGCCGCGGCGTCGTGGCGGATCTCCTTCAGCGTCAACGCAATCGCGGTCATGATCAGGTTGAGCGCCAGCATGGCGACGCAGAGCCAGAGCCAGCCGAAGCGATAGATCCAGAACCCCGCGAGCGGTGCGACGGCAATCGCGATGATCGACGACAGGCCCCAATAGCTGATGCCCTCTCCACGTCTCGATTCCGGAATGAGCGACATCATGTAGGCGCCCGATGCCGACAGCAGTCCGGACCAGAAGATGCCGTGCGGCACGACGAGCGCCAGGACCATCCGCCAGTCCGATGCGAGCGCGTACGCGATCGTGAAGCCGGCGATGGCGAGGCTGCACACGACCAGCGTCAGGCGCTGGCCGATGCGATCGCCGAGCGTGCCTGTGAACGGGGCCGAGAACGCCGACGCGTACGTCAGGAGCCCGAGAAAAAGCCCGGCGGCGAACGTCGAGCCGCCCAGGTCTTTGATATGAAACGGCGCGGTAGGAAGGAGCAGGAACGCAGACACGAAGACCGTGAAGCTGAAGCACCACATCACGAAGAACTGAGGAGTGAACAGACGAATCTGGCGATTTGGTGAGTTGGTGAATTGGTGATTTGAGCTCAGATCACCAGATCAAATCACCAGATCACCAAATCACCAAATCACCAAATCGCCAAATGGGTGCGCTCAGTCCGTTTTGAGCGCCCTGACCGGATCGAGGCGCATCGCGCGCCAGGCAGGGAGCAGCCCCGCGAGGAGCGCCACGCCGGCAAGGACGAGCGGCACGCTGCCGAAGGTGAGGGGATCGAGCGGCCGCACCTCGTAGAGGAGTGCCGCGACGAGCCGGCCGAGCGGGACCGCGGCGATCACGCCGATCGCGATCCCTGCGAGCGAGAGAACGAAGCCGCGCACGAGGATGAGCCAGAGGACGTCCCGTGGCGCGGCGCCGATCGCCACCCTGATACCAATCTCCCGTGTCCGAAGGGTGACGAGATAGGAGAGCACGCCGTACACACCGATCGCGGCGAGCAGCAGCGCAAGTCCCGCGAAGATGCCGAACAGCACGCTGGTGAACCTCGGCTCCGAGAGCGAAGTCGCAACGATCTCGCTCATCGGCCGGACCTGCGCCACCGGGAGGTTCGGATCGCGCGCGCGGACCTCTTCTCGGACGACACGGGCGAGGTCCAGCGGATTGCCGGCGGTCTTCGCGACCAGGCTCATGCTGCGAATCGGATTGCTCGTCGCGACGTGCCACTGCGAGTGCGGCACGTAGAACTTTTCCTTCACGGCCGCCGTGACGCCGTTGTGGCGCACGTCCCTCACGATCCCGACGATCGTGACCCAAGGGCGTTTCGGATCGCCGCCGATCCGCATGCGGCCCCCGATGGGATCGCGGCCCGCGAAATACCGGCGCGCGAGCTCCTCGTTGACGAGCGCGACGAGTTGGGACGCGCTCGTGTCCGTGGCGCGAAACGTCCGGCCCCGCACGAGCCGCTCACCCACCGTCTCGATGTACCCGTCGGTCACAATCTCCCAGTCGCCTTTCGCGTTGCTGCCGGGCGGCGGCGTGTAGCCGTCGACCATGAGGCCGTAGTCGCCGATCTGTCCGTCGAGCGGCAGCAGGCGCGCCGCGCCGGCAGAGAGAACGCCCGGACGCTTTCGTACGCGATCGATCAGCTGCTGGTAGAAGAGGACCACCTTCTCGGGCGTGTCGTACGACGCGGGCGGCGTCGAGAGCCGCAGCGTAAGCACGTTCGACGGGTCAAAGCCGAGATCGATCTGCTGGAGCTTCGTGAGACTGCGGAGCATCAGGCCGGCGCCGATGACGAGCACCACGGCCAGCGCCATCTCCGTGACGACCAGCCCGCTCCGAAAACGCTGACGGCCGGTGCCGGCGGTTGCGTTCTGCGCGCCATCCTTCAGGTGGCCGGTGACGTCGGTGCCCAGCAGCCGCAGTGCGGGGGCCAGGCTGAAGAACGCCGCCGTCGCAATCGTCAACCCGGCCGCAAAGAGCATGACGCGCAAATCGACGGTCGCTTCGGCGAGCCGTGGAATGCCGGACGGCGCCCACCAGGACAACCAGCGGATGATGGCGTAGGCGAGGGCAACGCCTGCAGCGGTACCCGCAAGCGCCAGGACGAGCGCCTCGGCAACGAGCTGGCCGAGCACGCGGCCGCGCCCCGCCCCGAGCGCCGAACGAACCGCGATCTCCCGCTGCCGTGACTCGGCGCGCACGATCAGCAGATTTGCGACGTTCGCGCAGGCGATGAGCAGCAGAAAACCCACCGCGGCGAAGACCGCGATCACCGCGCCGCGGACCTCGCCCACGACTTCCTCCCTGAGTGTGACGGCAAACGCCCTGAACTGCATCTCGCGCGGATACTGCCCCTCGCGGGTCAGCGCCTGCGTGATCGACCGCAGGTCGGCCGTCGCCTGCGCCGCCGTCGCGCCAGCACGCAGGCGCGCGACCCCATAGTAGCCGTGGCTCCCGTGATCGGCCGTCTTGGGATCGATCTGAAGCGGCACCCACACCTGCGACTTGTCGGCGGCGGCATAGTCAGTCGGCAGGCAGAAGCCGCGCGGCATGATGCCGACGATCTGGTAGGGGTGACCGTTCAGCTCTATGCTGCGGCCAACGGTTGACGCCTCGCCGCCGTATCGCCGTTGCCAGAGCTCGTACGAGATGACCGCGACCGCCGGCCCGTTCGGCACGTCCTCCTCGACGGTGTATGTGCGTCCGGCGACTGGCCGGACGACGAGCGCATCGAAGATGTTCGCGGTCGCCTGCGCGAACGCGACTCGCTCCGGCTCGGCGCCGCCTCCGGTGACGTTCGTCTGCCCGTCGCTCCATGCCGCGACGGTGTGCATGGTCCGGCTGCGCGACCGGTAGTCGAGCACTTCGCCGTCGGCGAGCCAGGTCTTGTCGAACGAGATCCACTTGCTCCAGATCATCACGGTACGGTCGGGCTCGCCCCACGGCAGCGGCCTCAGCAGCACCGCATCCAGCGCGCCAAAGATGGCCGTCGTCAGGCCAACGCCGAGCGCCAGAGTGACGAGCGCAACAACGGAGAAGCCCGGGCTGCGCCAGAGCCCGCGGGACGCGTATCGGAGATCCTGGACGAAGCTGGCAAGCATGCTGGATTAGACGGACGGCGGGTCCTGCTGGGTTGGTATGATTCCGGGCTTGGGGCTTGGGGCTTGGGGCTTGGGGTCTGGGGCGTGGGGATGACTGAAGCGTTACTCGACCGCTATCGTCCTGCGAAGGTCTGGAAAACCATGCCGTCGGAACGGCGGCTGGAGGCTGCGCGGGTGTTCTGGGAGGACGAGGAGTCCGGTGACCAGCAGGCTGAAGCGCTCATGGCGATCGCGACGCACTTGAAGTTCAGGCCGAAGAGCGCCGCCGCACTGCCGGTCGAGCGGCTGACGCGCTATCTCGCCACGCTTCCAACCGTGCCCGAGGGCGTCGCGGCCCGCCTGCTGGTCGCGTGGCACCTGGAACGGCAGCGGCCGATGATGGCCGAGTTCCTGGACGCGCTCGGCGTCGCGCACGCCAACGGGCTCATCACCGAAGAGGTGAACCCGATCGCGGGGGAACGGCTCGCCGAGGCGGCCACAGCGCTCGCGTCGAAGCATCCTGTCGAAGACGTCCGGCTCTATTTTTCTGCCCTTATCTCGCAGGATCCGGACACGTGGGGCGGGTTGGTTGAGCACACTTGAAAATACGTAATGCCCAAGGCCCATGGCCCAAAACTCAAAAGCTCAAGGCTCAAAGCTCGAAGCTCAAAGCGTTAGGCATTGGGCATTCTGAGAATCTCCTCCGCCGCGCGGATGCCGCTCTCGACGGCGCCGTTCATATATCCCTGCCCTCGAATGCTCGTGTGCTCACCCGCAAACACGATGCGGCCGTGCGGGCGGGAGAGCCAGGATCGAAGGTCGGGATCGAAGCCTGCGCGGAAGAACGCGTAGCCGCCTCGCGCCCACGGATCCGCCTCCCAGACGATCATGCGCACGGTTCGCGGCGCGCGTCGGCGCGCGCCGAGCCAGTCGAGCTCACTCACGAGTGCACGCCCACCCTGTGAAACCAGGCGCTGCAAGCTCTCGGATGCCGAACCGCCGGCAAGAAAGCTGAGGATCCCGCCGGGGCCTTGCTGCTGCTCGTTGCCGTCCCACAGGGCGCCAGTCCCGGCGTCGGTTCCGAACGCGCGCGGCGTCAGCGGCCCGCGCCAGAACCGGCGATCGAACTCGGCGAGCACGCGCGTCGCCCGTCCATAAGGCAGGTGCGCGATGGCATCGCGCTGCCGTGCGGGCAGCGCGGGCTGAATGACGATGTCGCGCAAGGTGGACGCGGGGGCCGTGACCACGGCATAGTCCGCGCGAACCTCGTCGCGGCGGCCGCGAGGCCCCACGACCTTGAGCCGCACGCCCGCGCGTAACGTCGCCATCGAGAGCACCGTCGTTCGCAGTCGAATCCTTCCGCGAATCCTCGCCGCGAGCCTCCTCGGCAACTCTTCGTTTCCCTCGCGAAGGCGCCACATCCGCGCGTCCGCCGGATTGCCCCACGAGGCAACCTGGTCCACGAGCATCAACAGCGACAGTTCGCCAGGATCGGCGAGGAAGAATCCCCGCATGCCCGTGAGAACGCGGCGTTCGTCCTTCGTCGCGCCAACTTCTTTCGCCCAGTCGGCCACCGACCTGCGCGCGAAGCTTCTCGCGATCGCCGTGTCCCATCTCTGTTCGGATACGCAGTACGCGTCGACATCGGCGCGAAGCCGCTTCGAGATCTTTTCCCAGCCGTGCATGCCGCGACTGAACCCGGCGTCGCCATCGGCATGAAACCCGAAACCGCCTCGAAGGATGCGCACCGGTTCGCAGCCGAGCTCGCGCGCGAGGTCGAGAACAGCCTTCTGATCGCCTTCGATGAGATCCGCGCCCGCTTCGGCCTGCCGGCCGTCATCGAAGTCGCGCAGCGTCCAGACGCGGCCGCCGACACGATCGCGCGGATCGAACACGATCGCCTCGGCTCCACGCTTGTTGACCTCGCGCGCCGCTACGAGGCCTGCCAGGCCAGCCCCGACAACCGCCACCCGTCGTCCCGACAAGTCACGCGACATCCAGTCAGCATACCCGTCGTGCGTGGCGGCAGCTCACGAGAATCGGTCCGGCTAGAACGTCCACATGATGTTGACGATCGGGACGGCGACCAGAGCCTCGACGCCGATCGGAATGGCGACACCGAGGTCCGCGGACAAGCGATCGCCGAAAAACCGGACCGCCCCACTGACGACGCCGTCGCCGCCGGACCACGCGTAGTTCTCTGTGATGAGCTTGATGCCGCGGCGCACGGTTCGCTCGCCCCCCAGCATGACGATGGCCATCGCGCCGCCGTCACCGTCGTGGTTGCGATAGCCGACGCCGGTCCCGATCGTGACGGCGCGGTCGGGCCGGCCGACGGTTACCACGCCGTAGCCGATGCCGATCGATCCGACTTCCGGGGCGACGATGTGCATGACGCCGGCGGCAGCCTTCACGCGCGGACGATCGAGGAACTGGAACTTCGGTGTGATCCAGAACGGACGCTGGCTTTCGTCGAAGCCGAACACGAGCGGTGTGCCGGCGCCGATTGAGAAACGATCGGTGATGCCGACCTGCACAAACGGCATCGAGACCTCGAACACGCCGATGTAGCCGTCGCCGCGCCTGAGCGACCGCGCGGTTGGCGCAAACAGCAGCCGCGTCGCGTTCGGATCCGGCGGCTGGTACTCGCCGGCGACGATCTCGCCTGTCGCCGGTTTCATCGAGGCGATCTCGGACCGCGCGACATCGAGCTCCACGCCGCGGCTGGTTCGAAACCGGACATGCTGGTCGTCGGACTCGACGATCGTGCCGTAGATCACCGAGCCGTCATGGAGGCGCAGCTCCTGCAGCTCGGCCTGTTGAGATGCGAACGCAAGCGCGACAGCGAACGTGATTGCGAGCATGACAGCCTCCCGGTTCTCTTCACGAAAACATTGCGCGGTGATGCCGATACCAGTCGCTCTCGAACCGCTCGTCCGGGTCGAACTCCCGCTTGAGCCGCAGAAACTCGCGCATCTGCGGATAGCACGCCTCGACCTGGTCGCGGCGCGCCCAGCGGTGATACGTGAGGTAGTAGCTGCCGCCGTAGCGGCGCGCGTGCTCGATCAGGCGGCGGAAGTCGTCTGCGGCCTTGGCGACGCCCCGGGACGAGTGCTCGACGTGCAGGTTGAACACGATGCACGCCCACCGGTTCCTCGCCCAGGCCAGAAACGTCTCCGCCTCGGGCTCGATGAGCCGGACCGTCCCGTAGATGACATCGACGCGGCCCCGCCGGAAGTCGTCGCGAACGTCCTGGAAGAACGAATCGAGCGCCGCGCGAGGCACGTAGACCTCGCCGATCATTTCGCTCGCCGGCGGACCGCTCGAGTGGCGGTCGAGAACCGCGTGATAGTCGTCTACGTACTCTGCGAGCTGGTGGGTGTCGGACCAGTAGATCTGACCGTCGGTAGCGAGATAGTGGCGTGCGTAATGATCGAATGCGCGGCGCTTGTCCTCGTGCGCGAGCCGCACCAGGACTTCCCAGTCCCGCTCGCTGAGCACCCGCTGATCGTCCGGAATCTCGACGTCTTCTGCGACCGGCCGGTAGCAGGAGCAGATGCCGGCGTTGAGGAAGCCGGGCGACGAGGGATCGATCGCGAACTGGAAATCGCCGAACTCGTAGCCTTCGGCGATCCGCCGGTCGAGACGCTGAACGAGCCGGTCGGTCGAGAACAGCGCGACGCGGCGCTCCACCTTCCGCCGGGGGCGCAGCCGCAGCGTCACAGTGGCGACGACACCAAAGAGGCCGTAGCCGCCGACGGCGAGCGTGAAGAGCTGACGGTTCTCGCCGCGGCTGCAGGTCAGCAGCCGGCCGTCGGCGTCGACGAGCGTGAAGGACTCGACGTCATCGACGAACGGCGCGAGCGTCAGGCCGCGTCCATGGATGTTGGCGGCGAGCGCGCCGCCGATCGTCAGACGATCCGCGCCCGTCTGCTTCTGGACGATTCCCCACTGCAGCATCCGCCACGCCTGGCATTCGATCAGCGCGCGAACGAGGGCGGGCCACATGATTCCCGCCTCGACAGTCACGAGCCCAGCGCCGGCGTCGAGCGACAGGACGCGATCCATCGCCGTCATGTCGATCAGGATCGTCCGCTCGCCGAACTGCTGGCCGCCCATTGCGTGGCGGCCGCCGGCGATGCTGATCTTCGATCCCGCGTCCCGCGCCGCCCGCACGATGGACCGCAGATCCTCGATCGCCCGCGGCCGCCGGATCGCATCGACCGCCGTCTGATTCAGCTTCGAGTGAACGTCGTTGACGAGTGCGCCTTCGAGCGTCGCCGCCATCGCTGGAGCCCTCCTCTCCAACGACGATACGGGCGCCCGGGGGGGGGAGTCGTGAGAGCTACCTGAAGGAAGTCTGAAAAAGGCTGAATGCTGACCGAATTGTTACTTGGCCCGTTCGGCGACGGTCGCAAGGACGCGATCGAAGCGAGCGTGGCCCCTGACGGAGCGCAGCAGCGGTTCCACCGGGATCGTCCACCCCGCGAAGAGATTTGCCTCGACCTTCAGCAGGCGCTCGAGAGCGTCGAGGGCCCCTTCGGGTGCACCGGCCGCGACGCGCTCGAACGCCTCGGTCAGACAGGCCTCGGCGACGCGTCCACCCCGGGCCAGGTCGGCCATCGCCTGCCGTGCGCGTGCCCGCTCGACATCGGCCTCCCCGGCATTGCCGGCGTCGGCAAGTGCGACCGCGAGGCCGACGTGCGAGCGCGCGTGTGCAGGAAAGAGTTCGAGCGCGCGCCGGAAGTGTTTCTCCGCGGCCGCCGCGTCGCCGCGGAGGAGAGCGGTGAACCCGAGACCATCGAAGGCGTTCATCGCGAACTCGGGCGCATAGAGTTGTCCGCCAGGTACGGTTTCACGCTCGAACTCGAGTGTCGCCTCCGCCGCGTCGCCGCGCGCCAGCCTGACGAGCCCGAGCAGCCAGTGCAGGCCGCGCGCGGGAAACCGCTCGCGGCGGCCCGCCTGGCGGTCCTGGACGATGACGCCTTCGCGGAGCGCGTGCTCGGCGCGGTCGAAGTCGCCGCGCGCGATGTGGACCATCGCGATCTCGAAGTGGCCGTAGGCGAACTCGGAATACAGGTCGAGCGCGGTCTTGAGCGCGGCGAGCCGTTCCGATCCCCACGCCGCGTGGCCGAGACGGAAGTGATGTGCCCAGTTCGAGGGATCCAGCCGGACGGCGTGGCGTGCCGTGGCGAGCGCTTCCTCGGCGCGTCCCGCGCTCACGAGCAGGAACGACAGCGTGGCGTGCGCTTCCGCGTAGTCGCGGTCGAGCTCGATTGCGCGGCGGGCGTGATCGACGGCCGCCGCGAGGAGCGCGCGATCGGGCGTGTTGCGCGCACGCGACAATTCGTACTCATAGAATCTCGCGTTCGCCAGCCCCACATGCGGCGCGGGGTAGCGCGCATCGAGCGTGGCGGCGCGCGTGAAGTCTTCGACGGCGCTCGCAAGATGCGCCGCGTCGAGCGATTCCAGCTTCAACCGGCCGTCCGAGAACGCCTGGAAGGCATCCAGGCTGGAGGTCTCGCGCGCGGCGCGCCCAGGGATCGCTGGAACCGTCGCGGGCTCGTCGACGGGACTGGCCTGCGCGATGAAACGGTAGCCGCGGCGCGCCACCGTCTGAATGAACTTCGGCGCGGAGGCGCTGTCGCCGAGCGCCTGGCGGAGATCCGAGATCGCCTGCGTGAGCGCGTTGTCGGTGACGACCACGTCGGGCCACACGGCGGCAAAGAGCGCATCCTTCGTGACGAGCGCTCCCTGGTTCGAAACGAGGTGAATCAGGACCTCGACGAGCTTGGGCGACAGCGGAACCGGCGTACCATCTCGAAGCAGACGGTACGCGCCGCCATCGAGCTCAAACGGGCCGAAGCTGTATCTGCTGGGCGCCATCACCGGAGGATCGGCGTAGAAAAAGGGGACAGTCACCTTTTTCCGGGGGAGATTTTGCCACACTGGAAAAAGGTGACTGTCCCCTATTTCTAGGGCCTGGTGAGGTCTGCGGTCACCGTCGCGACCTGATTGAACTTGACGGTCGTGGTGAAACGGCGTTCGCCATGCTCGGGATGGCGGAACACGATCTGATGGACGCCGATCGGGACGGATCGGTTCGCGATCGGCGTGTCGCCGACGCTCACGCCGTCGATGAGGACTTCGGCCCACGGCACGGCGTTGAGATTGAGCCGCCCCGTTGGCTCGATCGTCAGATTCGCCGTCTGGCCGGGCTCGACTGCAATCGTGTGCGTGCCGTGATAACCGAGCGGAGCATTCACGGCGAGGATCTCGTGCGTTCCCGCGGGCAGCATGAT
>DATAFJ010000129.1:0-3936 GCA_036257535.1 Vicinamibacterales bacterium | reverse complement strand
GGCAGTCGATGTAGGACTGGTAGTCTGCGAACAGCAGGTATTCGTCGCGGATCAGCAGCGACTCGAGCAGCGGCCGGAAGAGCTCGCGGTCGCCGTTCGAGATCTCGCCGGCGTCAATACGGTCGATCGCTTCGTGCAGCTCGGGGTTGGCCTCGTAAAGGGCGCGCGGTCGGTACCCCGCTGCCTTCGCCGCGGCGACCTCCGCTGCGTTGAGACCGAAGAGGAAGAAGTTCTCCGGCCCGACCGCGTCGCGGATCTCGATGTTGGCGCCGTCCAGCGTGCCGATCGTCAGCGCGCCGTTCATCGCGAACTTCATGTTGCCCGTGCCGGACGCTTCCTTGCCGGCCGTGGAGGTCTGCTCCGACAGGTCCGCCGCCGGATAGATGTGCTGCGCGTTCTTGACGTTGAAGTCGGGGAAGAACACGACTTTCAGCAGCTCCGACGCGCGCGGATCGCGGTTGACGACGTCCGCCACGCCGTGAATCAGCCGGATGATCAGCTTGGCCATCCGGTAGCCGGGCGCCGCCTTGCCGCCGAAGATCACCGTCCGGGGCTGCGCCTGATCGGCGCTGCCGGCGCCGCGGACGATGCGGTTGTAGGCGGTGATCAAGTACAGCGCGTTGAGATGCTGACGCTTGTACTCGTGGAGCCGCTTGACCTGGATGTCGAACAGCGACATCGGATCCACTACGATCCCGGTGCGCTCCCGGATCAGGGCGGCGAGCCCCTTCTTGTTGGCGGTCTTGACCGCCCGCCACTCCGCCCGGAAGGCGGCGTCTGGCGCAAGCGGCTCGATCCGCGCCAGCTGCGACTCGAGATCCGACATCCAGCCCTCGCCGATCGTACGCGTGAGGAGCGCCGCCAGTCCGGGGTTGCTCAGCGCGATCCATCGCCGCGGGGTGACGCCATTGGTGACGTTGAGGAACTTCTGCGGCGCGACCGTGTAGAAGTCCCGAAGCACGGTCTCCTTCAGCAGGTCGCTGTGCAGCGCCGCGACGCCGTTGATGGCGTGGCTCCCGGCGCTCGCGAGGTGCGCCATCCGGACGTGCCCCTCTCCTTGTTCGTCGATGAGCGAGAGCCGTCGTACCAGGTCTTCATCGCCGGGGACCCGCCGCCGCACGTTGTCGAGAAACCGCCGGTTGATCTCGTGGACGATCTCGAGGTGGCGCGGCAGGAGCGCACGAAAGAGGGCCACCGGCCACCGCTCGAGCGCTTCGGCCATCAGCGTGTGGTTCGTGTAGCCGCAGCTGGCCTCGGTGATCGTCCAGGCCGCCTCCCAGTCCATGTCGTGCTCGTCGACGAGCAGCCGCATCAGCTCGGCAACGGCAATCGAGGGATGCGTATCGTTCAACTGGACCGCCCACGACGACGCGAAGTCCTGCAGCCGCCCTCCTGTCGCCAGCTGCAGCCGGATCATGTCCTGCAGCGAGCAGGAGACGAAGAAGAACTGCTGCGCCAGCCGGAGCCGCTTGCCGGCCTCGGGCTCGTCGTTGGGGTACAGCACTTTGGTGATGGTCTCGGAGATGACCTTCTGGTCCACCGCGCCGTAGTAGTCCCCGACGTTGAACGCGTCGAAGTCGAAGGACTCGGTCGCCTCGGCCCGCCAGAGCCGTAGCAGGTTCGCGGTCGGCGTGCGGTATCCGGACACCGGGGTGTCGTAGGCGACGCCCTTCACGGACCGCTCCGGAATCCAGCGCACGCGGTCCCGCCCGTGCTCGTCCCGGCGGTGCTCGGTGCGTCCGCCGAACTTCACGTCGTAGGCATGACGTTCCGGACGCGGGACTTCCCAGGGATTCCCCAGCCGCAGCCACTTGTCGGTTATCTCGACCTGCCAGCCGTCGCGGATCGCCTGGTCGAAGATGCCGAACTCGTAACGGATGCCGTATCCGATGGCGGGCACACCCAGCGTGGCCAGCGAATCCATGTAGCACGCCGCCAGCCGGCCGAGCCCTCCGTTGCCCAGCCCGGGCTCTTCCTCCTCCTCCAGCACGTTCTCGAGGTTCTGCCCGAATCGCGACAGCGCCTGCGCGGCGGCCTCACGGATCCCCAGATTGACCAGATGGTTGCCAAGGTGCGGGCCGGTCAGGAACTCCGCCGAGAGATAGGCCACCACTTTGACGCGCGAATCCAGCACGGCCTCGATGGTCTTCAGGTACCGATCGATAAGTCGGTCGCGGACCGCCAGCGCGAGCGCCATGTACCAGTCGTGGCGGGTCGCGTATCGGGACGAGACTCCCTGCTGGTAATGCAGGCGGTCGGCAATCGCGGCGGCGATCGCCTCCTTCCGGAGACCGGTCCGAACCGCGGGACCTCGGGATCCCGTAGCGACCACGGACGAGGGGTGGTCGATGCTTCGTGTCTTCATGCGCTCCTCACGTAACGGTCACGCCGACGAAGTGCAGCTCGCCGCCGGAGCGGCGCTCGGCTCAGTAGTACGCCTCGACGAAACGGCGCTTCGCGATCGACTTCCTGTCGTTGTACGCCCGCTTCTTCGCTCGGGCGTGCAGCTTCACCCGCGGGCCGGGGAGCCGCTTGTACGGAATCGCCGAGAGCACGTGTCGCAAGATGTTGAGACGGGCCGCGCGCTTGTCGTCGGAGCGGACGATGTACCACGGGGCGAAACGGGTGTCGGTCTTCTCGAACATCAGGTCGCGCGCGCGCGAGTACTCGTGCCAGCGCTCGCGTGACGAGATGTCCATCGGGCTCAGCTTCCACTGGCGCCGCGGATCCTCGACCCGTTTTCGGAACCGGCGCTCCTGCTCCTCGTTGCTGACTTCCAGCCAGAGCTTGATCAGGATGATCCCCTCGTCCATGGCGTAGTGTTCGAATTCGGGGCAGATCTCGAGGAACCGCCGATGCTCCGCGGGCGTGCAGAATCCCATCACGTGCTCGACCCCGGCGCGGTTGTACCAGCTGCGATCGAAGATCACGACTTCGCCGGCTGACGGGAAACGCGGGAAATAGCGCTGCACGTGGACCTGCGAGGTTTCGCGGTCCGACGGCGGGCAGCGCCACCACGCGGAACACACGGGGGCTGAGGCGTTCGGTCAGCACACGGATCGTGCCTCCCTTTCCGGCGCCGTCCCGCCCCTCGAAGATGATGATGACGCGGAGGCCTTTTTCCTTGACCCACCGCTGCAGGTGACACAACTCCACCTGGAGACGGTTCAGGACTTTCTCGTACGCCGTCCGCTTCATCCGCCGGGCCTTCCCGTCTACGTTCCGCCTGCCCCCGCCCGTGCGCTTTCCCTTCACGTCATCTCCGATGCGATCCGCCGCCCGACCATTCGGCTCTTGCCAGAATCGCGCCGCGTCGCGCGGCGTGTGGCTGCACTGACCGACATCGCGCCAGCGTGCCCGCGAGATGTGACGGGTACCACGGACGGCGCTGCCCCCGGTGCTCAGAACCGCGCATCCTGCGTGTTTCCGCGCAGCGGTGAATCGCGCAGCAGGCGCGATCGCGGAAACGCAGCGCAGCATGCGCGACGACTGGCGCCGTGGCATGCCGCATGCGATCGACGGGCACAGCATGTCGGCGCTACCTCAGAGCGCGGTGGAAATCGCGCGGCCGTTCGGCTTCCCGATCACGAACTCCATGGTGGTGACTTGGATCGCGGCGATCGCGCTCATCGTCTTCGCGCAGGTGGCGACCCGGCATATGACCGCCGTCCCCGGCGGTGCGCAGAACTTCCTCGAGTGGTTGGTGGAGGGGCTGTATGGGCTTCTCGAGAGCATCATCGGCCGGCATCTGGTCGATCGGACGTTCTGGTTCTTCGCGACGATCTTCATCTTCATTCTCGCCGCCAACTGGTTCGGCCTCATCCCGGGCGTCGGCACGATCGGGTGGGGTCATCACACCGCGCATGGCTTCACGATCGACCGGCCGTTGTTCCGCGGGGCCAACGCCGATCTGAACATGACGCTGGCCATGGCGCT
>DATAFJ010000118.1:0-3852 GCA_036257535.1 Vicinamibacterales bacterium | reverse complement strand
TTCTTCGCCTCTTACATGACGAAGGCGAAGCAGCGGATGAATATCCGGATCAATCCGGAGACGCTGCGACGGGTGGTGGCGTAGGAGCGGTTCGCGAACCGCCCCTACCGAGCAAACAGACTGGGCATCAGAGCCAGGGGCTCGCCTCTGCGGAAGACCGCGAGCGGCGCCGCCAGCGTCGAGAGCGCCCGCCGTTCGGGACTACTCAGCAGCGCGGACAGTCCCATCGAGCCCCCGCCGAACGGGTTCGTCAGCGCTTCGTAAAACGACTGGCGCGGCGGGTAGGTCACGATCTCCACTTCCCTGTCCGCCGCAATCTTCGCGCGCTCCTTCGCGATCGCGACCGCGCGCATGAGCCCGCCAAGCTCGTCGACGAGGCCATTCGCCTTCGCCTGAGCGCCAGTCCATACCCGACCCTGCGCGATCGCATCGATCTTCTCCGGCGTCGTCTTGCGCCCTTCCGCCGCGCGCTCCACGAACAAGTCGTAGGTGGCCTGCAGCTGTTCTTCGACTTTCGCGCGCTCCGCGGGATCGAAGGGACGGACCGGTGACGTGAGCTGCGCGTAGCGTCCCCGCGTGGTCGCCTCAAGGTTCAGGCCAAGCTTCTCAAACGTGCCTCCAAGCGCGAACTTGCCAACCACGACGCCGATCGATCCCGTCAGCGTGCCGGGCTCGGCGACGATGACGTCGGCCGGGACCGCGATGTAGTAGCCGCCGGACGCCGCGACGTCCGAAAACGAAGCGACGATCGGCTTCTGCCCGCGCGTCAGCATCACCTCGCGCCAGATCACGTCGGACGCGATGGCGGAGCCGCCGGGGCTGTCCACTCGCAACACGATCGCTTTGATGTCGGAATCGGCCCGCGCCTTGCGGATGTAGTCGACGAGCGTGTCGGAGCCTGCGACTGGCCCCCCGGCAGAGTCGTAGCTTCCCTGGCCGCTGGCGATCAGGCCGATCGCGTAAATCACAGCGATCTGCGGCCCGCGGTTGAGTCCGAGCGAGGCCGGCGAGACGCGGTGGTAATCCTTGTTCGTGAGGCGCCGCGTGCGGCCGCCGAGCGCGACCTTGTCGTCGAGCTGATCCTCGTATGCGAGATCGTCGACCAACCCGAGACGCACGGCCTCTTCGGGCAGGACCGGGCCGCGCTCGATGATCGCGCGCACGTCAGCCTCGCTCTTCTTGCGTCCTTCGGCGATGCCCTTCACGAGCTGCGCGAACGTGTCGCCCGTCAGCGAGTCCGTCATCTCGCGGTGCGCCGGCGTGAACGTCCGCTCGGTCATCGTGTTGGCGGCGGTCTTGTACTCGCCGATGTGGAGGAAGTCGGGGTACGCGCCGATCTTGTCGAGCGTGCCGCGTAAAAAGATCTCGTACCAGGCGATGCCGCTCAGATCGAGCGAGCTGGCCGGCATGAGGAAGACCTTGTTGCAGGCAGACGCGAGGTAGTACTCCTGCTGCCCGCCGTACTCGAGGAATCCGATGATCGGTTTGCCCGAGCGCCGGAAGTCCAGGATTGCCTCGCGGAGCTCTTGTGTCTTCCCCCAGAGCGCGCCGAGGTTGGTCGGGCGGAAGACGACGCTCGAGACGCGTCGATCGATCTTCGCCTTTCGAAGCGCGTCCACCGTCCCACGCAGCGTCGGCGGCGCCTCGACGAACTGCCCGACGAGGCCGCCCGGCTCCGTTTCGGAGAGATCGCCGTTGACTTGCAGAAACAGGGTCGAGTTCGATGCGACCGACGGCCCCCGCCCGGCGGTGGCGACGAGAAGCCCCAGCACGCCGAACGACACGACGACCGCACCAACAATCAACCCGATGACGAGACCGGCGCCTCGACGTAGAGCCACTGGAGACCTCCGTGGATCATTCTATCGCTCGTCGACGGTACGAAAGTGCCAAATGCCGAGTGCCGAAGGCCGAAGGCGAACGTTCGGCATTCGTCATTTGGCATTCGGCATTGCTGCGATTAGCGCTTCACCACATCAGTTGACAGCGGCGGCGTGCTCTCCGGCGGCCGTCGATGGTGCGTCGCCTGCTCGAACGCGTACGCGAGCGCGATAAGCGTCGGCTCGCTGAACGCGCGCCCGGAGAACGTCACGCCGAAGGGACTCGGCTGCTCAACCGGCGCCACAGGGGGCGTGAATCCGCCTGGCACGACGATGCTCGGGTAGCCTGCCTCTTGGCAGGTGCGGCCGCGCCGCGGTTCTGCGAAAGAGTATCGCGTCGAAGTCGTCCTCCGTCCCTTGGATGCCATCCGGCCCGTTGTACACGGCGTCGAGACCCGTCCGCATGAGCGCGAGGTCCTGCGCGCGATCGGTCAGATAGCGCGCCGTGTCCGCGCTGCCGGGGGATACGTCGAGCTGATCGGCCGCGAGGAAGATTGCCTGTCCGTACTTGAGCGCCACGGCCGCGTGCGTGTTGTTGAACGCGATGATGTCCCTCAGCGTGTGCACTGGCGCTGTCGGGCGAGTCGCGAGATAGCTGTTGAGATCTTTCATCTGACCGTACATCAGTACGGTTGAGCAGGTCGCGAGCGCCGGAAATGGCTGACGAGACCGAGAGTCGGCTTGATGCCGACATCCATGTTGGCGGTGTTGGCGGTGCCGGCGCTGAGGATCGAGCCGGACGTTTCGGTACCGACGGCCACGGCGACGAGGTTCGCCGGGACGGCGATGCCGGAGCCCGAGCTCGACCCGCCGGGCGTCAGTTCGGGCCGTCCGTCACCCCCGGCAGTGGTCGCGGGTCGTACGGATTGAACCCGTACCCACCGAGGGAGCTGTAGCCGGAAGGCATGCCGATGGCGATGAAGTTGGCAAACTCGGTGAGCGTTGCCTTCCCGGGATGATCGCGCCGGGTGTTGACTGTCGTACCAGCAAACTCCGCCGTATCGGACTTTAGGCCTACTCGGCGCTCCAGCTCAGCGGGATACGGTTATCCTGTACTCCTCCTCGATGATTCAACCCTACGGGCGTCGCCGCGTGATGGTGCTGGACGACGACCCGACAGCGCGGCTCATCATGACGAGATACCTCGGTCTGTACGGCTACGACACGATCGAGGCGGGCACCGTCGACCAGGCGGTCGCCTCGTTGACGCGCGAGCGCGTGGATGCCGTCATCCTGGACATCGGATTAGCGGAAGAGCGCACGGGCCTCGATGTGCTCAGAGCGCTGCGGCAGCTTCCCGGACTCGAGACGGTGCCGGCGATCGTCCTCAGCGGCAAGATTCTCGACGAGGCGGAAGAGCGCTCGATCGCGCGCGAGCGCGCGCATCTTTTCCAGAAGCCTGAAAATCTCGACGTACTAATCCAGTTCCTGGATCAGGTACTCGAGGCGAGGCATCCTCAGTCCGACCGGAACGCGTTCGGGTGATATAATTCCGGTTTCGAACCCGCGGAAAGTCCCCCTTCGTGCGGAAGTGGCGGAACTGGCAGACGCGCAAGCCTCAGGAGCTTGTGGCCGCAAGGTCGTGAAGGTTCAAATCCTTTCTTCCGCACCAACCGTTTAGTTCAACGAGTGAGCTACGGTTTCCACACTAGGTTTCGGGGCCGCTGATGGGCCTCCGAATCGCGACCAAGGGATCAGTTCGACGTCTTCGCGGGAGACGGAACGTTCGCCCTTGCCAGCTCCTCGTCGATCACGTTTGCGAACATGTCGAAGGGCTGCGCGCCGCGCACGAAGCGACCATTAATGAAGAAGCTGGGTGTGGACGCGACTTTTAGGCTGCGCGCTTCCGCGATATCGGCTTCGACCTTCTTCCGGTTTTGCGGATCGAGCCTGTCTTTTTCGAAGCGCACCAGATCGAGGCCGACTTCCTTGGCATAGCGCTTCAGGTCGTCGGCCGCGAGGTTTTCCTGGT
>DATAFJ010000095.1:0-1886 GCA_036257535.1 Vicinamibacterales bacterium | reverse complement strand
TACGACGGCGATGGCGATCTGGACGTGCTCGTCACGACGAACAACGGGCCGGCCCGGCTGTTGCGCAACTCTGCCGGCAAAAACAACTGGCTGCGGATTCGCGCCGTGGGCACGATTTCAAATCGCGACGCCATTGGCACGCTCGTCCGCGTGACGCCTGCGGGCGGCCGGCCGTCGCCGTGGGCGCTGGTCAAGACCGGCTCCAGCTACTGCTCGCAGAGCGAGATGCCGCTGACGTTCGGGCTGGGCACCGTCGATCGCGTCGACAAGATCGAAGTGAAGTGGCCGAACGGGCGCACCCAGACGCTGCCGGGCACACGCGCGAATCAGACCCTGACGGTGGAAGAGCCTCGCTCGCCCGCCACATCAGCGTCGCGATGATCCGGGCCATCGTCGTCACGGCGTGCGCGGCGCTGCTGGCCGCGCTCGCGCTCGTTCAATCCCCGCCTGCGATCGAGGATGCATACCGCGCGAATAATCTCGGCGTCGCACGCCTCGAGCAGTTCGACTATCCAGCGGCGGCCGCCGCCTTCCGTCAGGCGCTCGAGAAGCAGTCCGACCTTTCCGTCGCCCGCCTCAACCTCGCGATCGCGCTGTTCTACGCCGGCGACTTGACCGCGGCGCGGCGCGAAGCCGAAGCCGCCGCGGCGCAGCTGCCGTCCCTGCCGCAGCCGCCGTACGTGCTGGGATTGATCGCCCGCGCGGAGAATCGGACGGCCGATGCCGTCACCGCGTTCACCCGGGTGCGCGAGATCGATCAGGATGATCCGGGTGCCGCAACCCAGCTCGGCCAACTCCTGCTCCAGGATCGCAAATATGCGGAGGCGACTGAACTCTTCAAGCGCGCGATCGCCGCAGAGCCGTACAACGCGACTGCGGCGTATGGCCTTGCCATGGCGCTCACGCGCGCCGGATCGCGTGATGAAGGCGCCGCCGCCATGGCGCAGTTCCAGAAGCTTCGTGACAGCGCCTACGCGACGACCTATTCGCAGAACTACCTCGAGCAAGGGCGCTACGCGGGAGCGATCGCGTCGACCGGCGCGGAGCCCGAACTCGTCGACGGAACGATTCCGAAGGTCACATTTGCCGACGTCACGGCGACTGTCCTCCCCGATCTACGGAAGCCTGGCACCGCAGCGGGCGACGGAAGCGCCACACTGGTCGATCTGGACGCCGACGGCGATCTCGACCTGATCGACGTCGATTCGGCCGGGCTTCGTCTGTACCGCAATGACAGGGGCCGCTTCAGCGACAGGACGCAAGGGGCAAGCTTCGGTGCAGGGAAACCGCGGAGTGTTGTCGCGGGTGATTTCGACAACGACTTTCTGCCCGACCTGCTGGTGCTGTACGACGATCGGTGGGCGCTCTTCCGCCAGGCGAAGAACCACTTCGAAGAGGTCAAGGATCTACCCGCCGTCCCGGCATCGCCCCGTACGGCGGCCTGGCTCGACGCTGACCACGACGGCGATCTCGACGCCCTCGTCGGCGGCTCGGCGGCAGCCGGCGGTGCCGTTCTGCTGGCGCGCAACAACGGGGACGGGACCTTCACGGACATCACGGCGACGGCCGGCCTGAAGATGCAGGCAGCCGTCGATGCCGCGGCGGCGACAGACTACGACAACCGGCGCGACGTCGACCTCCTTCTCGGACCGCAGGACGGCCGGCCGCTCCTCCTGCGGAACATGCGGGACGGAACGTTCCGGGACGTCGCGGCCGATGCCGGGCTCACCGCGACGGGTCGTGTGGTCGCGCTCGGCGACGTCAACAAGGACGACTACACCGACATCCTCGTCGCTCGCGCAGGGGCCGCGGCGCTTGCCGTGAGCGACGGCCGCGGCCGCTTCAAAATCGCGGCCGTCGAGGCCCCCTCAGACGTACAGGCCGCA
>DATAFJ010000094.1:0-6234 GCA_036257535.1 Vicinamibacterales bacterium | reverse complement strand
TACGACGGCGATGGCGATCTGGACGTGCTCGTCACGACGAACAACGGGCCGGCCCGGCTGTTGCGCAACTCTGCCGGCAAAAACAACTGGCTGCGGATTCGCGCCGTGGGCACGATTTCAAATCGCGACGCCATTGGCACGTTCGTCCGGGTGACGCCTGCAGGCGGCCGGCCGTCGCCGTGGGCGCTGGTCAAGACCGGTTCGAGCTACTGCTCGCAGAGCGAGCTGCCGCTGACGTTCGGGCTGGGCAGCGTCGACCGCGTTGACAAGATCGAGGTGAAGTGGCCGAACGGGCGCACCCAGACCCTGCCGGGCACCCGCGCCAATCAGACGGTCACAGTGGAAGAGCCTCGCACGCCAGCTACATCGGCTTCGCGATGATCCGGGCAACCGTCGTCGCGGCGTGCGCGGCGGTGCTGGCCGCGCTCGCGATTGTTCAATCCCCGCCCGCGATCGAGGATGCATACCGCGCAAACAATCTCGGTGTGGCGCGTCTCGAGCAGTTCGACTATCCAGCTGCGGCCGCCGCCTTCCGTCAGGCGCTCGAGAAGCACCCCGATCTCGCGCCCGCACGGCTCAACCTCGCGATCGCGCTGTTCTACGCCGGCGACTTGACCGCGGCGCGGCGCGAAGCAGAAGCCGCCGCGGCGTGGCTGCCGTCTCTGCCGCAGCCGCCGTACGTGCTGGGATTGATCGCGCGGGCGGAGAATCGGACGGCGGATGCCGTCACCGCGTTCACACGGGTGCGCGAGCTCGATCAAGATGATCCGGGCGCCGCAACCCAGCTCGGCCAACTACTGCTCCAAGATCGCAAGTACGCGGAGGCGGGTGATCTCTTCAAGCGCGCGATCGCCGCAGAGCCCTACAACGCGACTGCGGCATACGGCCTTGCGATGGCGCTCACGCGCGCCGGCTCGCGCGACGAAGGGGCTGCGGCGATGGCGCGGTTCCAGACGCTGCGCGATAGCGCGTACGCGACGACGTATTCGCAGAACTACCTCGAGCAAGGGCGCTACGCGGGAGCGATCGCCTCGACCGGCGCGGAGTCCGAGCTGGTGGACGGAGCGATTCCGAAGGTCACATTTACCGACGTCACGCCGGCTGTCCTCCCCGACGTACGAAAGCCTGGCACCGCAGCGGGTGACGGAACTGCCACACTGGTCGATCTGGACGGCGACGGCGACCTCGACCTGATCGATGTCGATCCGGCCGGGCTTCGTCTGTACCGCAACGACAGGGGCCGCTTCAGCGACAGAACGAGCGGGGCAACCTTCGGCGCTGGGACACCTCGGAGAGTCGTCGCGGGTGATTTCGACAACGACTTTCTGCCTGACCTGCTGGTGCTGTACGACGATCGGTGGGCGCTCTTCCGCCAGGCCAAGAACCACTTCGAGGAGGTCAAGGGTCTGCCCGCCGGCCCGGCGTCGCCCCGCACGGCCGCCTGGCTCGACGCTGACCACGACGGCGATCTCGACGCACTCGTGGGCGGATCGGCGGCAGCCGGCGGTACCCTTCTGCTGGCGCGCAACAACGGGGACGGGACCTTCACGGATATCACGGCGACGGCCGGCCTGAAGATGCAGGTGGCCGTCGACGCCGCGGCGGCGACAGACTACGACAACCGGCGCGACGTCGACTTCCTTCTCGGACCGCACGATGGCCGGCCGCTCCTCCTGCGGAACATGCGGGACGGAACATTCCGGGACGTCGCTGCCGATGCCGGGCTCACCGCGACGGGTCGTGTGGTCGCGCTCGGCGACGTCAACAAGGACGACTACACCGACATCCTCGTCGCTCGCGCAGGGGCCGCGGCGCTTGCTCTGAGCGACGGCCGCAGCCGCTTCCGAATCGAAGCCGTCGAGGCCGCGTCCGACCTACAGGCCGCGCAGTTTCTCGACTACGACAACGACGGGTTGCTCGACCTCTTCACGTTGACGTCCACGGCTCCGCGTCTCCTCAGAAACGTCGGATCGGGACGCTGGATGGACGTAACCGATCGGGCGCTGGGGGCCGTGGCGGCGGCTGCCTATTCTCCGGGGTCTCTGGCCGCCGGGGACGTCGACGATGACGGTGACGTGGATGCCGTCCTGCGTCCGGCTCGCGGAGCTCCGATCGTGTTGCGCAACGATGGTGGAAGCGCGAAACGGTCGCTGCGCATTCGCCTCGTCGCGCGCGTCAGCAACCGCAGCAGCGTGGGTTCGAAGGTCGAGATTCGTGCCGGGAGCCTGCGTCAGAAGATCGAGACATCAGCCGCGACGCCGGCCGTCGCGCCAGCCGACGTCCTCTTCGGTCTCGGCGCGCGGACAGCGGCCGACGTCGTCCGCGTACTCTGGCCCGCCGGCATCCTGCAGGCTGAGATCCCTCAAACCCCGTCCGAGATTGCGCTGACCGTCCACGAGCTCGATCGCAAGCCGTCCTCTTGCCCGTACCTCTACACCTGGAACGGCGAGCACTTCGAGTTCATAACCGACTTCCTCGGCGGAGGTGAGCTGGGCTACTTCGTTGCGCCGGGCGTCAGGAGCCGGCCCGATCCGGACGAGTACGTGCGGATCGAAGGACGTCAGCTCCGCGAGCGCGACGGCCGTCTCGAGCTGCGCGTTACGAACGAGCTGGAAGAAACGCTCTTCTTGGACCGCGCGCAGCTCGTCGCGATCACGCACCCCGCCGAGGTCGAGGTCTATCCGCAGGAAGGCATGAGGGCGGAGCCACCGCTGTTCCGCGTGCACGCCGTCCGCGACGCGAAGCCGCCACTGGCGGCGACCGACGAGCACGGTCACGACGTGCTCGAGCGAGTCGCTCGTCTCGATCGCCGCTACGCCGGAAGCTTTGCTCTCGAGCGCATCCGTGGGTACGCGGCGCCGCACCATCTGACGCTGACGCTACCGGAGTCGCAGACGGGCCGCCGGCTGCTCCTCCTGACCGGCTGGACCGACTACGCGTTCTCGAGCGACAACTTCGCGGCTCACCAACAGGGCCTGAAACTCGAGCCGCCGTCTCTGGAGATCAAAGATAACGGAGGAAACTGGCGGACCGCGATCGCCGACGTCGGCGTCCCAGTCGGCCGCCCGCAGACCGTCGTCGTCGATCTGTCAGACGCCCTCCCGCCGGCCGTGCGCGAGGTCCGCCTCTCAACGACGATGCGGATCTACTGGGATCAGATCCGCATCGGAACGTCGGAACAACTCGAGCACTGTGAGCACCGTGAGCACCTTGAGCACCTTGATCCCGTCCGCGCGGATCTCCGCTGGCGGGGGTTTTCGGCCGAGTCCACGCCCGACGAGCCGTATCGCTACGACTACGCGCGAGTCTCGCCACACTCCCCCTGGAAGCTCATGCCGGGCCGCTACACGCGCGAGGGGGACGTCCGGCCCCTCCTCGATGCTGTGGACGACATGTTCGTGATCGCGCGTCCTGGAGACGAAATCGGCCTCTCGTTCGATGCCCGCGCTCTGCCGCCCGTACCGGAGGGATCGACCCGGACGTACCTCCTCCACGCGGATGGCTTCAGCAAGGAGATGAATCTCCACTCGTCGAGCCCCGACAGCGTCGGCCCGCTGCCCTTTCACGGCATGACGAGCTATCCGTACGCGCACCCGGAGTCGTATCCATCGACTCGCGCTCACCGCGAGTATCTCGAGCGCTACAACACCCGGATCGTCAACCGGATGCTGCCGCCCCTCGCGCCTTTTGCACCATGACTCACATCCGATACGCCGCCGCAGCCTGTCAGACCGATTTGCCGAACCCGACAGACCGCGCCGGCATGCGCACCAACAGCGACCGCATGATCGAGATGATCGACGCCGCAGTTGCTGGCAGCGCACCGTTCCTCCCGGTTCGGCTCGTCGTCTTTCCGGAGTTCGCGCACGCAGCGCCTATCTACCCGACGGCGGCGGAGCTCGCCGATCGGCTCGCCGTGCCGATTCCTAACGAGCACACCGACCGAATCGAGCGCCGGGCGCGCGAGCTCGGGATCTACGTGCAGACAGGAAGCTTCATCGAGGCCGATCCACGCTGGCCGGGGGTCGTCTTCAACGCGACTTGCCTCATCGGTCCGGAGGGCATCCTTTATAAGTACCGGAAGGTCAATCCGTGGCTCCCGTACGAGGTCCACGCGAGCCCGCACGACATCCAGGATTACGACGAGCCGTTCTTCCCCGTGGCGGACACCGAGGTTGGCAGAATCGGCTGCGCGATTTGCTACGACTGGCTGTTTCCCGAGGCCATCCGGCAGCTGACCGCGAACGGCGCCGAGGTGCTGGTGCGCGTGTCGGCGTATATGGATCCCTGGGGCGCGACGGAGCCGATGAACTGGTGGACGCTCGTCAATCGCTGCCGAGCGATCGAAAACGTCGCGTTCGTTGTCGCCGCGAACCAGGGCGCGAGCCTGCGGCACTACCCGCCTTATTCCTGGCCCGGCGGCAGCCAGATCATCGACTTCGATGGTCGGTTGATCGCGGAGGCGTCCCCCGGGCCGGGCGAGCGAATCGTCGTCGGGCCAATCGACATCAGCGCGGTGCGGCACGAGCGCGAAACGCGACGAGGGCATCACATGCTCGCGCATCTGCGAACCGAAGCCTATCCAATCTATCGGGAGCGCATCTACCCACCCGTGACAACGGTCCGGTCGCCGCTACCTGACCTGTCGTACGAAGGAAACCTGGAGCTGATTGACGAGGCGAAGCGAAGGCTCAGTTCTTTGGCTTTGCCACGCCATCCGACGCCACACCATCGGTGATCGTCGGTGTGGCCGGGCGCCCGCCTAAACGGAACTGGTACCCGGCGAGGAAGATCACTTTCGGGAAGGTCGCATCTCCTTCGATCCCCGTATACGGATCCGGCTTCCGATTGACGTAAAACGAGATTGGCAACGCCATCCACATCGCGCCCGGTCCGGTGTTGAAGCTGATGCCGGGCTCGACGAACATTGCGATACCGGGACGCCGGAAGCCGTGGCTCTGACCGAACAGGTCGTAGCGGCGCTGTCCTTCGAGGCGATACGCGCCCATGACGCCGATTCGACGGTTGAGAAGGTAGGCGGCGCCCGCGCGGACGAGATACTGATCCGGAACGGAATTGACGAGCCGATCCGAATTGGCCGGCGGCGGGACTCCCGGCGGCAGGCGCGAAACGGTCAGCGACGGCGTTCCGTTCGTGTCGCGGGGATTCGCGAGGTAACTGCCTGACGCGAAGATCTGGCCGCGGACGCCGACGCGCCTGAACCCCTGGATGTCCGCCATCAGCCCCCACCCGCCATCGCCAGGCTGGACGGACTGATCGACGAAGCGAAGCTGGTTATTCTGGCCGTTTCGATCGGGAAAGAGATCCTGCGCCTGGTAGTCGCCGGTTGGCATCTTCACCCCGAACCCGACGCTGACGTTGCCGTTCACGCAGTGCTCCGCGTTTCCAATCCAGTAGCGGCCAACGAAGGAAAGGTCGCCGAAGCCGCGCGCATCCTGCTGCGCACGAGGACCGAGAGCGGGCGCGGTCGGGCTGGGAATGGACCACGACGCGGCGGTATAGGGCACGCCAACCGACATGCTGATCTGACGCGTGAACGCGTACGTCGCCGTCACGTCGGTCGCATACTGCCGGTTGACGACGTAGGTGCCGAGCTCTTCACGCTCGTGCTGCCGCTCGTCGAGCCGGTAATGCGTGTCGGATTCCAGCGCGCGGCCGGCCACGCTGATCTGCCATTCGCCGGGCTGTTGATACAGGTTGCTGGACGCGCCAAGCACGGGCGCGTTTTGTCTGATGAGCACTCAACCCTGGGCCCACGCATTCGCCGGCGTGCCGCCAACGAACGCGCCGACCGCGGCAACGATCCACAAGGCCTGGAGGGCTCCTGCTTTCATGGAGCGCCAAACTACCCGCGGCGCGCAAGGGACGCAATAGTACGAATGGATTATGGCAGCCCTGAAGGGCCGCGCTACTTGATTGAAAACTCCGCCTTCAAACCGCCGATGAGCGCGCTGAACGTTCCCGGCTCGACGGTCGGTTTCAAATCCGCGCCGATGAACGAGAGATCCTGGCGCCCGAGCTTGAACTCCAGCGTCCGTGACGCGCCTGGCGCGAGCGAGACTTTTTCGAAACGCTTGAGTCGTTTCACCGGCGGTGTGACGCTCGCGACGTGGTCGGACACGTAGAGCTGCACGACTTCCATCCCCGGCCGCGAACCGGTGTTCTGTACCGTCACGGAGACGGTGACGGCGCCGTCGGCCGGGGTGGACGCCG
>DATAFJ010000093.1:0-5687 GCA_036257535.1 Vicinamibacterales bacterium | reverse complement strand
CGACGCTGGCATCGTACACGACGCTGCCGACGCGCGTGACGGCGCCGCCGATGATCTCCGGGTCGACCTTCGTGGTCAGACGAACCGTCTGACCGGTCGCCCCGCCGAGGCTCGCTTCGAGCGCGGCGCGCTGCGCCTCTGCAAGCGGCGTTGCCGTCGTCAGCTCGGCCCGCACGATACCCTGGTGGTCGAGCACTCGCGAGTGAAACGCGGCGGCGACGGCGGGCAACATCAGCAGCCGATCGCGCTCGGCCAGCAGCAACGCGAGGTTCAGGATTTCCGTCGAGAGCCCCAGGCGGCCGACGAGCGCTTCGACGATCGCCCGCTTGCGGGCGACAGGCACCGCCGGACTCGCCACGACGCGTGCGAGCTCCGCGTGATCTCTCATCAGATCGGCAAGAGTCGTCAGCTCCGCGTCAGCCTTCGCGATGTCGCCGTGGTGACGGACGACATCGAAGAGCGCGCGGGCGTAACGGGCCGCGGCGGCGCGAGCAGTCATCGGGAGAGCTCCTCCGGGCCGGGCATTGGTCTCGGGTAGAACATCGACGACAACGTCAGCTTCCGATTGGGGAATGTTGAGAACGCGGAAACGTCAAAATATACCATTCGCGTCGTCCCGCCGGCAACCAATCGAGGCCTCACGAGAGCACGATCAGCGGGCCGTCGGCAGGCCCGTTTGCGGCCCGGACGGCGCCGATTTCGACCGCCTTGACGCCGCTCGACTCCAGCCGGTCGATGACCGCGCGCGCGCCGGCCGGATCGATCGCCGCGAGCAGCCCGCCGGACGTCTGCGGGTCGTACAGCAGCGCGAGGAGATCCGGGGCAATCGCCGTTTCCGTACGGACCCGAGGGGCGAAATGCTCTTCGTTCGTCCTGCCGCCTCCCGGAAGGTTCTTTCGTCCCAGCTCCAGCGCACCCGGCAGGATCGGAACACGCGCGGTTTCGATCGAGATCGACACGCCGCTCGCGGCTGCCATCTCGGATGCGTGGCCAATCAATCCAAAGCCGGTGATGTCGGTGCAGGCGTGGACGTTCCCTGGCGGCACGGCGGTGAGCGCCTGTGACGCGGCGCGGTTCAGCGTTGTCATGGACTCCACCGCGCTCGCAACCACCGCTGCGGGCGCACGGCCGAACTTGAGCGCCGTCGCGATGATTCCCGTGCCGAGCGCCTTCGTCAGTACGAGCACGTCGCCCGGCCGCGCGCCGGCGTTCGAGAGAACGCGCGCCGGGTCGATCGCCCCCGTCACCGCGTAGCCGAACTTGATCTCCTGATCGCGCACCGTGTGCCCGCCGAGGAGCGCGACGCCGGCTTCACGCAACTTGTCGTGGCCGCCGAGGAAGATCCGCTGGAGCACGGCGTCACCCGGACCGTCGGGCGGAAACGCCGCGATCGCGAGCGCGGTCAGCGGCCGGCCGCCCATCGCGTAAACGTCACTCAGCGCGTTGGCCGCGGCGATCTGACCGTAGACGAACGGATCATCGACGATCGGCGTGAAGAAATCGACCGTCTGCACGAGCGCCGGGCCGCCTTCCCAGACGTACACACCCGCATCGTCCGAGGTCCTGAAGTCGATCAGCACCCGGGGATCGTCGACGCGCGGCATGGCACCCAGCACCTGGGCGAGCTCGCCGGCGGCGAGTTTGCTCGCTCAACCGGCGCAGGCGGAGTACTCAGTCAGTCTCTTTGTCATTGTTCCTCTGTTGCCTCGCCACGCTCGGCGCGGTAACTCGAAAGTCCGGGGTCACAATTGGATCAAGTACCGACGATCCGGTCGTACACCCGATTCAGCTCCGCCTCCGATCGAAACTCGATCTCGATTCGGCCGCCGTCGCCCTTGCGTGCGATCCGGACCGGCGTGCCGAGCGCGAAACGAAGGCGTTCCTCCGCGGCGCGTGTGTTCGCGTCGTTCTGCGCGGGCGTGCGGCGCGTCGCCGGCGGCGCGCCGAGCTTCTTGACGAGCAGCTCCGTGTCTCGCACGGAGAGGCCGCGCGCGACGACGTCGCGGGCGGCGCGGCGCTGTCCGGCGGCGTCGGGCAGCGAGAGCAGCGCGCGCGCATGACCCATCGTCAGTGTGCCGGCGCTGAGATCGTTCAGCACCTCAACCGGCAGGCGCAGAAGCCGCAGGCAGTTGGCGACCGACGAACGATCCTTGCCCACCGCCTCGGCGATCGCTTCCTGCGTCAGATTGAAGTCGTCGGCGAGCCGCTTGTAGGCGCGCGCCTCTTCGACCGGGTTCAGATCGTCGCGCTGGATGTTCTCGATGAGCGCCACCTCGAGCAGCTTCGCGTCCGGCACGTCACGGACGATGACGGGGATGCGGAGGAGGCCGGCGCGTTGCGCGGCACGCCAGCGGCGTTCGCCCGCGATGATCTCGTAGCCCTCTCCATCGCGCAGGCGCCGGACGACGACCGGCTGGATGACGCCGTTCGTGCGAATCGATTGCGCGAGCTCATCGAGCCGCGCTTCGTCGAACCCCAGACGCGGCTGAAATCCGTTCGGCCGCAGGCGATCGATGTCGACTTCGAGCGGACGGTCGGAGGCAGGCGGCGGCGCCGCGAGAGACGCGTCCGGGATGAGCGCGCTCAGCCCGCGGCCGAGCGCCGGTCGTTTGTCGGCCATCGTCATTCTCCTCGAATGGTTGTGGATGGAGGATCGCCAGCGGCCGGGCGCTCGCGTCCGACGAACTCCCGCGCGAGCGCGAGGTAGGCCTCGGCGCCGCGCGACTTGACGTCGTAGAGGATGGCCGGCAGGCCGTGACTCGGCGCTTCACCGAGACGCACGTTGCGCGGGATGACCGTGTCGAAGACTTTCTCGCGAAAGAACTCGCGGATGTCGCGCGCGACCTGCTGCCCGAGGTTCGTGCGCTCGTCGTGCATGGTCAGGAGCACGCCTTCGATGTCGAGGCGCGGGTTGAGCGTGGCGCGGACGCGCCGAAGCGTGGCGACGAGATCGGCGAGGCCTTCGAGCGCGAAGTACTCGCAGTTGAGGGGGATGAGCACGGCGTCGGCCGCCACGAGCGCGTTGAGCGTCAGCAGGCCGAGCGACGGCGGCGTGTCGATGAAGATGAAATCAAAGCGATCGCGCGTGCGTTCGACGAGAAGGCGGAGGCGCGATTCGCGCGACGGCATCGAGACGAGCTCGATCTCGGCGCCCGTGAGGTTGCGATCCGAGGGCATGAGCGAGAGCCCTTTGACGGAGGACTCGACGATGACGCCGGCAGGGTCCGGCTGTTCGGCGGTGAGTCCGTCGTAGATCGTGCCGTTCTGGCCCGTTTGCCCCTTGAGGCCGAGCCCGCTCGTCAGGTTAGCCTGGGGGTCGAGGTCGACGAGCAGGACGCGCTGGTCGGCGAGCGCGAGCGATGCCGCGAGATTGATGGCGGTGGTGGTCTTTCCGACCCCGCCTTTCTGGTTGGCGATGGCGACGATGCGGCCCACGCGTGTTTGGTTAATTGACCAACATTCGTGGCGTCTTCGTGTCGCCACGCCGGCAACATAGTGCCCCCACCGACGGCTGACCGTCAATCTCCAATTGTTTCACGTGGAACAATTCAGGGTCTTGCAGGACGTTTCGCCAGAATCACCAACCGGTTCGAGGGGGTGTCCGGGCTCAGCGGGAGGATTGCGGCGGGCTCCAGCGGCAGAGGCACATTGGAGGGCTCCGCCGTACTCCCGGTCTGGAAGAGGAGCATTCGACCGCCGGGCTTCAAGAAGGCCTGCAGGCCGAGGAGGGTGCGCGACTCCAGCCTGAGCGCCCGCGCGGTCACGATGTCCTGCGTCTCGTGAAGGTCCGGCCGCGCAAGGAGCTCCTCGAATCGAGCGTTCTCAACGGTCGCGTCTCCGATGTCGAGGACGCGAAGCGCCTCACGCAGAAAGGCGCATTTGCGTGCCTTCGACTCGACCATGACGAGTGCGAGGGACTCGACGGCGAGCTTGATCGGGATGGCCGGCGAGCCATTCCCGGAGCCGATGTCGATGAGCGCGGCCCCGGTCGGGATGTGCCGCACCGCCACGAGCGGCTCGATCAGCAGGCGATCGATCGCCACGTCCGCGTCGGATTCCTTGAACCCTGTCAGGTTCATCTTCCGGTTCCAACGCAGCAGCAGTTCCAGGTAGGCCCAGAGCCGGTCGGCAACAGGTGCGGTGATCTTGACGCTGGCCCGCCGACCCCTTCGAGCGAGCCGCGCCTTGAAGTCGCGCGCCGTCACGACGAAGGGGCGGCAGGCGAGCGGTCGATGAACGCCGCGAGGACCGCCAGCGCGGCAGGCGTCATTCCGGGGATTCGGCCCGCCTGACCAACCGTCGCGGGCAGAATCTCAAACAGCCGCTGGACGACCTCGTTGGAAAGGCCTGGGACGCCGTCGAAACGGAACCCCGTGGGAATGCTCCGTGTTTCGAGCCGGCTGGCGCGCGAAACCTCGGAGCGCTGTCGTCTCAGGTATCCCTCGTACTTGATCTCCGTTTCAAGGCTCGCGACATCCAGAGCAGTCGAGCCATCCTCGAGGTGGACCTGGCGGGTCGCGACGAGGTCGGCGAGCCGGATCTCGGGCTGCCGCAGCGCCCGAAGAGCGGGCACCCGTCCCGCCGGCGTCGCGCAGACGCTCTCGCGGATCCGAGCGCGGTTCTTCTCCATCCTCGATCGGCGCTCCTCGAAAATCGCCCACCGCTCGTCGTCTACGATCCCCGCGGCACGGCCAGCGGGCGTCAGGCGCAGATCGGCATTGTCGATCCGAAGAAGCAGCCGATGCTCCGCCCTGGACGTGAACATGCGATACGGCTCCAGGCAACCTTGCGTTATTAGGTCGTCTACCATAATACCCAGGTAGCCCTGCTCCCGGCCGACAATCAGCGGCCCCTTCCCCGTAACGCATGCGGCGGCGTTGGCACCGGCGAGAAGGCCCTGGCCCGCGGCCTCTTCATAGCCAGACGTGCCGTTGATCTGCCCCGCGAGATACAGCCCGCCGACGCGCTTCGTTTCGAGCGTCGGCTGAAGCTCCGTGGGCTGCACGAAATCGTACTCGACCGCGTAGCCGGGACGGATCATCTCGGCCCGCTCGAGCCCCGGCAGCGCACGGATGAGCGCCAGCTGGATCTCGCGCGGCAGGCTCGTCGAGAAGCCGTTGACGTAAATCTCGTCGACATCGAGCCCCTCAGGCTCGAGAAAGATCTGGTGACGCTCCCGATCGGGGAACCGCATGATCTTGTCTTCGAGCGACGGGCAATAGCGCGGACCGATTCCTTTGATCTGACCGTTGTAGAGCGGCGATTCGTCTTTGTGCGCCCGGACGAGAGCATGCACGTCCTCGGTCGTATGGAGGAGATGGCAGACGATCTGCTCGCGCCCGAGCCGGTTCGACAGAAACGAGAACGGCACGATCGGGTCGTCGCCGCGCTGTTCGTCGAACCGCGAGAAGTCGATGCTCGCGCGATGCAGGCGCGGCGGCGTCCCCGTTTTCAAACGTCCGCAGCGGAAGCCGAACGATCGGAGCGACGCGGCAAGCTGCTGCGACGCCGGCTCTCCGGTACGACCCGCGACGGTCTGTTCGCGGCCGATGTGAATCAGCCCGTTCAGGAACGTGCCCGTCGTGACGACCACCGCACCGCACCGGAACCTGCGGCCGTCTTCGAGCACGAGCCCGCTCACACGCCCGGCGCTCGTGTCGATGCGTGCGACGGCGCCAACGATCCAG
>DATAFJ010000092.1:0-11175 GCA_036257535.1 Vicinamibacterales bacterium | reverse complement strand
CGGGCAAGGTTCCACGGGCACACTTCCTGGCAGACGTCGCAGCCATACGCACGCGTCCCCACGTCCGGCCGCTGGGGCTCGGGGATCGCGCCCTTGAGCTCGATCGTGAGGTAGGAAATGCACCGCGTGGAGTCGAGCACTCGCGGCTCGACGAAGGCGTCCGCGGGACACGCCTCGAGACAGAGAGTGCACTCACCGCACTCGTCGAGCGCCGGCGGATCCGGATCCAGCGGAAGACTGCAGAGGATCTCGGCGAGAAAGATCCAGGAGCCGAGCCGCGGATTGATCAGGCATGTGTTCTTGCCGATCCAGCCGATGCCGGCGCGCTGCGCGTATTGACGCTCGAGCACCGGGCCGGTGTCGACGTAGGCCTTGCATTCCACTTCACTGCCGGCCTGCTCTCGGATCCAGCGGGCAAGTGCCTCGAGCCGTTCGGCAATCACCGAGTGATAGTCGTCCCCCCACGCGTAACGGGCGATCGACGCGCCGCCGGTGCGGTCGTCTTCGATTGAGTAGGGCCGGTCGGTGTTGTAGAGGATGCCGAGCGACACGATCGATCGAACGGACGGCAGGACGCGGCGGGGATCGGCGCGCCGGTGCGCGCTGCGCGAGAGGTACGCCATCTCTCCCGCGTAGCCGCGTCCGAGCCACTCCTGGAAGCGCTTCGTTTCAGGAAGAACGTCCGCCGGCGCGATGCCGCACAGATCGAACCCGATATCGTGCGCTTTCGCCTTGACGTCCCCGGCGCGCAGCATGGCTGTTGGTTGGTGTCGATCGTCAGGATTGCACGAGCTGCCGGAGCACGTACGGAAGAATGCCTCCGTGCCGGAACGCCACGAGCTCTTCCGGCGTGTCGATCCGCACGTCGACCCGAATCTCCTTCACGCTCCCATCATCCGCGGTCGCGCGCACCGCCAGCTCACCTCGCGGTTTCAGGCCTTCGACGACTCCGCCGATGTCGTAGACCTCGCGGCCCGTCAGCCCGAGCGTGGCCGCCGTCTCGCCTGCCTTGAACTGCAGCGGGAGCACGCCCATGTTGACGAGATTGCTGCGGTGAATGCGCTCGAAGCTCTCGGCGAGAACCGCCTTGACGCCGAGGAGGAGCGTCCCCTTCGCCGCCCAGTCGCGCGACGAACCGGAGCCGTACTCCTTGCCGGCGATCACGAGGAGCGGAACGCCCGCCTCGCGGTACTTGACCGAGGCGTCGTAAATCGTGGCGACCTCGCCGGCGGGCAGCCTGGTCGTCCAGCCACCCTCGGTCCCGGGCGCGAGCTGATTGCGCAGGCGGATGTTGGCGAACGTGCCGCGCATCATCACCTCGTGATTGCCGCGCCGCGCGCCGTAGGAGTTGAACTCGCGGGGCTGAACGCCGTTGGCAATCAGATACTTCCCTGCCGGGCTGTCGGCCGGAATCGAGCCGGCGGGCGAGATATGGTCCGTCGTCACACTGTCGCCGAGCAGCGCGAGCACCCGGGCGCCGCGGATGTCGGCCGCAGGCGGAGGCCGCAGCGTGATCCCCTCGAAGAACGGCGGATTGCGGATGTAGGTCGAATCCGACGCCCACTGAAAGCGATCACCGGTCGGCGTGGGCAGCGAGCGCCACCGCGCGTCGCCCTCGAAGACGTGCGCGTACTTCTCCAGGAACATCTGCATCTTGACGGAGGAGAGCATCGTCTCTTGGATCTCGCGCTCCGACGGCCACAGCTCGCGCAGGTAGACGTCCTTCCCGTCGCGGTCCTGGCCGATCGGCTCGGACGTCAGGTCCACCTGCATCCGCCCCACGAGCGCGTACGCGACCACGAGCGGCGGTGATGCGAGATAGTTCGCCCTGACCTGCGACTGGATCCGGCCCTCGAAGTTCCGGTTGCCGCTCAGGACGGACGCGACCACCAGGTTGCGATCCTTGACGATTGTCGAGACCGGCTCTGGAAGCGGGCCGCTGTTGCCGATGCACGTCGTGCAGCCGTAGCCAACCAGGTTGAAGCCCAGCTTTTCCAGATACGACAGCAGGCCGGCCGCCTTCAGGTACTCCGTGACGACCATCGAGCCCGGCGCGAGGCTCGTCTTGACCCAGGGCTTCGTCGAGAGCCCGCGCTCGACCGCCTTCTTCGCCACGAGGCCCGCGGCGATCATCACGCTTGGATTCGACGTGTTCGTGCAGCTCGTGATCGCGGCGACCACGACCGACCCGTGGTCGATTGCGGTGGCTTCATCGGCGGGGTCGTCGGCAATGGCAACCGCGACACCGCCGGCTTCGTGCGGCGCGGTGGCGTCATCCGACTTGAGCGCCGCCGCCGCCGGCTTCGGCTTTCGCTCGGCGAGCATCGACGCGAGCGCCTGCTGGAACTTTGCCTTCGACTGCTTCAACGGGACGCGATCCTGCGGCCGCTTCGGACCGGCGAGGCTCGGCTCGATGGTCGACAGGTCGAGCTCGATCACTTCGTCGTACGCGGGCTCGGTGCCGCCCGCGACGCGGAACAGTCCCTGCTCCTTCGCGTACGCCTCGACGAGACGCACCTGCCGCTCCTCCCGGCCCGTGAGCCGCAGATAGTCGAGCGTCATGTCGTCAATCGGGCAGATGGCGATCGTGGCGCCGTACTCTGGCGACATATTCCCGAGCGTCGCACGGTCGGCAATCGTCAGATCTTCGAGACCCGCGCCGAAGAACTCGACGAACTTCCCGACGACGCCGTGCTTCCTCAGGCGTTCGGTAACGGTCAGCACGAGGTCCGTCGCGGTCACCCCTTCGGGCAGCCGGTTCACGAGCCGGAACCCGAGTACCTCTGGAATCAGCATCGAGATCGGCTGGCCGAGCATGGCTGCCTCCGCCTCGATCCCGCCGACACCCCAGCCGACCACGCCGAGGCCATTGACCATGGTCGTGTGCGAGTCGGTGCCGACAAGCGTGTCGGGGTACGCGTGCGTCTCGTTGCCGTGGCGCTCGCTGAAGATCACGCGCGCGAGATACTCGATGTTCACCTGGTGGACGATGCCGGTGTCCGGCGGGACGACGCGGAAGTTCTGAAACGCGTCCTGCCCCCAGCGGAGAAAGACGTAGCGCTCCCGGTTGCGCGAGAACTCGAGCTTGGCGTTCAGCTCGAACGCGTTCGGCTCGATGAAGTGATCGACCTGTACGGAATGATCGATCACGAGCTCGACCGGCTGAAGAGGATTGACTTTCCGCGGATCGCCGCCGAGCCTGACCACGCCGTCGCGCATCGCGGCCAGATCGACGACGGCCGGGACGCCGGTGAAGTCCTGGAGCAGGACGCGCGCCGGCATGAACGCGATTTCCTTCTGCAGATCGGCCGTCGGATCCCACGACGCCAGCGCCCTGATGTCGTCGCCGTCGACGAATCGGCCGTCCTCGCGCCGAAGCAGGTTCTCGAGCAGGATCTTCTGCGAGTACGGCAGGCGCGAGACAGCAGGAAACCCGGCCTTCTCCAGCGCCGGCAGGCTGAAAATCGTGAGGCGCTCGCCGCCAACCGTCAGCGAGGTGCGCGTGTTGAGAGAGTTGCGGGAAACCATCTCTCAATCATCTCCCAAGGTGCTCAGGGTGCTCAAGGTGCTACGGGCTCAAGGTGCTCAGCGGAGCCGAGCGAGGAAATCTCGAGCTACGGCTGCAGGATCTCGTCTTCCGGCATCCACGGCGTGGTTCATGGAACGCATGTCGGCGACCGTGATCCGGCCCGACAGTCGCGCCAGCGCGTCCGCGATTCCAGGATGCGCGAGGAGCGACGCGGCCCGCATGACGGGCGCCGCTTCGTAGGGCGGGAAATACTCGCGATTGTCCTCGAGCATGAAGAGATCGAGCGCAGTGATGAGTCCGCTGGTCGCGTCACCGGCGATCAGATCGACCTGCCCATCCGCAAGCGCCCGGTACATCAGCGCGAGGTCCATGACCCGCGGGCGCTCTGCAAACCGCAGTGAATACGTGCGCGCCAGCCCGGCGTAGCCGTCGGCGCGCTCGAGAAACTCGTAGCCGAAACCGGCACGCCAGCCCGGCGCGTGCCGCGTGGCATCCTCGATGGTCTTCAGGCCCAGCCGGCGCGCGTCCGTGCCGCGGATGAGTATCGCGAACGTATTGTCGAAGCCGAGCGGCGCGCCGAGCGTAAGCCCCGCGGACGCATATCTGTCGCGCACGCGGCCGTACACCTGACGGCTGACCGATCGCGGCGGCTGACGATCCCCATCCTGCGACGCGCCCGAAACTTCGTCCTTGAAGATCGCCGTCAGCGCGGTTCCCGTGTACTCGACGTACACGTCGATTTCGCCCGCGCGGACGGCGCGATCGCAGATGAACGTCCCGCCGAGGTTCAGCCGGCGCTCCACCGTGACGCCGCCCCAGCGCTCGAGCGCGCCGGCGACGATCTCTCCCAGCACGAGCTGCTCCGTGAAATTTTTCGAGCCGACTCGAACGACGGTCCGGCCGCCGGCTCTGACCCACGTGACCGCGGCGAGGGCAAGCACTGCGGCGACTGCAAGGGCGGCGCCCGCGAGCGCCACCGATCGCCGCGACTTGGAACGCCCGCCGGGCTTCAACCGGCGCTCGACGGCCGACAGCGCCGCATCCACCCCGAGCGCCAGCGCCGCCGCCGGAATGGCGCCCGCGAGGATGACCGTCGGGTCGACCATCGACAGCCCGCGAAAGATGTACTCGCCCAGCCCGCCGGCGCCGATTGCGGCCGCGATCGTCGCCGTGCCCACGCCGACGACGGCCGCCACGCGGATGCCGGCGACGATCGACGGCAGCGCCAGCGGCAGCTCCACCAGGCGGAGCAGCTGCCGCGCCGTCATCCCCAGCGCGACGCCCGCCTCACGGAGAACTGGATCCACGCTTGTCAGTCCCGCGGCAGTCGTCCGCACGATCGGGAGGAGCGCATACAGAATGAGCGCGACCAGCGCCGCGCGCGTCCCCAGCCCCACGAACGGCAGAGGAATGAGGAATCCGAGCAGCGCGAGGCTGGGAATCGTCTGAACGATGTTGGCCAGCGCGACGATGGGACGTCCGGCGCGTGGACGCCGGGCTGCGAAGATCCCGACCGGAAGGCCGATGGCAATCGCGACGATCGTCGAGGTCGCGACGAGAACCACGTGCTCGCCCGCCAGCCGCATCAGCTCGTCGCGGTGCGACGCCCAGAACTCGAATAGTCTCATGTCGAACGGTCTGGACGGCTGGTTGTCCGCAGGAGCCGCTGAACCTGCGGTTCGCTGGAGCGTGCGAGCGCGGCAGGCGCATCACAGGCAACGAGGCGGCCTTCGGCCAGAACGCCGACGCGATCCGCAAGCGCGAACGCCTCGCCGATGTCGTGAGTGACGAGAAGGATCGTCTTGCGCACGCGCGATTGAATTCGCCGCACCTCGTCGTGCAGTTCCGACCGCGTCACCGGGTCGAGCGCGCCAAACGGTTCGTCCATCAGGAGCACGGGCGGATCCGCCGCCAGCGCTCGCGCGACGCCGACACGCTGACGCTGGCCGCCCGAGAGCTCCAACGGCTGCCGGCCGCCGAACCCTGACGAGTCGAGGCCGACGAGATCCAGAAGCTCCGCAATCCTGCCGTCGTCGAGCGGACGCCCGTCGAGGCGCGGGACGAGCCCGATGTTCTCGGCGACCGTCATGTGGGGAAAGAGCGCGATTTCCTGGAGGACGTAACCGCAGCGCCGGCGCAACGCGATCGGATCCCACTCGCGCGTGTCGCGTCCGTCGACGCGAACGGAGCCCGCGTCCGGCTCGAGCATCCGATTGACCAGCCGCAGCGCCGTCGTCTTGCCCGCGCCGCTCGCGCCGACGAGCGCTACGGTCTCGCCAACGTCGAGCGACAGGGAAAAGTGCTCGAGCACACCGCGCCCGCCGCGGGCCACGCTGACGTCTTCGAAGAGAATCACGGCGACTGTCGTCTCTGTGAGCTAGAACGCGATGAGCAGCGCGCCGGCGGCCACTGCGCCGATGCGAACATCGTCGTCGTCCTCGAGCGTGAAGCCACCGTCCCTGATGACGACCCGCGCATCGCCGCGGAGCCCCCAGCGCTTGAAGAACCCGCGCCGCGGCGACGACAGCCACCAGGTCGCACCGGCTCCGGCGTGATAGACGACACCCTCGTCGACGAGCGACGCACCCTCGTGAAGCTGTCTGAGATAGCCGGCGCCCGCGCGAACGAACGGCGCCAGCCCTCCCAGAGGATTGAAGTGGATCGCGACGGCGCCATCAACGACGAACTCGGTGAGATCCTCGACGGCAGTCACGTCGGGTAGGCCCTCGACGTCGGACGTGACGTGCGTCGAGACCTGTTGCCAGACGACCATCCCTCCGCCTTCGATCGCTATACGCGGCGTGAGGTAGTAACCGAGGCGCGCCTCCATGCCGAGGCCCGCGTCGATCTCGCTCGACGCCTCGAACAGCGTGAACGGTGGCCCGCCCGACTGATTCGTCGTCTCGGTCGCGTCATCCTGCCCCAGCGACGCGGGACTGGTCCACACGCCGCCGATGGCCAGTTCGAACGAACCGGCGCGACTCGCGGCAGCCTGCGCGGTCGCGACGGCGGGCCATCCAAGGGCCAGGAGGCTAAGCACGATTCCGCGTATTCCGCGTACTCCGCGGCCCCTTGTCCGCGGCCTCATTTCGGACGCACGGCGATCTCGGTCCGATCGCTTCCGCCGCCGCGCGGTGCAATCACCAGTCGATCGTGAAACGCGCCGAGGAAGTTGATGTCGACGTTGGCCGACTCGCTGAAGAAGCTCGTGATCTCGCCGTCATCCAGCGGCTCGACGCGAATGACGTGCGGCCCGGGCTCGAGCCCCGCGATCGTGAACGTTCCGTCGTTGCTCAGGGAGAAGTTTCCGATGAGCGATCCCGTGCGCTGGTTCCAGGCGACGACGTGAGCGCCGAAGATGCCGGTGCCGTTCTTCGTCACGCGGCCGGTGATCGAGCCCGTGCGATCGCGGAAGTCGCCCTCCGGATAGATGTCCGAGACGCCGGCGATGTCGTCCGCTCGAAGCGTGCGCCCTTCGATGTTGCCGGCCGAGAAGGCTATCGGGAACATCACGGCTTCCGCGGCGATCACGCGCCGGCGTCCGGCGCCCTGAAGCTCCGTCTCGCCGATCGCCGAATGACCGAGGCCCAGAAGGTGGCCCACCTCGTGCAGCGCGATGGAATCGACGTCGAAGCGGCCCGCTTCGCCCCCCGACGCGGCCGACCAGTCGAACGTCGTGTTCAGGAAAATATCGGCCTCGACGATTTCGCCTGTCGCTTCGTTCGTGAGAATGCGAGTCGCGCCGAGTACCCTGTCGAGATCCGGCCTCCCCTCAAACCCGATCGTCGTCATCCCGTCATCGTCCGACGGGCTCGCCGACGTGAAGCCGACGAACGTTCCCGCGAACGTTGCCGTGGGCACGTCCTGCCAGGACTGGAACGCGCGATTCACCGCACCTTCGAGCTGCGCCGCGGTCACGTTCGCCGTGCCCTGGCCGATGAAGTAGCGCGCCGGGAGCCGCTCCCATCGCAGCTGCACCGTGCGGCCATCCACGCGTCCTCCAAGTTTCAAATATGCGCCGGCAGGCAACGGCGCTCCGACCACGAGAAGTGTGGCCAGCGATGCCGCGAGCACTCGCTGGAATCGTTCAGTCATCGCCGGGGCGCCTCGGCGGCGGCGACGAGCCCGCGGATGTCGGTTGCGAACTGCTCGATCGTGGGAGCTGGCCGGCGGCCGTCGCCGCGCACGAGCCGGAGCGGCTCGCCGCCCGCCGCCATGATGGCCGGCGGAATCACCGTGCGTTGACCGTTGGCCGCGTCGACGACAACGCGGTACACGCCCTGGCTGAAACCGACGAGGAAAGGAATCGACGGTCCGTGGTTGCCGAGGAAGACGATCACTTCGTCCCCCTCGCGAAATTCCGGCGCGCCGACGACGATGCTGCGGAAGGCGCCGAGCCGTCCGCCCGGCATCCGCAGCGTGACGCGCTCTCCGAGATGGCCTTTCAGATACGTGGCGGCCGCGAGGGTGACGTAGCTCTCGATGGCGCGACGGCCTTCCGTCCACTCGGCGCGCACTTCGACGACGCGGCCGTGGACGATTGCGGTGGACTCCGCGACCAGCTCAGTAAGGTCGGCGGGAACGATGACGGTGGCGCGCGCGACCGCGCCCGTGCAGATCGCGAGCACGGCCGCAAGAACAGCGTGACGATTGCCGAAGGTCATGCGTCAGTTTACAACGCGAAGGATGGCCTCGGCCGCGCGCCGGCTGGCGCCGGGACCTCCGAGCCTGTTCCTGACGTCGGCAAGCGCGCTCCTCATGGCCGCGGCACGCGCCGGGTCGGTGAGAAGCGATACGGCTTCGTCGGCAACGCGGCCGGGCGTGAAATCAGCCTGCACGAGCTCGGGGACGATCCGTCGCCCGGCCACGAGATTGACCATGCCATAGGTATCCACTTTCACGAACGGCTTGCCGAGCGCATACGTCAGCGGTGACACACGGTAGACGATGACCATCGGCGTTCCGTGTATCGCCGCCTGTACGGTCGCGGTCCCCGACGCCGTCAGCGCCGCGTCCGACGCCGCGAGCACGTCGTCGGTACGGCCTTCGACGACCGTGATGCGGACCGACCCGGACGTCGCGGGCTCGAACAACACGTTGTCGAGGCCGGGAGCGCGTGCGAGGAGAAACTGCACGCGCGGAACGCGCGCCGAGATCAGACCCGCGGCGCCGACGAGATCCGGGAGGATCGCACGCAGTTCGTTCGGTCGGCTGCCCGGCAGGAGCGCGACGGTCGGCGCACCTGCGTCGAGGCCGTATGCCTCGGCAAACGTCGCGCGCGGAGTGCCCGCCCGGGCGAGCTCCACGAGCGGATGCCCGACGAACTCGACCGGCACGCCCGCGTCGCGGTAGATCGCTTCCTCGAACGGAAAGATGACGAGAACACGCCGCGCGAACCGCCGCATCGCTTTCATGCGGCCGGGCCGCCACGCCCAGAGCTGCGGGCTGATGTAATAAACGACCGGAACGCCGAGGCGGCGCATCGATTCGGCGGCGCGAAAGTTGAAGTCGGGGAAATCGACCGCGACGAACACGTCGGGGCGGCGTGCGCGCGCCTCGCCGACGATCCGGCTGAGCATCGCCCGCGCGCGCGGGAGCACGCGGAGCGCCTCGACGAGCCCCGTGACCGCGATGCCATGGAAGTCGTCGAGAACCGCAGCACCCGCCGCACGGAGACGATCGCCGCCGATCCCGATGACTTCGACGCCAGGGCTCAGGGCGCGAAGCTCGCGCACGAGCGCCCCCGCGTAGAGGTCACCGGAGGCCTCACCGCAGGAAATGAAAACGCGGGGCACCCGAACGTCCTAGGGCTTTCGAAAGAGGGCGTCGTCCAGGGGAACGTTGATGGCGAACCGGGTGACTTCGCGCTCGACGACGGTTGTGCCCGCCTGTTTGAGCACGGCCTTGAAGGCGACGCGAATTCCGTCCACCGTGCGGTAGTCGGAATAGATCTCTTCGGCTTCCGCCGATCCATCGGGGGTCGTGTAGGCCTGCTTCAGGACGAGTCCGGTCTTCGGATCGAGGAAGAGTCTGACCGACTCGCGCGTCCCGCCGCCGAGCTCGAGGACATTCAGGCGCTGATCCCCTTCCTGCGTGTCGGCCAGCGCCCGAGCGCCAAGCTCGCCGCGTTCGGCGCGCAACAGCAGCGTCGTCACGTCGCGGCTCGCGCCGGCGCGAAGCGATTCCTGTTCGATGGCGGTCGGCTCCGCGAGCCCGTTCGGCCCTCGGACCCACGTTTCGCCGCGCGCATATACGGCCACCATTCGACCCGCGGGCAGCGACGTCTCGACGCGGAACCGATCGGGGTACGCGATGAGCGTCGCGCCCTCCTGCTTGACCGAACCCTCGGGCGTCACGATGGTGGTCGCGGTGTCGGCCCGGACCGTGCGGACCGCCCGCAGACGATCGAGTCCACCCTTTGCGGCGATGGCGCGCTCGAGGAGCGGCTTGGCCGGCGTCGCCGCGGCGCCGCCGCGCCGCAGATCCGCCGTGGACAGGTCCAGATCGGCAAGCGCGATGCGCTCGAACTGTGGAAAGCCGGCGCCGGCGAGCTGCCTGGCGAACACCGACGCATCGCCGACGAGCACGATCGAAAGACGATCCGGCTTGAAGTACATCTTGGCGACGCGCTGGATGTCATCCACCGTCACGTCGTTGACGCGCTCGCGGAAGGTCTGCAGCTCTTCGAGGTCGAGGCCGTAGAAAACCGCGTTGAGCACCTGCAGCGCGATGTCGCTCGGCGTTTCGATCGTGAGTGGAAAGCTGCCGGCGAGATAGTCCTTCGCTCCCTGGAGCTCGCCCGAGCCCACGCGCTCCCGCTGCAGCTTCCAGTACTCGTCGACGATCAGCCTCAACGCCTCACCCGTCGTCTCGGATCGCGTGTCGGTGTCCGCGACGATGTCGCCGGACAACCGCAGCGTCTCGAGGTCCGCCGACGCGCCATACGTCAGTCCGCGTTCGGAGCGGAGGACGCGGTGCAGGCGGTTGCTTCCCTCGCCGCCGAGGATCTTCGTTGCGAGATCCAGCGCCAGATAATCGGGGTGCTTTCTCGGCAGCGCGATATGCCCGACCCGAATCTCGGTCTGCACCGCTCCGGGCCGATCGACGAGGACGACGCGTCGCGTCGGATCGGGCGGCGACGGCGGCGTGAGCGGCGTCGCCTCGGGACGGCGTTCCCAGTTGCCGAACGCGCGCTCGGCACCCTTGAACGCCTCCTCGGGCGTGATGTCGCCGACGATGGCGAGGATCGCGTTGTTTGGCGCGAAGTAGGCCTTGTGAAACGCGACGAAGTCGTCGCGCGTGAGGCGCCCCAGCGACTCCGGCGTACCGGTGTTCGGCTTTCCGTACGGATGGAAGCCGTAGACCAGGCGATCGAACACGACATCCGCCAGGTAGTCGGCATCCTCGTAGCTCACTTTCAGGCTCGACAGGATCTGCTGGCGCTGGCGATCGACCTCCTCCGGCGCAAACGCCGGGTTGCGCGCGACGTCCGCCACGAGGTTCAGCGCAAAGTCGAAACTGTCCTTCATCACGACGGCGTTCACGAAGGTCAAGTCGGTGCCGGCGCCCGCGCCGATCGCGCCGCCGATCTGATCGATCGAGCCCGCAATCTCCTGCGCGCTGCGGGTCGTCGTCCCCTGATCCAG
>DATAFJ010000069.1:0-14292 GCA_036257535.1 Vicinamibacterales bacterium | reverse complement strand
ACGCACCGGATGAAGATCAAGGCGCAGGATCAGCTCGGCGAGCTGGCGAAGTCGTTCAACGAGATGACGGCCAGCATCGAGCAGCTGCTCCAGACCGAGGCCGAAAAGAAGCGGCTCGAGGAGGAGCTGCGCATCGCGCGGCAGATTCAGATGTCGCTCCTGCCGCCGGGGCCGCTGCTCGTCCCCGGACTGGAAGTGACGGCGCTCTGCGTTCCCGCGCGCGAAGTCGGAGGAGACTACTACGACTTTCTGTTGCTCGGCGACCGGCGCGTCGGCGTGCTGATCGCGGACGTTTCCGGCAAGGGAACGTCTGCGGCGTTATACATGGCCGAGCTCAAGGGGCTCGTGCTCTCGCTGAGCCATATCTATCAGTCGCCGAAGGATCTGCTCATCGAGGTCAACCGGATCATCTCCGACAACCTCGACAGCCGCAGCTTCATCACGATGACGTACGCCGTCATCGATCTCGAGGCCGGCACCGTCACCTACGCACGCGCCGGCCACACGCCGATGATCTATCTGCCTGCGCAGCCGGCAGGCTCCGAGGCACAGGTGCTCGCTCCGAGCGGCCTTGTGGTCGGCCTGCGGCTCGACGGCATCCAAAAGAAGTTCGTCGAGCTGCTCGAGGAGCAGACGATTCGCATCGGCCCCGGAGACGTGATCGTGCTCTACACCGACGGCGTGACCGAGGCCATGAACGTCGACTCCGATCTCTTCGGCGACGCGCGGCTGAGCCGCATCATCGAAGAGCACGGCCATCTCGACTCGTCGGAGCTCCGCGAACGCATCCTGCGCGAGGTCGAAGCGTTCGTTGGCCCCGCGGATCAGCACGACGACATGACGATGATCCTCATCAAGATCGAAGAGGTTGGCACTCGTTCCCCGGCGATGGCTCCGGCAGCCGCCACGCAGGCGATATGACGCGGGTAGCGCGAGGCTTCAGCCTCGTTCTTGCAGCCGCTGCGCTTCTCATCCCATCCACAACGCGCGCGCAGTGCATGCCAGACCTGGCGCTCGTGAACGGCAAGATCCACACCGTCGACCGCGCCGTCCCGCTCGCGGAAGCGGTCGCGATCTGCGGTGAACGGATCGCAGCCGTCGGCCGGACGGATGAAATCCGGAAGCTGGCCGGCCCGAAGACGCGCATCATCGACCTGGCGGGCAGGCTCGTGCTCCCCGGCTTCAACGACGCGCACGTTCATCTCGTGGACGGCGCCGAGGAGATCGTCGGCGTCGATCTGCGGCCGGCGAAAGACGAGCGTGAGTTCGCGCGGCGCCTGGCGGATCACGCGGCGAAGCTGCCGAAAGGGCGGTGGATCCTCGGCGGCTACTGGGACCACGAATCGTGGCCGTCGAAAGAACTGCCGACGCGTCAGCTCGTCGATCGCGCCGTTCCGAACCATCCCGTCTTCGTGCAGCGGCTCGACGGCCACATGGCCGTCGCCAACTCGCTGGCGATCTCGCTGGCCGGCGTCACGAAGGCCACGCAGTCCCCGGAGGGCGGCGCCATCGTGCGCGACGGCTCGGGCGAGCCCGCGGGCGTCTTCAAGGACAACGCGATGGAGCTCATCGCGCGTGCGATCCCGCCTCCGTCAGACGACGACGTCCGCGAGCGGGTCAGGGCGGCGCTGAAGCACGCGGCATCGCTCGGCGTGACGACCATCCAGGACATGACGGCGAGCGCGACCGAGCTGCGCGCGTATCAGGCGCTGCTTGCGGCCGGCGAGCTCACGGCCCGGATCTATTCCATCCAGAATCACGGCATCGAAGGCGCGCGGCAGACCGGCGTGACGACCGGATTCGGGAACGACTGGATCCGCATCGGCGGCATCAAGCTCTTCGCCGACGGATCGATGGGTTCGGGAACGGCAGCCTTCTTCGAGCCGTATGCGGACGACCCGTCGACCAGCGGTCTGCTCATCCAGGAACCGGCCGCGCTCGAGAAAGCCATGTTCGAGGCCGACCGCGCCGGTTTCCAGCTCATCGTTCACGCCATCGGCGACCGCGCGAACGCGATCGTCCTCGACATTCTCGAGAAGCTCGTACGGGAGAGGGGATCTCGCGACCGACGTCCCCGGATCGAGCACTCGCAGGTCGTTCGCGACGCCGACAAGGCTCGATACCGGAAGGCTGGCGTCGTCGCCTCGATACAGCCAAGTCACTGCATCGACGACATGCGCTGGGCCGAGACGCGCATCGGCAAGACTCGATCGGCCATCGCCTACGACTTCAAGTCGTTCGTCGACGCCGGCGCGCAGGTCGCGTTCGGCACTGACTGGTACGTCGAGCCGCTGGATCCGATGCTCGGTCTCTACGCGGCGGTTACTCGGCAGTTTCCGGACGGCACGCCGCCGGACGGCTGGTTCCCGGAAGAGCGGCTCGATCTGAGCCGAGCGATCGAGTTCTACACCCTGGGTTCGGCGTATGCCGAATTCGCCGAAGACCGCAAAGGTTCGCTCGCGGTGGGCAAGCTGGCAGATCTCGTCGTCCTCTCGAAGGATCTGTTTTCGATACCAGCGCGCGAAATCCTGACGACCAGACCTGTGATGACGGTCGTCGGCGGCCGCGTCGTGTTCGAACAACAATGACGATGGCTTCGGACCCCGTCGTCATCTTCCGCACGCACTCCGACATCGAAGCCAGCATCGTCCGCGGGCTCCTCGAGGCGCACGGGATACGGGTGCTGATCTCATCCGGGCTGACACGCTCCGTGTTCCCGGTCTCGGTAAGCGGAGCGGGCGAGCTGCGGGTGGCGGTCAGCGAGATGGATGCGTCGGAGGCTCGGCGGTTGATCGAAACGCATCGCGAGGAGATGACCGGCGGCCGCGTCGTCCCGCTGCGCGACGAGTTCCGCGGGCTCGAGGACCGGATCGGCTACCGGTTCCGGGATCCCGGGCTCCTCGAACACGCGCTGACACACCGGTCGCGCGTACATGAGGACGCCAGCGGCGGGGTGTTCGACAACGAATCGCTCGAGTTCCTCGGCGACGCCGTGCTCGGCTTCGTCATCGCCGATCTGCTCTTCCGCGAGTTCCCGCAGCACAACGAAGGGGAGAAGTCGAAGATCAAGGCCTCGATCGTGTCGGCGCCGTCGCTCGGACGGCTGGCGGAAGGCATCGGCCTAGGCGAGTTCCTCATCCTCGGCCGCGGGGAAGAGAAGAGCGGCGGCCGGCGCAAGATGGCGCTCGTGTCCGACAGCTACGAGGCGCTCATCGCGGCCATCTATCTGGACGGCGGCGTGCAGGCGGCGCGCGCGTTCATCGAGCGTGAGTTCGGCGGGCTCATCGAGGACGCGAAGCGGCGCGGCGCCGCCGCGGCGTTCACGATGGACTTCAAGTCCGCGCTCCAGGAATGGCTGCAGTCGCACGACCGCGGCCTGCCGGAGTACCGCCTCTCGGGCGAGCAGGGGCCGGCTCACCGCCGGACGTTCGAGGTGGAAGTGCGCGTGGGTGGCGAGACGATCGCGCGCGGCGCGGGACGCAGCAAGAAATCGGCGGAGCAGACCGCCGCGAAGCTCGCGCTGGAAGCGTTCACCCAGATTCCGTAGTAGCGCAGCCCTTGGGCTGCTTCCCCGTTAATCGATCTCAATCAACCCGTGCCCGGCGAGCGCCATCGCGGGCTCGGGAACCGGTGGCAGCGGCGGCCGCGCCTGCGGCAGGCGCGTGAGCGCGTACTGGTGCACCTCGCGCGCGACGTCGTCGTCGTTCGGCGGCGACGGCCGGCAGTGGAGCCGGACCCAGAGCCGCAGCAGGGGATCCGTGTAGGTGTAGCGCTTGTGGTGGGCCGTGACGAGGTCCACGTCTTCCAGCCAGGAGAGATAGTCCTTCGTCGATCCTGGTGTGCGCCGCAACCTCTGTGCAATCTCGGTCAGCGTGAGCGGCTCTTCCTCGGCGAGCACTTCGAGAATCGCCTTGAGCGCTCCGTAGCCGCGCGCGCGATGGAGGCGGAGCTCGTACGAGTAGCGGCACGCCTGGTCGAGATCGCCGCGCGGCGCCATGATCGCGGACAGCGCGCTGACGGCGTCGGCGACGCCATGGCGCGCCATCGACGACATCGCATCTGCGAGCGCGCGGACGTAGGCGGGCCGTCCGTCCCCGAGCGCGTGGATGGCGCGCGCCGCCTCGTCGCGGTCCCCACCCGTTCCAACGACGGTTGACGGCAGCGTCGCGGCGACTTCCTGCGGCGTCAGGGAAGGCATGTGAACGACTTCGAACTGCGACGGCGCGTCCCGGAGCAGCCGGTGCGCGCGGGCGACGTATCGCGCGGTGAGGACGAAGCGGTTCGGGCTCGAGGCCAGCGCGGCGACGAGGTCGCGCAGGACGCTGCGAAGGCCCGGGAAGCTCTCGAAGGTGCGGAGCTCGAGGACCTCGTCGAGCAGGAACGTCGCGGCGCCGCCGCCCGGGGCGCGCGCCCCCTCGAAGAAGGCGAGCGTCGAGTCGAACGCCTCGCGCGCGCCGGACTTTTCGTGGGCCGATCCCTGCGGCGTCGGAAATGGTGAGTGCTCGCGGATGGCGCGAAGCAGGCGCTCCGGCGTCGTGCACACGCGCTCGAGGTCGACGTATTGAGCGGCGGTGCGGCCGATCGCGTCGCGCAGGCGAAGCAGAAGCGATGTGCGCCCGCTCCCGCAGCCGCCGAGCAGCACGGGAATCCGGCGCGGCGAGGCGTCGACTGCGGCGAGCACGCGGCGTTCCAGCGCGGGACGCTCCGGCGTCACGGCGTCCTCCTTACCCGATCCGGAGGCAGCTGTCCTCCGGTCGAGGTCATGGGCATACGCACGCCGCGCGTTTCAGCGGTGCGCAGTGCCTCCGGATATCCGGCGTCCGCGTGCCGGACCACACCCAATCCGGGATCGACGGTGAGCACACGCTCGAGCTTTTCGTCGGCGCCGCGAGAGCCGTCGGCGACCGCCACCATCCCGGCGTGCAGAGAATACCCGATCCCGACCCCGCCGCCATGGTGAACTGAAACCCAGCTTGCGCCGGCCGACGTGTTGAGCAGCGCGTTGAGGATCGGCCAGTCGGCGATCGCGTCGCTGCCGTCGCGCATGTTCTCCGTTTCGCGATTCGGAGACGCCACCGAGCCGGCATCCAGGTGATCGCGGCCGATGACGATCGGCGCCTTCACGACGCCGCGTCGGACGAGGTCGTTGATCGCCATCCCGAAGCGGGCACGCTCGCCGTACCCGAGCCAGAAGATTCTCGCCGGCAGCCCCTGGAACGCGACGCGTTCCGAGGCCAGGCGAATCCAGCGTGAGACCGGCTCGTTGTCGGCGAACATCTCGAGCGCCAGGCGATCGGTCGCGCGGATGTCATCGGGATCGCCCGAGAGCGCCGCCCAGCGGAAGGGGCCTTTGCCCTCGCAGAAGAGAGGACGGATGTATTCGGGAACGAAGCCCGGAATGTCGAACGCGTCGGCGACGCCCGCCGCCTGCGCCTGTCCTCTGATGTTGTTGCCGTAGTCGAAGGCGATGGCGCCGCGCTTCTTGAGCGCGAGGAGCGCCTCGACGTGGGCCGCCATCGCGGCCATCGAGCGGCGCACGTAGTCGTCGGGCCTCGTCCGCCGCAGCGACTCCGCGTCGGCCAGCGACAACCCGTTTGGCACGTAGCCGTTCAGCGCGTCGTGTGCGGACGTCTGATCGGTCACGACGTCCGGCGTGACCCCCAGGCGCACCAGCTCGGGGAGAACGTCGGCCGCGTTGCCGAGCAGGGCAATCGAGCGCGCCTCGCCTCGAGCCCGCCAGGCCTCGGCTTTCGCCAGCGCCGTCGTCAGGCTGTCTGTCCGCTCGTCCACGTAGCGGGTCGCCAGCCGCCGCTCGATGCGGCGCGGGTCCACTTCGACGACCAACGCCACGCCGCCGTTCATGGTCACGGCGAGCGGCTGGGCGCCGCCCATCCCGCCCAGGCCGGCGGTGACGACGAGGCGTCCGGAAAGAGTGCCGTCGAAGGCGCGGCGGGCGAGGGATGCGAAGGTCTCGTAGGTGCCCTGCAGGATTCCCTGTGTGCCGATGTAGATCCAGCTCCCGGCCGTCATCTGCCCGTACATCGTCAGGCCGCGGGCCTCGAGATCGCGGAACCGATCCCACGTCGCCCAGGCAGGGACGAGCAGCGCGTTCGCGATCAGCACGCGCGGCGCCCACTCGTGCGTGCGAAAGATGGCGACAGGCTTGCCGGACTGCACGACGAGCGTCTCGTCGTGATCGAGCGAGCGCAGCGACGCGACGATCGCGTCGAACGATGCCCAGTCGCGAGCCGCCTTGCCGGATCCTCCGTAGACGATCAACTCGTCCGGGCGTTCGGCGACGTCGGGATCGAGATTGTTCATGAGCATCCGCAGCGCGGCTTCCTGTGGCCAGCCTTTGCAGGTGATTGAAGTGCCGCGGGGCGCGCTGATATGGCGTGCGAGCGTGCTCATGACCGGAGGAAGTATGAATCTAAGAAGCCGCGCGCACGTTGTCAATTTGAAACTGCAGTCGTGTTTCTACTTGACATCCATCGCACACGCGTACTCGAGCGCTCCCGACGCAAGCAGCGCGCCAACGGAAACGATGTCGGGCGACGGGGGACGATCCGCGCCGAGCGTTGGCACGATTTCGCGCACGCGTGCGTGCACGCGAGCGAGCGGCGCGGACGTCGTGAGCGGCGCGAGCAGATCGATCGCCTGGCACGCACACAACAGCTCGACGGCGATCACGTCGCGCGCGAGCGCAACGGCACGCGAGGCCTTGAGCGCCGCTCCCATGCTCATGCTGACGTGATCTTCACGGCCCGCCGAGGTTGGAATCGTGTCCACGCTCGCGGGATGCGCAAGTGTTTTGATCTCGGACACCAGCGCGGCGGCGGTCACCTGCGCCAGCATCAACCCCGAGTGGAGCCCGCTCTGGCGCGTGAGAAACGCGGGGAGCTCGCTCAGCGCGGGATTCAGGAGACGATCGGAGCGCCGCTCGCTGATCGTCGCGAGTTGAGCGAGCGCGATCGTCAGGAGGTCGGCTGCGATCGCGATCGGCGCGCCGTGGAAGTTGCCGCCCGATACGATGTCCTGCGCGTCGGCGAAGACCATGGGATTGTCCGTCGCCGCGTTCGCCTCGATCTCTACGGTCCGCCGCGCGAAGGCCATCGCGTCGCGGGCCGCGCCGTGCACCTGCGGCGCGCACCGGAGTGAGTAGGCGTCCTGCACGCGGCCGCAGTCTTCGTGCGACTTGTTGATCGCGCTCCCCTCGAGCAGCTTGAAGAGGTTCGCCGCCGAGGCTCGCTGGCCCTCGAAAGGTCGCGCGTCGTGAATGCGGGCTTCGAACGGACGCTTCGACCCGCGCAGGGCGTCGACCGTCATCGCAGCGGCGATATCGGCGGCGCGTGCCAGCACGAGCGCGTCCGCCAGCGCCAGCGCGAGCACCGCGGTTGACGGCTGCGTACCGTTGATGAGCGCCAGACCCTCCTTCGGCTGCAGCGAGATCGGCTCCAGGCCGGCGGCCCGCAGGGCGCCGGCCGCCTCGACGGCCGCGCCTGCCTGCAGGACCGCTCCTTCGCCGATCAGGACGAGCGCGAGATGCGCGAGAGGCGCGAGATCGCCGCTCGCCCCGACCGACCCGCGGCTCGGCACGAGCGGGGTCACGCCGCGATTCAGGAGATCGAGCAGCGCCTCGAGCGTCTCGCGCCGGATGCCGGAGTGTCCCTTCGCGAGCACGTTTGCGCGGAGCGCGATCGTCGCGCGGACCGCTCGCGAGGGCAGCGGCTCGCCGACGCCTGCCGCGTGGCTGCGGAGGAGATTGACCTGCAGCTCGCCGAGCGCGTCGGGAGGTATCTTCACCTCGGCAAGCGATCCGAAGCCGGTGTTCACGCCGTACACCGCATCGGTGCCGTCGGCGGCCCGATCCACGACGCGCCTGGCGGCCTCCACGCGTGCCGCGGCCAAATCGTCAAGGGCGACCGGCACTCCGCCGTCGGCAATCCTCACGATCGCGTGAAGATCGAGTGACTCTCCGTCGAGCAGGATCATCGGGGTAGAATATTACCGCCTCATGAACATTGCCGTACTCGGCGCTCAGTGGGGTGACGAGGGTAAAGGGAAGATCGTCGACCTCCTCACGCCGCGCTTCGATATCGTCGCCCGCTATCAGGGAGGCCACAACGCGGGACACACCGTCTACGCGAACGGCCGCAAGTTTATCCTGCGGCTGATCCCGTCGGGGATTCTGCATCCCGGTGTGATCTGCGTGATTGGCAATGGCCTGGTCGTCGATCCGGAGGCGCTCTTCGCCGAGATCGACGAGCTCGAGGCCGCCGGGATTTCGGTGGCCGGGCGTCTGATCGTCAGCGATCGCGCACACGTCATTCTTCCGTACCACCGCGAGCTCGACCTTCTGAGCGAAGCGCGCCGGGGCGAGCGCAAGATCGGGACGACGTCGCGCGGGATCGGTCCCGCGTACGAAGACAAGGTTGGGCGCCGCGGCATCCGCGTGGGCGATCTCGCAGACATGACGTCGCTCGCCGACGCCGTCCGGCACAACGTTGAGGCGCGCAACAGGCTGATCGGCGATCAAGCCATGGATGCCGCAAAGGTCCTGGAGGATCTGCGCGCCGCCTGGACGCGCCTCCAGCCGATGACCGGCGACGTGTCGGTTTACCTCGCTCGCGCCCGGGCGGCAGGGAAGCGCGTACTCTTCGAGGGTGCGCAGGGGACGCTGCTGGATATCGACCACGGCACCTACCCGTACGTCACCTCTTCGAACGCGTCGATCGGCGGCGCGTGCACGGGCCTCGGCGTGGGGCTTCGCGCCATCGACACGGTGCTCGGCATCGCAAAGGCGTACACGACTCGAGTCGGCGAAGGCCCGCTGCCGACCGAACTCTTCGGCGAAATGGGCGACAGGCTGCGCGAGAGCGGCAAGGAGTTCGGCGCGGTGACCGGGCGTCCGCGCCGGTGCGGATGGTACGACGCCGTCGCGGTGCGATATGCGGCGCGCGTCAACGGGCTCGACGCGCTCGCGATCACCAAGCTGGACGTGCTGGACGGTCTCGGCGAGATCCCCGTGTGCACGGCATATCGCTGCCGCGGCAACGTGCTGAACGATCTGCCGGCGGACATCGCGCAGCTCAGCGCCTGCGAGCCGATTTACGAGACGCTTGCGGGCTGGCGGAATCCCACGCGGTCCGTCCGGCGTTATTCGGACCTGCCGGCCGAGGCACAGCGCTACATCGCGCGGCTGGAAGAGATCAGCGGCGTGCCGGCCGCGATCGTCTCGACCGGCTCCGCTCGTGAAGATACGATCGTGAGGGAAGACGTGCTCAGGGGTCAGACCCCATTTTTGCGCGCAACGTAAGAGACGGAGTTCATTCAGGGGCTCTTACGTTGCGCGTAAAAATGGGGTCTGACCCCTTTACTTCTTGACCCGGTCGCAATATCCGTTCAGCGCGCCCTCGTCCGCATCGGCAAACTCGAGCCCCGCACGGTACTGCGGTGCGCCTCCGACCCTGGGCAGCTCGAACTTCGCCCAGGCCACGGCCGCGGCAACCCGAATCGGCCCCTGCTCCTGCATCAGCGACAATCGAACGCGCTGGTTCGGCCGGAGGCTGTTGGTCGAGAGCACCTGCGCTCCCAGAACCGATACGTCGATGAGCTCCGCCGGCGTACCGTCCACGTGAACTTCGACTCCGGTCTGAGCGCGGTAACGCGGCGCGCGCCTCGTGCCTCGCCAATCGAGCGGCTGCGCCGGGGGCGCCGGCGTCGCGATGTCGACGGCGGCGGCCGACGAGCTCTCGGTCACCTCGACCCTTGGGGGCGCAGGCGTACTCTGCGGCGGGGCCGGCCGCGCGATGACGCGGGTGTAGTCGCCCGTGTGGGACAGGACGCGAATCTCCGTTCCTTCGAGTCCGGGATCGCTCTTGATTCGATTGATGAGCGCCGCGCCGCGCGACGTCGCGGCAAAGAGGCGTTCGAGGACGACGAGCGACGGACGGAACTCGGTGATGGCCTGCAACGCCTGCAACGGCTGCGTATCGGGGAACACGTCCGCGTCGCTCACACCAGCGCGGGCTCTCAGCGCGTCCAGCATGTCTGACGCGCCAATGATGACGACCGAACTCGGCATAGGATTTCTGTAGTGTACAAGCAGCCGGAGCGAGAGCGCAACGCGGCGCCGCCGGTCACGGCGGTGCTGCTCGATCTCGACGACACGCTGTTCGACCAGGGGCGAGCGGTCCGCGGCGGCCTCGAGGCGATTGCCGCGCGCTTCGAACCGCTCACGCGCGTACCCTTCGATCAGCTCCGCGACGCGCACGACACACTACTGGATCGTCTGCACCTGGACGTTCTGCGCGGCCGGCTGTCGGTGGACCAGGCGCGCCGCATCCGACTCGGAAGCCTGCTCGCCGACGCAGGCGTCGGGGCGACCGAACAGGATCTCGAAACGGCCGTCACCGCGTACCGCCGCGGTTACGTGGACGCCTGGTGCGCGATCCCCGGTGCCCATGCGCTGCTCGAGCGTCTGCGACGCGACGCGCGAATCGCGATCGTCAGCAACAACGCCCGTGACGAGCAGCTCGCCAAGTTGCGCGCCTGCAGGCTCGAGAAGCTCGTGGATGCGATCGTGGTATGGGAAGACACGCTGATCGCGAAGCCGGACCCGACGATGTTCCGCGTGTCGCTGGAGCGGCTCGGCGCACAGGCGCGCGAAGCGGTCGTCGTGGGTGATTCGTGGTCGTCCGACGTGATGGGGGCAGAAGCCGCGGGAATCCGCGCCGTCTGGTTCAACCGGCGCGGCGTGAAGTGTCCGGACACGAACCTCGCGACCGAAATCCGTGCGCTCGAGCCCACGGAAACGGTCGCGAGGGTGATACTCGGTCTTACTGCGGTTGCTTGACCGCCTGACGCAGCTCGGTCAGCTGCGCGCGAATCGCGGCCAGCTTCGCCGGGTCGCACGACGCTTCGTTCAGCGCCTTCTCGATGGCGTCGATCTGGCGAGCCACGTCGCTGTCGTCGTCTTCATCCGCCGCGGGCGCCGTTGCAGGCGCCGTCGTTGACGGCGGCGTCGCGGGCGTGGTCGACGGAGTCGTGGCCGGCGGCTGCGCCGGCGTAGCCGGAGGCTCCGGCGTCGGCGTCGGCGTCGTGGTGGTCGTCGTCGACGTGGTCGAAGAGGTCGTCGGCGAAGAAGGCGTCGTCGCCATGTCGCTCGACGCCGAAGACGCCGAAGGTGACGGCGTCGCGCCGGCCGCCGCGTGGAACGCGGTCAGGTGACGCTTGAACTCTTCGAGCTTCGTCTTGAGCGCCGGATCGACCGTGACGGCCTTCGAGGTCGCCGTCGTGGTGGTCGATCCAGACGTTCCCGCCGTGCCCGTCGTCGTCGTTGCCGTTCCCGTCGTACCTGTGACGGCTGTGTCGGCGCCGGCGCCGAGCAGAGTGTTCAGGTTCTGTTCAACACTCGCGTATTTTTCACGCCAGTTGGCTTGCGCGGTAATCAGTGCGTTGAAGTTCGTGATGAGCTGAGATACCTGCGTACGCGCTTCGCCCTGAAGCTGCGCAGCCTGCGGCATCGTGGTGACCTCACTCAGCACGCGGCGTGCCTCCGCGAGGTGGGACCGGGCCTGATCCTCCTGTGTCGAATCGGCCGTCGGTGTCTGCTGCTGCGGCGGCTGGGTAGCCGGCGCCGCGGTCGTGGGTTGCTGCGCGAAAGCCTGCGACGTTGTTATCGCCGCCGCTACGGCAGCTGCTGTTAGCCATGTGGTCCGACAGGTCATGAGACTGAAGCCCTCCTAACTTGCGTTTATAGGCGAGCAAGGCCGGTGCCACTGCGATTTCGACCTCAGGCGTTTCCGTCAGGACGGGCGCGCAGCATCCGAACGCGATATAGTCGCGCTCGATGCGCAGCGGCACCGCCGTCCTGAGCGCCGTTGGAAGAACCCACCACTGGGCCGGCGCGGAACGGTTGTCTGTAAAAACGTTCAGGGGCGGAGGCGCGCTCTACGACATCGGCACCGGGCGGCATCACGTGGACGACACCGGCTATCTGATCGTCAACGAGGGCCAAGCGTACGAAGTCACCATCGACGCCGCGCGGCAAGTCGAATCGTTCTGCGTCTTCATCGATCCGGATCTCGCACGCGACGTGCACTACACGGTGGCGGGTGACGACAGGCAGCTTCTCGACGCGCCGCACGCCGCACACGAGAACCCCCCGGGCTTCATCGTGCGGGTGCATCCGCACGACGATGTGGTGACGCCCATTGTGGAGTGCATCCGGTGCGCTCCGGCGACTTTGCTAGCGGACCGGGGATGGGTCGACGAGCAGGTCAGAGACCTCGTCGCGGCTCTCCTCGCCGCACATCGGCGCGAGATCGGACGGGCGTCGCGTCTCGATGCCGTCCGGCCCGCCACGCGCATGGAGCTCTATCGCCGCCTGCATCGCGCCCGCGACTTCGTGCGCGCGACGCTGCCCGAACCTCTGGAGATCCGCGATCTGGCGCGCGTCGCCTGCCTTTCCCCGTCACATTTCCTGAGGGCGTTCCGGCGCGCGTTCGGCGTGACGCCGCATGCCTTCGTCACCGCGGAACGCATGAAGGCCGCCTGCCGGCTGCTCGCCAGCACCGACGAGCCAATCACCGCCGTGTGTCTGGCCGTCGCGTTCGACAGTCTCGGGTCGTTCAGCTGGGCCTTCCGCCGGCGTCATGGCCTGCCGCCGCAGGCCTGGCGCGAGGCGGCCCGAAAAAAGCATTCCGCGAGAAGCGCTGCGGCCGCTTTATGAGGAGAATGTCCGCATGATGGCACCGGACATCAGGCTCTCGAAGATCGGACAAATCTCGATGCGCGCGAAGGACCTCGCGCGCGCGACCGCCTTCTATCGCGACCGGCTCGGCCTGCCATATCTCTTCAGCGCCGGCCCGCTGGCGTTCTTCGACTGCGGCGGCACGAGGCTGATGCTCGGCCTCGCCGAATCGCCCGAGTTCGATCACTCGGGGTCGGTGCTGTACTTCAACGTCCCGGACATCGAGGCCGCTTATACCGCAATGCAGCAGCGCGGCGTTGTCTTCATCCGCGAGCCTCACCTCATCGCGAAGATGCCTGACCACGAGCTCTGGATGGCGTTCTTCCGCGACTCCGAGGAGAACACGCTCGCCATCATGGCCGAACGCAGGTAGCCGAGCCCCGTCTCACGTCCCCGTCTTGAGTTCCGTTCGGATGGCGTGTGCTACGCGCAACAAGGCCGCGCCGTCCACGGCTCGTTCGCCGAGCGAATCCAGCGCGCGCTGAAGCTCCTGTCCCAGCCGGATGATTGCGGTCTCGGTGTCCCCCTCGTCCGGCAGGACGACATAGAGGACTCGGTAGCGCCCGTCGGCCGTTCTTTCGTCGCTACTCCGAAGCCGGGCTGAGCCCGCCTGGTGGGCAGACCAGCACACGATGACGTCGGCCTGGGCGGCTGCGATACGGCCGACCAGCGCGTCGAAGGTGGGGGAGCGATCGCGCCCGCTTGCGACTATCCAGCCGACCGTGGCGTCGGCTCCGCGGACCGGGTTGTCCGCAGTACCCGGCGGAGTCGTTTGAAGGATGGGCGCCGGATCGATGGTGAGGGCGAGCGTAAGCCCGATGGCCGAAACGGTGTGTGCGAGCACGAGGCACCCCCTTGCCCTCAACGATCCGGCAGAAGCCCGGGTGCCTCAATGATTCCGGGATGACGCGAAGGTGATTTGTGGGTAACACGGCGAAAAAGCCCCGGATTTCATCGCCTGGGCTCTTGCCGCGCCGAACCGGGGGGACTAGAATCGCGTCCTCTCATCCGAGCCCCCCGGCTGCGTGACGTATGTTGGACAGTCTTCGGTCGGCCCCTCCTGCCGTCCGGCTGGGACCCTATGAGGTCGACTTCCGCTCCGGGGAGCTGAAGCGCGGGGGTGTGACGGCGGCCCTGCAGGAGCAGCCGCGGAAAATCCTCGCGATTCTCGTGGCCCGCGCCGGCGACGTGGTCAGCAGGGAAGAGCTCCGCCGGGCACTCTGGCCGTCGGATACCTTCGTCGACTTCGAGCACGGTCTGAACGCCGCGATCAAGCGGCTCCGTGATGCGCTCGGCGATTCGGCCGACCATCCTGCTTTCGTCGAGACGCTGCCGCGCCGCGGCTATCGCCTGATCGCTCCCGTGGAGCTCCTGCACGGCGTGGCGCCGCCGCCTGGGCGCCGCGAACCGGTTCAGCAGAACCGGCGGCTCGCGCTCGTCTGGTTCATCGCCGCCACCATCACGATCGTTGCCGTCGCCGGCCTCGCGCGCCGGTTCGCCTACGCCCGTCCGTCCGCATCAAACGCGCCTCACATCGT
>DATAFJ010000061.1:0-23685 GCA_036257535.1 Vicinamibacterales bacterium | reverse complement strand
GGCGGCGGATCCGATGATGCCGAACGTCGAGCACATTCATACCATCGTGCGCACGCCGAACGGGAACGACTACGGGAAGGACTTGCTGCGGCAGCATTATCTGCTCCACCCTCACGACTAACACGACCACACGCAGCCGTCACACAAGACTGGTTTCGCGGCGACGAGCCCTGATTGACGGCTGGCGACCGTCCGTCGACAATTGACGGCACTTGCGGACTCCCACTCAGGCCGTGCTGCGCCGGGTCCTGTCTGGCCTCGCGATCGGCGCCGCCGCGTGGCTCGCCGCTCTTGCGATCGGACGCGCGCCGTTCTTCCACACCATCGAGCTGAAGACCTACGACCTGCGCATGCGCGCGGCCGCGCGGCCCGAGACCGCGCGCAAGGACATCGTCCTCATCGAGATCGACGAGACGTCGCTGCGGGCGCTCGAGCCGCAGGCCGGCCGGTGGCCGTGGCCGCGGGTGATCTTCGGGGCGGTCGTCGAGTTCCTCGCGCAGGCCGGGGCGCGCGCCATCGCGCTCGACATCCTGTTCCTCGAGCAGGACACTCGCGAAGGATTCGACTACGGCGGCACGAAATGGAGCGGCGCCGAGTCCGACGCGGGCCTGGTCGACGCCGTCCGGCGTGCCGGCACCGTCATCCTTCTCGCAGATGCCGTGTATACGGGGACCGAAGGGAAGATGGTCGTGCCTCCGCCCTGGCCCGGCATGCTGGCGTTCGGGCCCGAGGATGGCCCCTGGCAGGCGGAGCCGCGTCCGACGTTGACGCCGCCGTTCGAGCACCTGGCGTCCGCCGCCGCGAACGTCGGCCACAACCTGGCGGCGTTCGATCCGGACGGACCGTGGCGCCGATGGATCCCGTTCGTCCAGAGCAACGGTCGCGTGGCACCCTCGCTCGGACTCGCGACGGTGCTCGTTGCAGAGCAGATCCGTCCCGAGGAGCTCAAGATCGCGCGCGACGAGATCGTCCTGCGCGATTGGCGGATTCCGATCCGCAGAGATCGCGTGCAGGGATTTGGCTCGTCGCAGGGTGAAGAAACCGTCCGCGCGCTCATCAACTATCGGGGACCGGCGGTCCTCGATGACGGCCGGACGCGTCCGTACACGGCCTATTCATTCCATCGTGTACTCGCCGCCGTCGAAGAGCATCTGTCCGGTCGCCCGCCCGGTCTCGATCCCTCGCTCTTTCGCGGGAAGATCGTCTTCATCGGTGCGACGGCCTCGGGTCTGTCCGACGTGTTCCAGACGCCGTTCGAGCGCGGGCGCATGCCGGGCATTCAGGTCCACGCGAGCACGGTGGACGATGTTCTGTCGCGACGGTTCATGCGGCCGTCCGACGATAGAACCCGAATCGCGGCGACGGCCTTTGCGGCGTTCGCAGCGGCGTTGATGTTCGCCGCGCTCCGGCTCCGCTGGTCGCTCTTGCTCGCTGGGCTTCTCATCATCGCGTATGCCGGCGTCACCCTGCGACTCTTCGCGAGCGGTGCCTGGATCGCCGTGGCACAGCCTTTCGTCGCGTTCGTGCTCGCTGCTTTCGGAGGCATCGGCTATCAGTACCTGATCGAAGGCCGCGAGAAGCGCCGGGTCAAGGGACTCTTCGGCCGCTATGTGTCGAAGGACGTGTACGAACAGCTGATGGAAGACCCGTCGCTCGCGCAGCTCGGTGGCCGGCGTCGCGAGATGACGGTGCTGTTCAGCGACATCCGCGGCTTCACCGCCCACTCCGAACAGGGCGAGCCCGAGGACGTGGTCGCGACGTTGAACGAGTACTTCTCCCGCATGGTGGACATCGTGTTCCGCCACAAGGGGACGCTCGACAAGTTCGTCGGCGACATGGTGATGGCGCTCTTCAGCGCGCCGGTGAAAGATGCCGACCACGCCGACAACGCCGTGCGGGCGGCGGTGGAGATGGTCGCGGAGCTCGGCCGGTTGAACGCGAAGTGGGGTCAGGAAGGGAAGCCGCCGCTCGACATCGGAATCGGCATCAACACGGGGGAGATGATCGCCGGGAACATCGGGTCGGAAACGATCATGAGCTATACCGTCATCGGCGACGCCGTGAACCTGGGGTCGCGGCTGGAAAGCCTGAACAAGGAGTACGGCACCCGGATTATCATTAGCGACGCCACGCGGAGCCGGTTGAAAGGAAGCTATTCGATCCGTCCGCTGGGCGACGTAGTCGTCAAAGGCAAAACCAAACCCGTGGCTGTTTTCGAGGTGCTTGCATGAAGGCTCTTGTTGTGTTCGTCGGCGTTCTGGCCGCCGCGCAGCCGGCGTTCGGGCAGTTTGGCGCGATCGAGAAAGGCCTGAAGCGTGCCAAGCAGGCGAACGACATGATCTGGACCGACGAAAAAGAGCGGCAGCTGGGCGAATCGGTCAGCGCGCAGATCCGGGCGCGCTTCGGGGTCGTCCAGGACCAGGCGGTTCACAAGTACGTGACACTCGTCGGGACCACCGTCGCGTTACAGAGCTCGCGTCCGAACATCCCCTGGACGTTCATCGTCCTCGACACCGATGGCGTCAACGCGTTCGCGTCGCCCGGCGGTTTCATCCACATCACGCGCGGGGCGCTCGCGCTCGTGCAGGGCGAAGCGGAGCTCGCCGGCGTGCTCGCGCACGAGATCGGCCACGTCGCGCAGAAGCACACGATCAACGCCATCCGGAAGAGCAAGGCGGTCGAGGTCGGCACCGAGGAGGCGGCTGGCGATCGCGTCCTCATCGACAAGTTCGCGCAGATGGCCTACTCGAACATCCTCGAGAACAGCTTCGACCGCGGCGACGAGATGGATGCCGACAAGGTCGGCATTAGCGCCGCCAGCAAGGCTGGTTACGCCCCGCAGGGCCTGAACGTATTCCTCACGCGTCTGGCCGAGCGGAACAAGGCAGCAACGACGCGCAACGGGATGTTCGCGTCGCATCCCGATCTCAAGGCGCGTCAGGACGGCATTACCAAGACGATTGAAAAGGAGAAGCTGACGGCGACCGCGACGGTCGAGGCTCGCTACAAGACGAACATCACCTACACCCCCGCAGAGGTTACCGAAATACCGACGGTGGCCGAAGGAGCGGCCGGTCTGGTGAGCGGCGGCAAGACGGCGGCGCCGACCGAGGACCAGAAGAAGCAGGAGAAAGAGGCGGAGCAGAAGAAGAAGGGCTTCGGCCTCGGCAGCCTCGCGAAACCGTTCGGCGGCGGCGGTGGCGGGAACGAGAAGCAGTCGGCACAGGTTTCGGCCTCCGCCGGCGCGCGGGGCGTCGCGCCCGACCGCGACGCGAAGGGTGGAACCAACCCCGCTCTCGTCGTCGTGCAGGTGACCCCGGCGGACATCGTGGAATTCAAGAAGGGAATCGCTTAAGTCTGGCGCCGCACTACCCCGGACACGTGGTACTCGGGGCCGCCGTCGTTCTGGCGGCGGTCCTCCTGCGCGCGTACAGCCGCAATCGGCTCGTCCAGCGCAAGCTTCGGCTCTCCATCGTCGTCGCCGCTACCTACGCCGCGCTGAATGCCGCGCTCGTCTGGCCGCCGCTGCTGCCTGGACTCCGCGAGCAGCTCGTGTCGATCGAGCAGCTCGTCATCCTCCTCGCGGCACTCAACCTGCTCATTCTCGTCGCCGTCAATCCGCTGCGCGTCGACCGGATTCCGGATCGCTTTCCGACGATCGTCCAGGACTTTCTTCTCGTCGGCCTGTTTCTCGTTGTCGCGACGCTCGCGTTTCCCGAGAAGCTCTTCGCGGCGTCCGCCGTCGGCGCGGTCGTGGTCGGCTTCGCGCTGCAGGACACGCTCGGCAACGCGTTCGCCGGCCTCGCGATCCAGATCGAGAAGCCTTTCCACGTCGGTCACTGGGTCGCGATTGGAGGCCACGAAGGCCGTGTCGCCGAGATCACCTGGCGCGCGACCAAGCTCCGCACGAAGACCGGTAATTTCATCATCGTGCCCAACAACGTCGTCTCGAAGGAGCCGATCGTCAACTATTCGGAGCCGGCCGCTCCGACGATGCTGACGGTCGACATCGGGGCGAGCTACTCGAGCTCGCCGGCAGAGGTGAAGGCGGCTGTTCGAGAGGCGCTCAGCAACGCGCCGCGCGTCTTGACAGCGCCGGCACCCGAGGTGCTGGTTCAGGACTTCGCCGATTCGGCCATCACGTATCGCGTCCGATTCTGGGTCCAGGACTACGAGACCGACGATGTCGCGCCCGACGAGGTGCGCTCGGCGGTTTATTACGCCTTCCGCCGGCGCGGCATCGAGATTCCGTTCCCGATCCAGGTTCAATACGATCGGCAGGAGCCGCCGATCGACCCTGCCAGAAGTGCTGAAGAACGCTCGACCCTGCTCAGCCGCCTGGATCTGTTTGCCGGCCTGCCCGAGAGTGACCTGCTGCGACTCGTGTCAGCCGCCCGCGATCAGCTGTTCGGGGACGGCGAGCGGATCGTGCGCGAGGGTGAACCGGGCCAATCGCTTTTCGTCATCGCGTCCGGACGCGTGGCGGTTTTGTCGGGACCCCGGCAGCATGAAGTGGCCACGATCGATGCCGGCAATTATTTCGGGGAGATGTCGCTGCTGACCGGCGAGCCGCGCAGCGCCACAGTGGCGGCGCGCGGCGACTGTCGCGTCTTCGAGATCGATGCAGACACGTTTCGCGGAGTTGCGGAAGCGAATCCACTCGTGCTCGAACACGTCGGGGTTGCGGCCGTGAGCCGGCGCGACGCGCTCGCGTCCGCGCGCGCTGTGGCTGCGGCACAGGTCGCGACCACAGACACAGCGCGCTCGTTCATCGTCCGGATGAAGCGGTTCCTCCGCCTGCCGTAGGACTTCGTTACCGATAGGCCCCGCCGCGGAATGCGCGATCGTACCCGTCGAGGAAGCCGCGCCGGTATTCGTCCCGGTAAAGATCCTTTGATCCGTAGCGACGGTCGTAGTGCCGGTCGCCCGAGCGGTACCACCCGTGACGCGTCGGCTCGTACCGATCGCGATCGCGAATGTCCTCGAGTCCCTTCTGATATCCGTCGCTGAATCCGTACTGGAACGCCTGCCCGCCGTAGCCACCGTACCCGCCAGAGCCGCCGGGATAGCCGTACGAGCCCGGATACCGGGAGCCGCTCGAATAACGCCCGTTCGAATAGCGGCCGTACCCGTCTCGGTACCCGATTTCGAAGCCACGCCGGAACTCGTTGCGATACCAGTCGCGATCGCCGCTCCGCCGGTTCCAGCCCGAGTCGCCGCGCCGGTAATCATTGCGATCGCGGTAATCGTACGCACGATTCCGCCGCGCGTCGTTCCGGCCTTCCTCGAGGCCCTGACGATATCCGTTGTCGAACGCGACGCTCGAACGGCTGCCGCTGCCGTACTGATAGGGGTCGTGGCGCCGGGTCTGCGCCGCGACGCTCGAACCGGCGAAGACTATGGCGACAACGGCCACCGCACCCAGATGGAGGCGACCCATGTTTGTCTCCCTGCAGACGAGGCTGGCATCCTGCATGACTGCAAGATTAGGACCAGCGAAAAACCGCCGGAATTGCTACTGAGTCCAGACGAGAACGCGATCACCGCGTCTCCCGCGGTGGTCGATCAGGAGTCGCGGGCCCATCCGTTCGATGTCGGCGACCGTGATGCGGATGCGCTGTCCGTGAATGCCGCTGCTGGAGAGAATGTCGAGGGGATCTTCCTTGAAGCGAAGCAGCCAGAAGGGGACTTCGACGTGGACGATCCGCTCGTCGTCGGAGTCCCAGGCCATCACGCTGAGGGTCTCGAGCTTGCGTACAGCTCCGACCGGCTGATCGAGATTCGTCGCCTTGATGTTGTCGTCGTCGTCGAGCTCGAGAAGCGGCTTCTGATCCTTGAAGCGCTCCCGCGCGCGCTCGAAGGTCTGCTCCGCGGCCGCTGGTGATGCGGCTTGCGTCTCGACTTGCCGGACGACGAAGTAGACGCCCATTCCGGCGACGGCGACGAGTCCAAGGCCGCTCACGACAACGATGCCGATGACGACCCAGACCCACGTCGGGACCTTGTTGGCCATTCAGAGTTCTACTGACAAGGATAGCAACTCGGAGGACGCCCCGCATCCACTACATCACGACGGCACGCCCCAGGCCGCGCTCGGCGGCGCGCCGCCAGGTCAACTCGGCGGCGGCCACGTCCTCCACGGCCATCCCGAGCGATTTGAAGATCGTAATCTGCGAGGCCGCCTCTCGTCCCGCGATCCGTCCCGCGACGACCTCGCCGAGCTCGCCGGCGATGTGGTCGTCGTCGATGCGGCCTTCCTGGATGGCCAGGACGATGTCGCCCGCTTCGGCGCGCGCTCCAGCGCGCGAGTCGACGACGAGCCGTCCGGCCGCGACGAGCGCGCCGTCCATCTCGCGGATGTCGGGCCGGCAGGCGCCGACCGCACAGATGTGCGCGCCGTCCGCGATCCACGCGCGTTCCACGATCGGCGTCGACGCGGAAGTCGCGAGGACGATGACGTCCGCGTTCTTGACCGCATCACGCGCGGAGGAAACCGCTCGCAGCTCAGCGTCGACGTTCGCGGCGTGCTCGCGCGCGAAACGGTCGCGGTTTCCCGGTGTGGGACTCCAGACGCGGACCTCTTTCAAGCGGCGGACCACGCCGATCGCTTCGAGATGGCTGCGTGCCTGCACGCCCGAGCCAAGCAGCGCCAGCGTCGCGGCATCGCTGCGCGCCATGTGACGCACGGACACGGCCGACACGGCTGCCGTTCGCGCCTCGGTGATGTAGCGCCCGTCCATGACGGCGGCGAGTTCGCCGGTCTCGGGGTCGAGCAGGATGATCGTTGCGAGATGTGACGGCAGGCCGCGCGCGTGGTTCTCGTGGAACACCGTCACGAGCTTCGCGCCCAGCGCCGCCGGCGCCGGCTGGTAAGCCGGCATCACGCCGAAGAACGCCTTCCCTGGACCGATCTGCAGCACCGTTCGAACCGGTTGAACCGCCTGGCCACCCGAGAACGTCTTCAGCGCCGTCTCCATCGTGTCGATGAGGTCCGGCATCGGCAGTACGGCTCGAACATCTGCTTCCGAGAGAACCACGCTCATGTTCACCTCGCCGGGTTTAACGAGATCCGTGTAATCGGTGGCTATAATCGCGCGTTTTGGCGATCCACCGTCTCCGCACCATCGACGCCCACGCCGCGGGGGAACCGTTGCGGCTCATCGTGGATGGATTTCCCGCCGTCGATGGAGCCACCATGCTCGACAAGCGCGAGTGGGTGAGGACCCATTGCGACGATCTGCGCCAGGCGCTCATGCTCGAGCCGCGGGGCCACGCGGACATGTATGGCGCGATCCTGACCGAGCCCGAGCGGAGCGGATCCGACGCCGGCGTTCTGTTCATGCACAACGAAGGCTACAGCACGATGTGCGGACACGGAGTCATCGCCGTCGCGACGATCGCTCTCGAGCGCGGTCTCCTCACGCTTCGCCCGGGGCAGAACGAGATTCTGCTCGATTCGCCGGCCGGTTGCATCCGCGCACGTCCGACATGCTCCGGACTCGCAGACGGCGGATTGCCGGAGCGTGTCGAACGAGTCGCGTTCACGAATGTTCCGTCGTTCGTGCTGGCTGCCGGCCTGCCGATCGCGCTCGGGCCGCGGCATTTTCTCGTCGACGTCGCGTTTGGCGGCGCTTTCTATGCGGTCGTCGACGTCGAGTCCGCCGGCCTTGCCATCGATCCGCGGCGCCTGCCCGAGCTGCGCCGCGTCGGGATGGCAATCAAGGATGCGGTCGAAGCCCTCGTGAAAGTCGTCCATCCACTCGACTCGGGCCTGCACGGACTATACGGCACGATTTTCACCGGACCTGCCACGGCCACCGCCGACCTGCGGAACGTCACCGTGTTCGCCGACGCGGAAGTCGACAGATCGCCCTGCGGGACCGGAACGTCGGCCGTCATGGCGGTACTCGCCGCAATGGGCCTCCTCCAGGCCGGCGCGACCTTTACGCACGAGAGCATCGTCTCGACGACGTTCAGAGGCAGGATCGTCGAGGAAACCACCGTCGGTGAGCTCCCGGCCATCGTGCCGGAGATCGAAGGCTCAGCGTGGATTACGGGGGAGCACACTTTCGTAATCGACGACGGCGATCCTTTGCGGGGTGGGTTCCGGCTGTATTAGACTGCGGATTCCCCATCCTCCAGGGATTCCATGCTCGGCAGGACCATCGGCAAGTATCGTGTCGTCGAGAAGATCGGCCGTGGCGGCATGGGCACGGTCTACAAGGCGATCGACGAAACGCTCGATCGTGAAGTCGCGATCAAGGCGCTCAATCGCGACCTGGGGGAAAACGAAGTCGTCCGCCGGTTTCGCGCCGAGGCGATGACGCTCGCCCGGCTGAACCATCCCGGCATCGCAACAATCTACGAACTGCTTCGCGCCGAAGACGAGCTCCTGATGGTGATGGAGTTCGTTCGCGGCGAGACCTTCGACCGCATCGTCGACCGCGTGGGGCCGCTGGCGCCTGCGCGCGCGGCGAGCCTCGTGGCGCAGGTGCTGGATGCGCTCGGCCACGCGCATCGCGTCGGCATCGTCCATCGCGATCTGAAGCCGGCCAACCTGATGCTCACGCAGTACGGCGCGATCAAGATCATGGATTTCGGGATCGCGCGCGTGCTCGGTACGGAGCACCTGACGTCGGACGGTCTGATGATGGGCACGCCGGCCTACATGGCGCCGGAACAGGTGCTGGCGACCGACATCGATGCGCGCGCGGACCTGTACTCGATTGGCGTCGTGCTCTATCGGCTGCTCAGTGGCAGTTTGCCTTTCCAGGCGGATACGGCAATCGCGATGGCGCACAAGCAGGTCAAGGATCCGCCGACTCCGCTCCGCCAGCATCGGGCGGAGCTGCCGGACTGGTGCGAAACGGTGCTGGGGCGTGCGCTCGCGAAGTCACCGGCCGATCGCTACCAGACGGCGGAAGATTTTCGAGACGCGCTGGTCAGCCTCGGGGCGTCGCTCGTGCCGACGACCGCGCGGACCGAATCACTCGAGATTACCGTTGCGCCGGACCAGGTCGTGGCGTCCGCGGCCGGGATTGCGGCGCCGCTTCCGACGGATGCGACGTTAGCGCCCCCCGTTCCGTCCTCGACTCCTGTTTCCGCGGTCCGCGAACAGTCGGGGCCCGTCGCGCCGACTGCCGCGCCGGTTCGGGTTGAAACACCACCGCCGGGCCGGGCCGAGGCGGCGGCACCGAAAGCGAAGACTTCCGACGGCTCGACAACCGTCATTCTGCAGAAGCGCCACATCGCGCTTGCCGCAGGTCTGTTCGCAGTGCTCGTTGTCGTCTTCGGCGTGCTGGCGGCGCTCCTCGTTCAGAAGCCGGGCCCGACATCCGGCGCGTCGGCCGAAGCGCCGCCTCCTGCGTCAGAGACGGCGACCGCGTCCAGTCCGGAGCCGACGACCGCGACCGCGCAACCGGCGAGCGAACCGCCGGTGACGCCGGCGGTGCCGGCCGCCGAGTCGCCCGCGCCCACAAAGCCAGGCGCGTCTTCGGCGCCGTCGCCCGACGCGCCGGCGGCGCAGCCGGCGAAGTCTGCTGCGGCCCGACCGTCGCCGTCGCCGCGTGATTCAGCTAAAACCGCGGTTGGCGCGGCGAACGGGCCGACGGCTCCCGCCGCGACCGGAGCGGCAAAGGAGCCGGCTCCGGCTGACACGGAACTGTCTTCGGCTTCACCTCCGGCGGCTGCCGCGCGCGACGCCGCGCTTCCGGCCCTGACGATCACGGATGTGAGGATCGTGGTGGCCGACGATGGACGACTTCGCGAACGCGACGCGGTCCTGACGTTCGCGGCCGGCACCCTCACGGTCGCGGATCGAAACGGCGCGGTGGTCCACACGGTGCCCTACGGCGGCATTCTCAGCGTCAGCTACTCGCGATCGCGGCAGCCTCTCTGGCAGTCGCCCGGCGGTCCGGCTCCCGTGCTGAAGATCGGCGGCGGCGCGTTCGGCATCTTCCGATCGGAGCCGAACTGGTATTCGGTCCGGACGAAGGGCGTGTTCCTCGTGCTCCGGGTCGAGCCGAAGCATCTTCGAACGCTTCCCGCGGCGTTTTCCGATCGCGCCGGCGTCACCGTCCAAGTCGTCCGCCCGCCGCGTTAACCGGGCAAGATGTTCAGCGTTTCGTTCCAGGACAGCGGCGCCTCGCGCACGCATCGCCTGCGCGAGGGCGTGACGGTCATCGGCCGTGCGCCCACCTGCGACATCGTCATCAACCACCCGACCGTTTCGCGGCAGCACACGAAGCTCCGGCTGGCGGGCGGCCACTGTGTCGCGTCGGATGCCGGCAGCCGGTTCGGGACGAAGGTGAATGGCGAGGTGCTCGAGGGCGAGCTGGAGCTCACTGCCGGAGACGTCCTCGCCATCGGCTCCATAGCGGTCACGATCGATCATCGAGTCGACGAGCGCGAGCTTCTGTCAGAGCAGCACCAGCTTCTCGAAGACTCGGGAACGCTGCTCATCCCCGTTTCGCCGTCGGGCGACAAGAGGACGGATGCGCCGCCATCCGAACGCCGGAGCGGTCGTGATCGGCGGCGCCTCAACCTCGGCCGGGGTGCCGGCGAGCGTCGCGCCGGGCGCGAGCGGCGGGGAAGCCGCTTCCTGAGGCTGATCGCGGAGATTGCGAATACGCTCGTCACGGTTCAGCCGCTAAGCGACATGCTCGGCCGCGTCGTGGATCTCGTGTTCGAGGTGGTGCCCGCCGAGCGGGTCTTCCTGATGCTGCGCGACGCCCCCGACGAGCCGCTGACCGCCCGCGTCATGCGCAACCGCGACCACAGTGTGCCCGATCAGCCGTCGTTGAGCCGAACGGTCGTCAACCGGGTCATGAAGGACCGTATCGCGATGCTCGCCTCGGACGCGGTGCTCGATGCGAGGCTCGAGACGGCGGCAAGCGTCCAGGCGATGAACGTGCGATCGTTCATGTGCGCGCCGCTCTGGAACCGCGATGACGTCATCGGCGTGATGTACTGCGACAACCCGCGCGCGAAGCGCTTCACGCCGGAGGACCTCGAGGTTTTCACTGCGTTCTGCGGCTATTCGGCGGTCGCGATCGAGCAGTCGAGACTTTCGGCGCAGTTGATGGAAGAGCTCAAGCGGCGCGAACGGCTCTCGCGCTACCACTCGCCGGCAGTCGTCAACAGGATTCTCCACGGTGGAACGGGGATTGACGCGCCGTTCCTCGCACAAGAGCGCGAGGTGACGGTCATGTTCTGCGATCTCGTCGCCTTCACGGAGTTCTCGGAACGACGTGCGCCGTTCGAGGTTGCGACGGTGCTCAACGGATTCTTCTCGCGGATGGCCGAGGTGATCTTCCATCACGAAGGCACCCTCGACAAGTTCATCGGAGATGCCCTTCTCGCGGTGTTCGGCGCGCCGTTCGAGCAGCCCGACCACCCCACGCGCGCGGCGGCCGCCGCGCGAGATATGCGTCGCGCGCTTGCGTCGATGAACGCACAGCCGAACGCCACGCCCCTCCAGGTCCGGATCGGGCTCAACACCGGTCAGGCGCTGACCGGCGACATCGGCTCCCCGCGCCGGCGCGAGTTCACCGTGCTCGGCGACGTCGTGAACACGGCGTCACGTGTTCAGCGCGTCGCGGCACCCGATCAGATCCTGATGACCGAATCGACGTGGAAACGTGTGAAGGAGGCGTTCGAAACGCGCCCGGTCGGGGCGAACCATCTACGCGGGCGTGAAGAGGTTATCGAGCTCTACGAACTGATCGACTTAGCCCCAGGTCAGTAGCCGACGGCCCCGCCATCCTTGCGGCGGTCCGATCCGCCGCTGAGCGACTTCGTTCTGGGGTCGATCAGGATCGCCTGATATCCGCCGTGAGGCCCGTTGTTCTCGGCGAGCACGTGCCCCATGGCTTTCAGCTTCTCGCGCGTGGCGTCCGTGAAGCCGTCCTCGAGCGACAGACTTCCGCCGTGGTTGAATCTCGGCGCATCTCCCGCAGCCTGGACGTCCATTTTGAAGTCGATGAGATTGAGCAGGACCTGCACGTGTCCCTGTGCCTGGTGATCCCCGCCCATCACGCCGAACGACAGCCAGGGCTTGCCATCCTTCATGACCATCGCCGGCACGAGCGTGTGGAACGGCCGCTTGTCAGGACCGATGGCGTTCGGATGCGACGGATCGAGTGAAAACAGACTGCCGCGATTGTGAAGGGCGATCCCGGTGTCGCCGCCGACGATGCCGGAGCCGAAGGACGAGAAGAGCGACTGGATGAGGGAGATGACGTTGCCGTGACGATCCGCCGCGGTGAGGTAGACAGTATCGCCCCGTGCCTCGGCGGCGAAGTCCGCCGTTCCGGCAGGCGAAAACGTCGACGCCTTCGAGAGGTCGATCTCCTTCCTTCGCGCCGCGGCGTACTCCTTCGAGATAAGCCGGCGGAGCAATGCGTCCGGCACGGCCCCAGGATCGGCGAGGTAAGCATCGCGATCGGCGTACGCGATCTTCTTAGCTTCGACGAGCAGATGCAGGTACTGCGCGGAGCCTCGATCCATCGAGGCCATATCGAACCCCTCGAGGATGTTGAGCATCTCGAGGGCAGCGAAGCCCTGGGTATTGGGCGGAAGCTCGTAGACCTGGTGTCCGCGATACGACGTGGAGAGTGGTTCGACCCAGTTCGAGCGATGTGCCGCGAGATCGTCGGCCGAGAGAAAGCCGCCGCGCCTCGCCATGTCGGCGGCGATCGTCTTCGCGATCGCGCCGCGGTAGAACGCGTCGCGCCCTTCGCGGGCGATCGTCTGCAGTGTCACGGCGAGCTTCGGATTCGCGAAGATCTCGCCGGCTCGCGGCGCCCGCCCATCGATCAGAAACGTGGCGGCTGCGGCCGGGTCCTTCGCCAGCGTGGCGGCGGCCGATTCCCATTGCTCCGCAATGACGGGCGTTACCGCAAACCCATCGCGGGCGTATGCCATCGCCGGCTCGAGCGCGCGTGCGAGCGAAATCGAGCCAAAGCGTTCCATGAGCTCCGCCCAGCCATCGACCGCTCCCGGCACCGAGACCGACAGTGGTCCCCCCGACGGGATGTCCTCGAGCTTTCGCGCGCGAAAGGCATCGACTGTTGCGGCGCGTGGCGCGCGGCCGCTCGCATTGAGTCCATGCAGGCGGCCGGTCCTGGCGTCATACACGATCGCGAAGAGATCGCCTCCCACGCCGGTCATCGTCGGCTCGGCCACTGACAGAACTGCGGCGGCCGCGACGGCGGCGTCGATCGCGTTGCCGCCTTCCTGCAGCACGCGAAGGCCGGCCGCGGATGCGAGCGGCTGGCTCGTGGCGACGAGACCGTTTCGTGCGATCACGGGAGAGCGAGAGTAGGACATCAGCGGCAGGAGGGCCAGCGCCGCCAATCCAATCGCCCGCGTCATTGTCTAACCGGGGGTCTCACTGGGGCCTCACCGGGCTTCACGGGGCGTTGACGACGCGAACGTCGGCGATGAAGCGGTAGCCTCGCTTGGGTACCGTTTCGATGTACTTCGCGGTCGCGCCGGCGTCGCCGAGCGCCTTGCGCAGAACTGAGATCCGCTGCGCAATCGTGTCATCCCCCACGAACGTTCCCGCCCACACACGATCGAGCAGATCCTGTTTCGTGACGAGGCGCCCATGGCGCTCCACGAGGAGACGCAGCGTCTCGAACTCCTTCGGCGCGAGCGAGACAACCTGGCCCTCGCGCAGCAGCCGCCCGTCGGCGACATCGAGCCGGAATGTGTCGAACTCGTAAACCGCGCCGGAAGACTTCCCGGTCGCCTGCAGCAGCGCTTCAATCAGAACGTCCTCGGGCCGCGTGTTCCCGCCGTTGGTCTTCTCGTCCATGGGTCAGAACTTCTTGAGCGATTCGTCAGGTATCGGTCATGACGCCGAAGCCCGCCAACCGTAAGTTATCAGCAGCTGGGGGGACGCCCGGTTCCATCTGGTCGGCAGTTTAGCCGCCGGGTGGGGCCGGGCGCAATAAACGCTAAACCTCGCGCCCCCTTCTCCCGTCTAAGCCCTATGAGAAGGGGAAAACGTTATGTGGGAACTGGACTTTTCGAGCACTGCAGAAAGCGTAATCGGCGTCCTGCTCGTCTTCGCGATTATCGCTGCGATCCTGGCTTAAGGCTTGACGCTTCCGTTGCGGTCGTCGGCGCCGCAACGTAGCTCCTACGCGCCCGGGCCGTCATCCCGGGCCGCTTCACGCGCACCTCCAGCTTGTGGACCTTGCCATCGAGCTTCTCGGGTGAGAAGCCAAGGACGTACTGCGAGTGGAGCTCCTGCGCGACGCGGGTGAACGTCGCGTTCAGCTCATCAGTTTTCTTGAGCTCGAAGAAGCCGCCGCCCGTCTCTTCGGCGAGCTTCTTCAACCCGCGGTCGGGCCGGGTGCGCACGCGCTGGACTCCGTTGAAGTAGTCGGACTCCAGCCCGATCGCGTAGATCATCATCTCCAGCAGCCGCGCGCGGTCCAGTACGTCGCCCAGCCCAGCCTTGCTGGCCGTGTCGTCGCCGTCGGTGAACACGACCACGACCTTGCGGCCGCCGATCACCTCCAGCTTGTCCATGCTCTGATCGACGGCATCGTACAAACGCGTCGGGTACCCGAAGTCCAGCTCTTTCAGCGCGGCAATGAGCTCGTCGCGGTCACCCGTGAAGGCGTTCGCGGGATGGAACTCGATCTTGTCGTTGAACGCGCCTACACGTGCCCTGTCGTCGGGGAGGAGGCGAATGAGGAACTGCTCGGCTCCTTTCTTCACGAGGTCGAGCGCGAGCGTCATGCTGCCGCTCGTGTCGAGCATCACGACGGCCGTGATCGGACGGACTTCGTTGTCGAAGAGCGTGATCGCCTGGGGCTTTCCGTTATCGAAGACTTCGAAATCTTCCTGCGTGAGCTCAGGGACCAGGCGGCGGGTGCCATCGACCACGGTGACGTAAAGCGGAACGGTCTGCGTGCCCGATCGGAATTTCGGTTCCTGGCGCTCCTGTCCACCGATGACTCCGGCTGAAGGGAAGACGAGGAGCGCTGCAACGGCTGCGAGTAAAGGGCGCATTGAGACTTGGCTCAGAAAAGAGTGTAGCTAACGCCGGGCACGCTGTCACCTGCGGGGCGTCCTCGGAGCGCAGCCTCCACCCCTGGGAGCAGCGCCTCTGCCATACGGCGATAGCCCCCGGCGGATGGATGCAGGCCATCGGGCGACTCGGCGAGCTGATCCGGGGCGTCCGGCGCTGCTACCGCCGCCCGAGTGTCGGCGAACATCACACCGCATTCTCGCGTAGCACTGTCGCGAATCCAGGAATTGATTTCGCGCATTCGCGAGTTCTGGTCGGCAGTCGCCGTGTTGTAAGGAACGATTGAACCGGCCACAACGGGAATGCCGGCCGCGCGTGCCTGCTCGTACATCGCGCGCAGTTCGCCGATCACATCCGAGGCCGGACGGCCCTGATAGACGTCGTTGACGCCGGCGATGATCACCACAGCCCGAGGGCTGGCTGCCAGCACATCGCGATCGAAGCGGGCCCTGATCTGATCGCTGCGCTCGCTGTTCACACCACGATTGTGCACGTCCCACCCGGGCCGCGCGTTCATCAGCCAGTACGCGTACTGGCTCTCAGGATCTCCGCTACCGGCCGGCGGAGACTCGAGCGGAGAGAGAAACCCGGGAGTTCCCGCAGTCGTCGAGTCGCCGAGCGCGACGATCGTGATGCGCCCGGCGCTCACTTGGTCCCGTCGAGCTGCGAAATCAGCGCCGGCGACGGCCCGCGCTCCTTCTGAAGCTGCGCAGCGACCTTCTCCGTCTGCCGCATCACGCGCAGCACGTTCAGGCCGAGGATCTTGCGGATGTCGTCGTCGGAGTAGCCACGTCTCAGCAGCTCCGCGGTCAGTGCGGGGTAGGTCGAGACATTCTCGAGACCCACAGGCGTGCTGTCGATCCCGTCGAAGTCGCTGCCGATGCCGATGTGATCGATTCCCGCAACCTTCCGCATGTGATCGATATGATCCGCCACCTGGGCAAGTGTCGCCTGCGGCACCGGGTGCGCACGGCGCCACTCCTCGATCTTCGCGTCGATGGCGGTCTTGTCCGTGAGCTCTTTCTGCAGCCGCTCCCGCTCCGCCCGTTCCGCGCGGTCGTGTGCGGCGACGTCGTTCGACAGAAAGCCCGGGACGAACGTCACCATCACCACGCCGCCGTTCTGACGAAGCACTCCCAGGATGTTGTCGGGGACGTTCCGGGGCACGTCACACACGGTGCGCGCCGAGGAATGCGAAAAGATGACGGGCGCTTTCGTCACCCCGATCGCATCCGCCATCGTCTCGGGCGACGTGTGGCTCAGATCGACGAGCATGCCGAGCCAGTTCATTTCCCGCACCACCTCTTCGCCGAACTTCGACAGGCCGCCCAGCTTGACGACATCCGTGCCGGAGTCGGCCCAGGGGATGTTGGTCGAGTGCGTCAGCGTCATGTAGCGCGCGCCCAGCCGATGGAACATGCGCAGCGCGCCGAGCGACGAGTCGATCGAATGGCCCCCTTCCATCCCGATGAGCGACGCGACTTTTCCTTTCTTGAAGATCCGCTCCACATCGTCTGCCGTCAGCGCCAGCTCGAACGACTCGGGATACCGGCGCATCATCCGATGGACGATATCGATCTGATCGAGTGTTGCCGTGACCGCCTGCTGACCCGCCATCGAGGCGGGGACGTAGACCGACCAGAACTGTCCGCCGACGCCGCCCGCCTTGAGCCGGGCGATGTCGGTGTGAATCGTCGGCTGGGGCTTGTTGATGTCCAGTTTCTCGATGTCACGATCCGCCTTCTCCCGGAGCGCCCACGGGTAGTCGTTGTGGCCGTCGATCAGGGGGACGGACTGGTGGAGCTTCCGGGCACGGTCGAGGAGGTCGGTCTGCGCGGCTCCGACGAATCCCGCGAGCAGGACGGCTGCAGCGGCGGTGAGGGCCGTTCTTAGCATGACGCTGGATTATCTCGCGGAACACACGGCTTGCCCCGCCGAAGCTCCGCCTTTGAGCGCCAGGTCGCGTGAGCGCGGGGCGGAGGAGCGCAGGCAAGTGAATGCCGACTTGACTGGTCGGATATGGCTCGATAGACTCAGGACGTCAAACTGAGACCGCTTCTCATTTTCCTTACTTATCGCGCGCCATGCTGCAAGCGTTCGTGATCACCCTTCGTGAAGGTCTCGAGGCTTTTCTCATCGTCGCCATCAGCCTGGCGTACCTGCGAAAAACCGGGCGCCGCGGCCTCGTCCCCGCCGTCCACTGGGGCATTTTTGTGTCGATCGGTCTCAGCGTCTGGCTCGGCGTGTTGCTGCAGCGCGCTCGGAACCAGGCGCTTTGGGAAGGGTTGCTCGCGCTTGCGGCGGCCGTGCTCGTCGCTTCGCTCATCGTCCACATGTGGCGCGCCGCCCGGCACATCAAGCGCCAGATCGAAGGCCGCCTGCACGACTCCGCCGCGAAGGGCGGCGTTGCGGCGTTTCTCGGCGTATTCGCGTTCACGGTGCTGATGATTTCGCGCGAGGGGATGGAAACGGCGCTCCTGATGAACGCCCTCCTGTTCCAGATCCGCTCGGCTCAGATCATCGCCGGCGCCGTCGCCGGAACGCTCGTCGCCGCGATCGTGGCGTGGCTCTGGTCGCGATACGGACACAGGGTCAATCTCGCGCGGTTCTTCCAGGTCACCGCCGTGTTCCTGATGGTGTTCGTCGTTCAACTGCTCATTTACGGATTCCACGAGCTGTCCGAGGCGAACATCTTCCCGAACAGCCAGTTCCTCCACGACGTGACCGAACCGTACGGACCGGACGGAATATACGGCCAGTACTTCTCGTACCTCTTGATCGTGCTGCCGATGGTCTGGCTGGCATTCGCAAGCCTGTTCGGAAGCCGCCGTCCGGCGCGGTCCGTCGAAACCAGCGCCGCTTGACAACTCCCGGCGCTTGATGCCCAATCCGGGGCGTTGAGCAACGCGCAGAAACGTCCACCCACGATCGTCGAGCTCGAATGGGACGCGGAGCTCCGCGTCCACGCGACCGCTGGTGAGAACAGTCTGACCATCGACAGCGCCGGCCAGGCCGGACCTTCTCCCATGCAGGCACTCGCAATCGCGCTGGCCGGCTGCATGGAGATGGATCTCATCCACATCCTGCAGAAGGGGCGCCACGATCTTCGTGGACTGCGCGCCCGGCTGATCGGACATCGCGCCCCGGAAGATCCTCGCCGGTTCACCGAAGTCGCGCTCCACTTCACCATCTCTGGCCCAGTACCGGCCCCAGCGGTCCAGCGCGCGATCGATCTCTCTCGCGAAAAGTACTGCTCGGTCTGGAGCTCGATGCGCCAGGACATGAAGTTCGACGTCACGTTCGACATTTCGTGATTTGTGAGCCGGTGATTTGGTGATCTGGACTTGGTGATTTCGGCTCGGCGCCGATATCTCGACTGGCTGCGTGGCGTCGCGGTCGTGATCATGATCGAGGCGCACACGCTCGATGCGTGGACGCGGCCGGCGGACCGCCGGTCCGATGCCTTCGGGTGGGCCGTCATCATCGGCGGCTTCGGCGCGCCGTTGTTTCTGTTCCTCGCCGGCGTCGCCGTCGCGCTCTCGGCATCGTCGAAGGTCGCGCGCGGAGCGACGCCAGCCGAGGCGTCGGCGGCCGTTCAGAAGCGCGGCTGGCAGATCTTCGGCCTCGCCTTTCTGTTCCGGCTTCAGGCCGTCCTCCTCGGCGGCGGACGCTGGCGGAGCCTGCTGAGGGTCGACGTGCTCAACATCATGGGGCCGTCGATCGCGGCCGCCGCGTACCTGTGGCGCGTCGGCGCCGCCTACCGGCTCCCGGTCTTTGCGCTGCTGACGGCCGGCATCGCGATGATTACTCCCATCATCCGCGGGACGTCGATCCTCGATCCGCTGCCCGCTCCGGTCGAGGCTTATTTCCGGCCACAGCCCGATCTGACGACGTTCACGTGCTTCCCGTGGGCGGCGTTCGTCTTCGCGGGAGTGACGACTGGTCTGCTGCTGGAACGCGCGTCCGACAGAGCGGCCGAGCGACGGCTTATGGCACGGCTCTTCGCAGGCGGAGCCGGGATCGCACTCGCGGGCTACGCCGCCTCGTTCCTTCCGCCCATCTACGAGAACTCGAGCTTCTGGACGAGCTCGCCAACTTTCTTCTTCCTCAGAACCGGCCTCCTGACGATGATGGTGGCCGGAGCGTACTGGTGGGAGCAGGGGCCTGCCGGCCGGATCTGGAGTCCCCTGGCGCAGCTCGGCCGAACGTCGCTCTTCATCTACTGGATCCACATCGAGCTGGTGTACGGGGTGCTGGCCAGGTCGATCCGGAGGGAGCTGCCGCTCGGACGGGCCGTCGCCGGGTTCCTGCTGTTCACGGTCGCCATGCTGATCGTCTCGATCGTCAAGACCCGGATCGCCGGATGGTGGCGCGCACTTCGCGCCCCGATGAAGAAGGAGGCCGTATGAACCGCCGCGACTTCGCCCGTGTGCTTGGGGGATCTTCAGCCGCGGTGCTGTTCGCTCCGTCACGGCTTCGCGGAGAGAAGAGGTTTGCACTCACCGACGGCCTGATCTTCATGAACGCGGCGAATCTCTGTCCCGCATCCATCCCGGTCGTCGAAGCGCTGCAGCGATGGACATCCGCCCTCGACGGCGACCCATCGTCCGCTACGAAGGCAAAGCTGGCGCAGGCGAAGGAGGACACGCGCGGCGCCGTGGCAAAGATGCTCCGGGCGAGCCCCGAAGAGATCGTGCTCACGCGCAACACGAGCGAAGCCAACAATCTCGTGTCGAGCGGCCTTCCGCTCAAGCCGGGCGACGAGGTAATCGTCTTTGCCGACAATCACCCGAGCAACCACGCCGCCTGGCTGGAGAAAGGGGCGCGGGCAGGGTTTGCCGTCGAGATCGTGCCCGCTCCGAGCCCGCATCCGGGCCCCGACTATTTCGTGGACGCGTTCATCAAGAAAACGACGCCGCGGACGATATTGTGGACCTTTACGCACGTCACCAGCACGGTCGGCGATCAACTGCCGGCGAAGGACCTGTGCCGGGCGGCCCGGGAGCGCGGCATCCTCACGCACCTGGACGGCGCGCAGACGTTTGGTGTACTCGACGTCGACCTGTCGGACCTTCAGCCGGACTTCTACACCGGCAGCGCGCACAAGTGGCCCTGCGGCCCTCGTGAAGTCGGTCTGCTTTTCGTGAACCGGCGCGTCGCGCCCCTGGCGCCCAGCGTGATCAGTCTGTATGGCGGTGCGGTCGGCGCCTCGAAGACGCTCGAAGCATATGGCCAGCGTGATGATGCCGCCGTCGCGGCGTTTGGCGCGGCGGTCGCCCTGCGGAATCAGATCGGCGGTGCCGCCGTCGAGCGTCAGGCGCGGGAGCTCACGCGCGCGCTCATCGAAGGTCTTAGAAAGATCGACGGTGTCAAGATCTGGACCGACCCCGCTCCCGCACGATCGGGAGCGATCGTTTCGTTGCAGCCGGCCGGGCTCGATCCGCGCGCGCTCGGCATCGCGCTCTACGAAAAGGATCGAATTGCGTGCGCCATTCGAGGAGGGTCCGACCGTCCCGGACTGCGGTTCTCACCGCACGTCTACAACACCCACGGTGAGGTCGAAAGGGTGGTCGCGAGCGTCGCTCGCTACGTCAAGAACGGCCTGTGATCTCGAGCGTCGTCTTGATCCCCGAGCGTTTCTGACCGAACCACTGGTCGAACTCTTCCCACGGCAGCCGTGTGGTGATGAGCCTCGCCACCACGCCCGGATACTTCTTCTGAAGGCTGGCCAGGTCTTTGACGCCGAGCTGAAAGTGCCGAGTGTTGGCGTTCACGCTGCCGAACACCACGCGATTGCCGATGACGAGCGACTGATTGATCTCATCAATCGGCTGCGGCTCCTTAGTCGAGCCCAACGTGACGCTGAGCAGGCAGAGGACGCCATTCCTCGCCAGGATCCGCATCGCGTCGAACGCGACCGCCGAGGATCCCGTAGCCTCGATCGCCAGGTCCACCGGCGCTATCTCCTTTTTTAGGTCGGGCAGCGAGCGCCCGGCAACCGAGAGATACCTGGCGCCGAGATCCGCGGCAATCGTCGACCGGACATCAGTCGCCTCCCGGCGTCCGACGACGAAGGTGTCGAGGCCGCGCAGACGGAGGACGGCAAGGGCGAGCAGGCCGATCGGCCCTCCCCCGAGAACCAGGGCCGTCTTTGGACGCCATTGAAGACGCTTCTGCAGCCGGAAGGCCTGATCGATGGCCTTTTCGACGATCGACAGCGGCTCGAGCAGCACGCCGACTTCTTCGACCGATTTCGGTAGCTTGTGAAGCCACTCGGGCGATTCGACGTAGTACTCCGAGAGGAAGCCGTGGCGGCGCATGATGCCGCGCTCCTCGTAGTTGCCGCTGGAGCACATGTCGTTCTCGCCGTGCCGGCAGTTGAGGCACTCGCCGCACGGCCGCCGTACTGTCGCGACGACGAGCTCGCCCGGCTTGAAGCCCTCGACCTTCTTTCCGACGTCCGCGACGACGCCGAGATTCTCGTGGCCGAGAATCAGGAACTCTTCGCCGCGCGGTGCTTCGCCGTACAAGCCTTCGTTGATTTCAGCGTCGGTTGCGCAGAGCCCAGCTCGGACCATCCGGACGGCGACCTCGTTCGGCCCGAGCGGCGGGTCCGGCATGTCGCGCAGATGAATGCTGTGCTTTTCCCGCGGTCTGACGACGATGGCCTTCATTCCCCAAGCCCTGGCCCTACCGGACCTCCGCCGTCGTGGTTTGCGTGCGGGCAGCCGCGGCACCGAGGTCGTTGTAGTTGAGGAGCGCGTTGAAGAGCATGTTGAACTCGCCCCAGTTCTGCCATCGATAGACCGGGTTCGTGGCGTAGAGCAGGACGCGGCCTTTGCCGGCCGGGACGTCGACAATCGCGGGCCGGTTGCGCACCTCGTTCGGGTTCCGCATGAGGCCGCTGAGCACTCCGGCCTCACCGCCGGTGTAGCGCATCAGGACGACCGGCGCGTCCGGCTTCGGCGGCGCGTTCTCGTCTGGCGGAGGTCCAAACGGTCCGCCAGGGGTCTGCACCTGGAGAAGCGGCCCGTTGACGTATTTCACCGGCAGCGTTTTCGCGGTATAGCCGTAGAAGATCGGGTGCTCGGTCTTGAGCACCTCCGCCTGGACGATCGGGCGCGGCGCATAGAACTGACTGGTCGGACGGCTGGCGTCCACCCGCCGCGCGACGCCGAAGTCGGGCGGGAAGTAGCTCGCCGTGCCGAGCGTGACGAGCAGACCGCCGGCGTCGACGAATTTCTGAATCTCGACGACACCCTCGAGGCCCATGCCGCCGGTGATGTCTTCCGACGATCCATAGTCCCCGAGGAACTTGAACCGATCCGTCTTGGTGTAGGCGATCGGCTTCCCGCGCGATGGAATGTCGTACACGATCGACTTCGCGCTGGACCCCTGGTTCGGCATGACGATGACGTCGTAGTCGGCCCGGAGATTGCCTTTCCTGACGCGCTCCTTGAAGATCAGGTCGAATGGCACTTCGAACTTGTCGAAGGCATGCCGCACCCAACCGGTCTCCTGCGTGCTGCCCCACGAGCTGTACATCGCGATGCGCGGCACGTCCGCCTCGTGCAGCGGTACATCAGGCTCGGATGCCATAGCCGCAGCCGTGAGGCCAAGCTCGTCGATCGCCTTCCTGGCGCGGTCGGCCGTTCCTGAAGCGATCACGAGCGACCCGGCGGGGAACTCGCGTCCGTCCGCGGTGAACTGCTTTTCCGCGACGTGAACCCTCGCGTCCTTCAACCGCCAGCGCAGCGTCACGAGATTGTTCGAGCCGGTGTGAGCGACCGCGATAACCGGCCCGCTGCCCGCAATCGTGCCTGTGACCTTTGCCTGGGTAACCGGATCGACAGCCGTCTCGAGAATCGCCTTGTCGGCGATCTCCTTGACGTCGGCCTGCGCCAACAGGCCCATCGTCCAGCCGCTGTCGTCGTAAGTCCGGAGCGCAGGATCGGGATAGTTCTGTTTTTCGAGCAGGATCTTCGCGAGCCGCCAGTATGGCTGTCCCGCTTTAACCACGAAGGACCCGGCAGGAAAGGTGGCGTCCTTCAGTTTGATTTCCGCCTTCGCGCGGCCGACTTCGATGCCCTGCACGCGCAGCACGTTGACGATGAAGGCGACTCTCGTCATGTCGCGCTGCCCGGCGGGTATGACGAACGCGTGCGGCGGCTCTGTCTTCCCCGCTTCGATCGAGTTGCGCGTCTTGCGATAGAAGTTGTCCAGGACCAGATTCGGGAACGTCGCCGTCAACTGCAGCGCGCTCAACACACCCGTCTGCATGTAGTTGGTATTGTTGCGCCGCGAGAAGTTCGCGGCGGCACCGGGCGGAATCGGCAGCCCGCGGTACCACTCGCGATTCTGCGAGCCGCCGCGGCCGGTCGGCGGTCCCGCGGCCGCGCCGCGGCCGCCCCGTCCGCCCTGGCCACCCTCGGCCGCCGCCTGCGGCTCCGCAGGTGTCGCCGGAGCCGTCGCAGTCGTCGCAGTCGTCGCTGCGGGCGTCTCGCCGCGCCCCGCGCCGCGGGCGCCGCGACCACCGCGGCCTCGACCCTCACTACCCGCTGCGGCGCCCGCCGGCGCACCAGGCGCTGATGCCGTCGTGCCCGCGGCCGGTGCAGCGGCCGGCCCGCCGGGCGGCGATG
>DATAFJ010000237.1:0-14951 GCA_036257535.1 Vicinamibacterales bacterium | reverse complement strand
TTTTCCGTAAATGCCTGGATCCGGATCGCGCGGGTTGGCATTTACGGAAAGCGAAAAAATGGGGTCTGACCCCTTTAACACCTGTTCGCCGATGATCAGCCGCTGGATCTCCGACGTGCCCTCGTAGATGCGCAGCGCGCGAACTTCGCGGTACAGGCGCTCGACCGCGACGCCGCGGACGACGCCGAGGCCGCCGTGGAGCTGAACGGCCCGATCGACGACGCGCTGAGCCGTCTCGGTCGCGAACAGCTTGGCCATCGACGCCTCGCGCGTGATGCGTGGCGTTCCACGATCCTTGAGCCAGGCGGCGCGATAGACGAGGAGTCGCGCCGCGTCGAGCTCAGTGGCCATGTCGGCGAGCGTCATTTTTGTCGCCTGGAAGTCCGCAATCGTGCCGCCGAACTGCTTTCGCGCGGACACCCGTGTCCTCGCTTCGGCGAGCGCGCGCGCCGCGAGACCGCACGCGGCGGCGCCGACGCTCGCGCGGAAAAAGTCCAGCGTGGCGTGCGCGATTTTCAGCCCGTCTCCCTCTTCGCCGAGGCGGTTCGATGCGGGAATGACGCAGCTCGCGAACGTCAGCTCGCCGATCGGATGCGGCGCGAGGAGCGGAATCGGGTTTACGGCAATCGACGGGGAGGCGTCGGCGACGAACGCCGAGATGCCGCGGCGCTCGTCCTCTGAGGTCCGCGCGAACACGACGTAATGGCTCGCGATTCCGGCGTTCGAGATGAAGGTCTTGGCGCCGTCGAGAATGTAATTCCCGCCATCGCGCCGGGCCGCCAACCGCATCGCGCGCAAATCAGAGCCGGCGTTCGCCTCCGTGATCGCGAACGCGCCCACGCGCGATCCATCCACGACGCCAGGCAAGTAGCGCCGTTTCAGATCGTCGGAGCCGGCGAGGGCGATCGGATACGCGCCGAGGCCGTCGACGGCAAACACCGAGTCCGCCAGGCCGGACGCGAACGCGAGCCGTTCGCGCGCCAGGCAGAGCGATCGCAGCTCCAGCGCCGATGCATCCGCGGCCGGGTTGGTGGGCGCGAGAAGCCGCAGCAGGCCGGCGCGCGCAAGGATGGCAAGGATCTCCAGCGCGGCGGCGTTGACGTCGCCGGCGTCTGCGGCGGCGGCGCGCGGCGCGACCTGCGCGGCAACCTGTTCGACGTCCGCTGCCAACGCCGCATGACGCTCTTCGAAAAACGGCAGACGGCTCAACGTCATCGGCCTTCGAAGCGCGGCGCGCGCCTGGCCGTGAGGGCCGCGTAGGCTTCCCTGAAGTCGCGCGTCTGCATGCAGATCGCCTGGCCCTGCGCCTCGGCCTCGATGGCCGCCGCGAAGTCGAGATCGAGCTCGCGGTTGAGCAACTCTTTGGTCAGCCCCACCGCAAACGCAGGCCCGGCCGCGAGGCGTACCGCGAGACTGCGGGCCGTCTGCGCGAGATCTGCGGCCGGCACGACGCTCGTGAAGAGCCCGAACTCGAGCGCGCGTGCGGCGTCGATCGTGTCGCCGAGAAAGAGAATCTCCGTCGCGCGTGCGAGCCCGACCACGCGGGGCAGGAGGTACGCGGCGCCCATGTCCGCGCCGCTCAAGCCAACCTTCGTGAAGAGAAACGCCAGCGACGCGCCTTCGGCGGCGATGCGGAAATCGCACGCGAGCGCGATCACGGCGCCTGCACCTGCCGCGACGCCGTTGACGGCGGCAATGACCGGCTTGGGGCAGCGGCGGATGTTCGCGATGAGCGCGCCTGTCATGCGCGTGAACTCGAGCAGGGCAGACATATCGCGCGACACGAGCTCGCCGATGATCGCCTGCACGTCGCCGCCGGAGCAGAACCCCCGCCCGGTGCCCGTGAGCACTACGGCACGAACGGAGTCGCGGCTGCCGAGCATTGCAACCGTATCCCGCAGCTCCGCGTACACCTCGAACGTCAACGCGTTGAGCCTGTCGGGCCGGTCGAGCGTCAGCGTCGCGATTCCGTCGGACTCGTCGTATTTGAAAGTCGTCGTCTGCATCTTTTTTTTGCTCGTGGGGCCCCACCCCCACTCGCTCGCGCTCGGCGGCCCGGCTCCGCCGGGCTTCCTTCGAGCGCCTCGCGCGGGCCGCAGGCGCCTAGAACATGACTCCGCCGCCGTCCACGTTGATCGCCTGCCCCGTGATGCCGTGCGCCGCCGGTCCCGCAAGGAAAACCGCAACCGTGGCGACCTCGTCCGGCTGAACGAGCCGGCGCTGGGGGCTCATGGCTTCGAGCGCCGACCGCGCCTCGGCCGCCGATCGCCCCGTCTTCTGCACGATACGGGCGACCGACGTCGTCGTCATGTCGGTGTCGACCCAGCCGGGACAGATGGCGTTGACCGTGATTCCCTTCGATGCCACCTCGAGCGCGACGGCCCGCGTGAAGCCCAGAACGCCGTGTTTGGCCGCGCAGTACGCGGACGTGTACATGAATCCGACCTTACCGGCGACCGACGCGATGTTGATGACCCGTCCGTTCTTGCGTTCGATCATCGCGGGAAGCGTTTCGCGGGTGCAAAGGTACGTGCCCGTCAGGTTGACGTCGAGGACGCGCTGCCAGAGTTTCGAATCGGTGCGCGACAGGGGTGCGCTTTCCGCGAGACCGGCGTTGTTCACGAGAATGTCGATGGGCCCGAGACGCTCGCGCACGTCGGCGACCGCGCGGGCGACGCTCGACTCGTCGGTGACGTCGCACGTGACCGCCGCGGCGCCTACGCCGACTCGCTGGATCTCGCGCGCGACGGCCGTGACTTCGGCGGCGGTCCGAGCGGCCACGGCGACCGACCCACCCTCCCGTGCGATCGACATCGCGATGGCGCGGCCGATCCCACGGCCGCCGCCCGTGACGAGGGCAACAGATCCCTTCAGTGTGCCGTCCACGGCGCCAATTGTAGGCCGCGGACTACGCGGATGCACGCGGAACGACCTGCGCGACGCTAAAGAATCGCCACTGCGTCGATCTCGACGAGCGCCGCGGGCTCGAGGAGCGACCGCACCTCGACGAGCGTCATGGCAGGGTAGTGCCGGCCCATGCGCGCGCGGTAGCGTTCGCCGACCTCCTTCAATGCAGCCTGGTAGAGCGACTTGTCGGTCACGAAGATCGTCAATTTCGCGATCGATGCGGCGCCGCCCCCCGCGGTAGTGACGACGGTCAGCACGTTGGCGAGCGCCTGATCGAACTGGTCGGCGAAGCGTGAGCCCGCCATCGTACCGTCCCCTTTCCAGCCGATCTGACCTGCGACGAGAAGAAACCGGCCGGTGCCGCTCACACCGTGGGAGTAGCCGCGCGGTTCAACGAGCTCCCGGGGATTCACCAGTTCGAGCATGCGGCATGATAGATTTCTTCCCGCGTGGAGGCCAGGGACCAGGCCCGGATGCCGTCGCCGTACTGGAACCCGAAGAATGAAACGCTCCCGCGGTCCGATTTGCGAGCGCTGCAGCTCGAGAAGCTGCGCCGGCTGGCCGCGTGGGCCTATGCCAGGAGCCCCTTTCACCGCGCGCGGTTCGACGCCGCGCGGTTCCATCCCGATCAACTCCGCTCGCTCGACGATCTGCGGCGCATTCCGTTCATGACTCGCGAGGACTGGATGGCGGCGCAGGAACGGCGGCCGCCGTTTGGCGACCTGCCGACGGTCGATCCGCAGCTGGCCATCCGCTATCACTACACATCCGGCACGTCGGGCCGCACGCCGATCCGGGCGCTGGACGGGATCAAAGACTGGGAGTGGATCGCCGACATGTGGGCCTACGGCTTCTGGGCCTTCGGCATCCGTTCGTCGGATATTGTCCTGTTCGCCTTCTCGTACGGAACGTTCATCGGATTCTGGGGCGCCCACTACTGTTCCGAGAAGATCGGCGCCCTCGTGTTGCCGACCGGGAACTTCACTACGGAAGCGCGTGTGAAGACGATTCTCGAGATGGGCGTCACCACGGTCTGCTCGACGCCGACATACGCGCGTCGGCTGTGGCAGGCGGCCACCGAGATGGGTGTCGACCTGGCGGCTTCGCCGGTCAACAAGGTCATTCTTTCGGGAGAACCGGCCGGATCGATCCCGGCCGTCAAGCGGCAGCTCGAACAGGCGTGGGGGGCGAAGGTCGGCGATACGGCCGGCATGACCGAGATCGGCACGATCTTCACGTTCGAGTGCAGTCACCAGCCCGGCGGCACGCACATCATCGAGGACAACTTCATCGAGGAGACGCTGACGCCCGACGGCGACGAGCCCGTAGCGTACGGCGGGCGCGCCGAGCGCGTAGTCACGTCGTTCGGCCGCGGGCTGATTCCGCTGCTCCGGTACCGGACGAAAGACCTGGTCGTAAAGGTCCCCTACACGACCTGCTCGTGCGGGCGCACAGGGGACATCTATGAAGGGGGCATACAGGGCCGCTGGGACGACATGAAGCTGATTCGCGGCACGAACGTCTACCCGCGCGCAGTCGAGTCCATCGTCCGCGAGTACGACGCGATCGACGAGTTCCAGATCCTGATTACCCGGGACGGCGTGCGCGACGAGATTGCCGTCTGCTGCGAGCTCAGAACGGATCGGGAAGGGGAGTGGAGCGCGCTGCAGTCGCGGCTCGAACGTGATTTGTCGGAGGCGCACGAAGGGTTGCGGTTCAGCGTCGTTCGCGCGGGCGCGGGGACGCTACCGCGTTTCGAACTCAAAGCAAAGCGACTGGTGGATAAGCGATAGAGAGGTACCGAAATGCCGAACGACTTACTCGGTCGCCCGTTGACAGATCTGGAGCGGGAGCTCATTTCCGTGTACGAGTCGCTCAAGAAGCTGGCCGCGGTGCCGGACGCGCCGCCGTGCGTGCAGCAGAACGTCAAGAAGGCGCTCGCCTGCCTCTGGCAGGCAACGCACGACCTGGACCTGCAGTTCGAGCAGCTCTACGACCTCGGCGTTTAGAAGCCGTTCCGACTGATCCATTAGCCGGTACGCGCCTTGCTCTGGTTTGGGCCGAGGCATTGAAATGAAGGCCAAGGTGCTCGACCGTGACGCACTTCGATACATACCGGCGGGACAGGTGCGCTGTGGCGGAACACCCCTTCCCCGGCTGACCGTTCGCAACGGCGCCGAACAGCTCGGGAAACTCGAGGGTTTCATCGTCAGCCCCTCCAGCCGCAAAGTTCGTTACGCGGTAGTCCAGCCGCATGGCTTTTTCGAAAAGCCCCGGCTGGTGCCGCTCGCCGCCGCCCATCTCGATCAGGCGGATGGCGGCTCGCTCCACGTAGACGACGAGGAGATTGCGCGCTGCGAGACGTTCGACGCCGAACGATATCCCCGGATGTCGGACGACGATCTGCTGACGGCTGTCTTCGCTGCCTGATCACACGGGCGAGCCTGCCCGCCTGAGCTCGCTGAGCGAAGGTGGGTAGAATCGTCCGCGCGTGATCCGCTCGCTCCCGGACAAGGCTGCGCGTGTCCTCGCGATCGGCCTCTCCATCTACGCGCTCTGCTGGGTCCTGTTCGTCATCGACCCGCACGTCTATCGGACGACGTTCCTCCTCGTCGCGCTGCTGTTGATATTTCTGACGACCCTGAAGGGACGGACTACGACCCTGAAGGGTCGTACTACACTCATTCTTCTAACTGTCGCGGCGTTCGGGTGGCCGCTGGTGGACCGCGCCGCGTTCGTCTATCGCGCGGCCACGCCGACGACGGTCGATCTCGTTGCGGGGATCGTCGCGATCGCGCTCGTGCTCGAAGCGACGAGGCGGACGGTGGGCTGGGTCCTTCCGGCGACGGCGCTCGCGTTCGTTGCCTATGCGATCGCCGGACCGGCCCTCGATCGCGTCGGGCTCTCGATGGTCGCCCACCGCGGATACGGCCCGGAGCGGCTCGTCGGGACGCTTTACATGTCGCTCGACGGCATCTTCGGCGTCGCGCTGGACGTCACGGCAACCTACATCATCCTCTTCACGATCTACGGCGCGCTGCTGGAGAAATCTGGCGCCGGCCAGTTCTTCATCAACTGGTCGCTGGCGGCGACGAAAAAGGTGTCAGGCTCCACCTTTTCCTCGGCGCCGGGCCGCACGGTCACGCTTGCGGGATTCCTGCTCGGCACAGTTTCCGGCAGCGGCGTAGCCACGACGGTGATGCTTGGATCCGTTGCGTGGCCGATTCTTCGCCGCGCGGGCTATGCGGCCGAAACCGCCGCGGCAATGCTCTCGGCGGCGGGCATCGGCGCGCTCCTGTCGCCGCCGACGTTGGGAGCCGCGGCGTTTCTCATAGCCGAGCTCGTCGGGATGACGTATCTCCAGGTTCTCGTCATGGCGACGCTCCCGACCCTTCTGTACTACCTCTCCGTGCTCCTCATGATTGAAGCCGATTCACGTCGGCTCGGCACGAGAGCGGTGCCTGTGGATGCGCCGCCGCTCGGCGAGCTGACGCGCCGTCAGGGCTATCACTTCTCGTCACTCGTTATGGTCGCGGCGCTGATGGCGTGGGGGTTGACGGCGTTTCGCGCGGTGTTCTGGGCGATGGTCGCGGCGTTCGGGTTGAGTTTCATGAGGCGTGAAACGGCGCTCGTGCCGCGCAGGCTCGCGGATGCCCTCGACGATGGCGGCCGCGGCGTCCTGCCCATCGCGGCCACGACGGCCACGGCAGGGATCATCGTCGGCGTCGTGACGCTGACAGGCCTCGGTCTCAAGATGGCCGGCATCATCGTGGCGCTGGCGGGCGGCATGCGCGAGCTCACGGCGATTTACGCCGCGCTTGCGGTCTGGCTGCTCGGCCTCGCCGTCCCCGTGACGGCGTCCTACATCATCGCGGCGGTCATGGTTGCCCCGGCGCTCGTCAAGACCGGCGTCCCGGACTTCGCCGCGCACATGTTCATCTTCTACTACGCCGTTCTGTCCGAAGTGAGCCCGCCGACCGCGCTCTCGCCGCTCGCCGCCGCGGCGATCACCGGCGGCAACGCGTTCAGGACGATGATGCTCACCTGGAAGTACACGCTGCCCGCCTTTCTCGTCCCGTTCGTGTTCACGGTGAGCGATCAAGGCCTGGGCCTGCTGCTGCGCGCGCCACTCGGGGACACCGTCCTGGCGACCGCGACGGCGGCCCTTGGCGTTGCCGCCCTCGCAGCAGGGCTTGGCGGCTGGTTCTTCGGGCCGGCGGCCGTCGTTGAACGCATCCTCTGGACGGCCGGCGGGCTTGCCCTTTTCTTCGCCTCCCGCACGGCTGACCTGGCCGGACTTATGCTACTCACAACGGCGCTGGCCGTAAGTCATAGAAAATGGCTGGCTTCTGACAAGTACTGGCGAACGGATTGACAAATAATGTCAGGCGGGCGGAGGAATCCCGCCGGCTGAAGGAACAGTCGAGAGTAGCTATATGACGCCCTCAAAACTTACACGCGACGAAGCGGGCTTCACGCTCATCGATTTGCTTTTCGTCGTCGCCCTCATCGGCACAATTTGCACGATCGCTCTGCCGACGCTGCTGCGGGCGCGGACGAGCGCCCAGGCCGCTTCGGCAATCGCCGACATGCGCGTCGTGAACAGCGCGCAGCTCAGCTACGCCATCACGTGCGGGTCAGGATTCTACGCGCCCGATCTTCCGACGCTCGGACTGATACCGCTTGGTTCGCGGGTGCCGTTTCTCTCGCAGGATCTGACCGGCGCGGCGACCGTCCAGAAGAGCGGCTACTCGATTCGAATGCTGGGGTCGGGCGTCGCCGGCGCACCTGGCGGCTGCAGCGGCCTCCCCGCGGGGCAGGGAGCGCCGGCGTACAAGGCGGGCGCCGATCAAATCGATCTCGCGAATCCGGTCCAGCGCCACTTCGCGACCAACGCCACGGGCGTCATCGTCGAGGACACCGCGAGCCTGTATGCGGGCATGCCCGAAGCCGGGCCGCCTGTAGCGGGCACGCCGATACAGTAGCCGTCGTCCTGCCGCGCTTTTTGCGCTATCGTAACCACTCCATTCGGAGGGGTTGCGATGAGAAGCCAGGCAGTCCGGGCGGCGGCAGTCGTTCTCTTCACCCTCGCCTCGACGGCGCCTGCGCTCGACGCGCAGAAGACCGTCACGAGCCCGAAACAGCAGTTCGGCCACGACATCGGCGCCGACTACCAGCTTCCCAATTACAAGGCGCTCGCCGAGTACTGGGCGAAGCTCGATCGCGAGTCGGACCGCATGAAGGTCGTCGAGATCGGCAAGACGGCCGAGGGCCGGCCGCAGCTGATGGCGATCGTCTCCTCTCCCGAGAACCACAAGAAGCTCGATCGGTATAAGGAAATCGCGCGGCGTCTCGCGCTGGCCGAAGGGCTGACCGACGATCAGGCACGCACGCTCGCACGCGAAGGGCGCGCCGTCGTCTGGATCGACGGTGGCCTCCATGCGACGGAGGTCCTCGGCGCGCAACAGTTGATGGAAACGGTCTATCAGCTCGTCAGTCGATCCGACCCCGAAACGATGCGCCTGCTGGACGACGTGATCGTGCTCGCGGTGCATGCGAACCCGGACGGGATGGACCTCGTGTCGGACTGGTACACGCGCGAGAAGGAGCCGACCAAGCGCTCGACCGGCGGCATCCCGCGGCTCTATCAGAAGTACATCGGGCACGACAACAACCGGGACTTCTACCTGTCGTCGCAGCCGGAATCGACGAACATGAATCGCATCCTGTACCAGGAGTGGTTCCCGCAGATCGTCTATAACCATCACCAGACCGGGCCGCAGGGGACGGTGCTATTCGCCCCGCCGTTCCGCGATCCGTTCAACTACGTGTACGACCCGCTCATTCCGGCCCAGCTCGATCTCGTCGGCGCGGCCATGCACAGCCGGTTCGCCTCGGAAGGGAAGCCGGGCGCGGCCACGCGCGAAGGCGCGGGGTACTCGACCTGGTGGAACGGCGGCTTGCGGACGACCGTGTACTTTCACAACCAGATCGGCCTGCTCACGGAGACGATCGGCAACCCGACGCCGATCGAAATCCCGCTCCTCCCGGAGCGTCAGCTTCCAAGTTCGGATCTCTTCGCGCCGATCGCGCCACAGAAGTGGCACTTCCGGCAATCGGTCGACTATTCGGTGACGGCGAACTACGCGGTCCTCGATATCGCTTCACGCAACCGCGAAAACTTCCTCTACAACATCTACCGGATGGGGAAGAACTCGATCGAGCGGGGCAGCAAGGACTACTGGACACCTTACCCGCGTCGAATCGAGGCGCTCAAGGCGGCCGCGGAAAAGGACGCCGACAACTCCGAGCAGGCCCGGCGGAGCTCGCAGGGGCGGGGCGGCGCGTCCGTGCCGACGAAATACTTCGACCTGCTGCGGGATCCCAAGCTCCGCGACGCGCGCGGCTACATCCTCCCGTCCGATCAGCCCGACTTTCCGACGGCAACAAAATTTGTGAACGCCCTCATCAAGACCGGCGTGACCGTGCATCGCGCGACGGCTTCTTTTACGGTTGGCGGCAAGACCTATCCGGCCGGCTCGTACGTCGTCAAAACCGCGCAGGCGTACAGGCCGCATGTCCTCGACATGTTCGAGCCGCAGGACCATCCAAACGATTTCCGCTATCCGGGCGGGCCGCCGATTCCGCCGTACGACAGCGCCGGCTGGACGCTCGCGTTGCAGATGGGGATCAAGTTCGATCGCATCCTCGACGGGTTCGAGGGGCCGTTCGAGAAGACCGCCGGGATGGCAAAACCTCCAGCCGGAACGGTTGACGCCGCGGCCGCCGGAAGCGGCTGGATGCTCGATCATCGCGTCAACGACAGCGTGATTGCCGTCAACCGGCTGCTCAAGGCGAACGCGGACGTCTTCTGGGCTCCGGAGGGCGGCTTCTACGTGCCGGCCGCCGGCAGCGCGGAAGGCATCCTGCGGAAAGCGGCGGAGGAGCTCGGCGTCGGCGCGAAAGCATCGCAGCGGCCCGGCGGCGATCTAGTGAAGCTCCGGATGCCGCGCATCGGGCTCTGGGACACTTACGGCGGTTCGATGCCGTCAGGCTGGACGCGCTGGCTCTTCGAACAGTACGAATTCCCGTTCGAGGTCGTCTTCCCTGCGACGCTCGACGCCGGCAGCCTGAACGGACGGTTCGACGTCCTGATCTTCGTCGATGGCGGGATTCCGGAGCGCGACGGCGGCGGTCCGCGATTCGGCGGCGCCGATCCCGATCCGCAATCGGTCCCGGCGGAGTGGCGAGACAAGCTCGGTCGCGTGACGGTCGCCACGACGGTGCCGCAGCTGAAGCGCTTCCTGGAAGAGGGCGGCACGATCCTGACGGTCGGCAGCTCCACGGCGCTCGCCTATCACCTCGGCCTGCCGGTCGCGAACGCGCTGACCGAGCGCACGCAGGCCGGCGTCACGCGTCCTCTGCCTGGCGAGAAGTTCTACGTCCCCGGCTCGGTGCTTGAAGTCTCGGTGGACAACGATCAACCGCTCGCGCATGGCATGGGCGACACGGCAGACGTGTTCTTCGACAACAGCCCTGCATTCCGCCTCGAGCCGGACGCGCCCAGGAAGGGTGTGCGCGCGGTTGCCTGGTTCGACAGCGCGACGCCGCTTCGCAGCGGCTGGGCCTGGGGTCAGCATTACCTCGACGGCACCGCAGCTGTCGTCGATGCGAGTGTCGGACGTGGGCGGCTGTTTCTCTACGGGCCGGAGATCACGTTCCGCGCCCAGCCTCACGGAACGTTCAAGTTCCTGTTCAACGGCGTCTATCTCGGCGGTGTTCAGGGCACGCGTAAACAGACGACCGAGCAGGACTGAGGCATGAAGGGACTGCGGACTAGGGACTAGGGGCTACGCGGAGTTCATGATCAAGCGACGCCCCGCGTCCACACGCGGACATGCCGACTACGGCTGGCTCGAGACGTACCACACGTTCTCGTGCGGGGACTACAACGACCCCGACTTCACGGGCTTCCGCGCGCTGCGCGTCATCAACGAAGACCGTGTGCAGCCGGCAATGGGTCTGGGCACGCATGCGCATCAGGACATGGAGATCCTGACGTGGGTCCTGCAGGGCGGCCTGCGGAACCGCGATAGCCGCGGCCACGGGTCGACGATCTATCCGGGTGAGCTCCAGCGCGTGACGGCGGGAAGAGGCGTCAGCCACAGCGAATTCAACGTGTCGCGCGACGACATCGTGCACTTCCTGCAGATCTGGATCGATCCAAACGAGAACGGCCTCGAGCCGGAAAGCGAGCAGCGGCGCTTCACGATTCACGATCGCCAGGGTTTCATGAAGCTGCTCGCCTCGCCGGACGGGCGGGACGGCTCCGTCCGAATTCATCAGGACGTGAAGCTCTACACGACGATGCTGACGCCGGGTGAAGAGATCCTGACGACGCTGCCCGAGGACCGTTATGGGTGGATTCAGGTGGCGCGCGGCGTCGTCGAAATCAACGGCGTGCGGCTGGGTGAAGGGGACGGCGCCGCCATCTCAGATGAGCAATCGCTCCACCTCCGCGCGCCGGACCACACCGAAGTACTCCTGTTCGATCTCGCGTAGTCACCTCTTTCTCGCCCATTGCTGCAGCGGCACCGACAACATCCAGTAGCGCCGTCGAAGCTGTACGACGCGGTCGGAGTAGCCTGCTTTCGGAATTTCCCGCCTGAGGAGACTGTCGCGGAGCCGGCGCAGCTCGTAGCGGTAGAGGTCGGTGGCCGCTTCCTTTGCTTGTTCCGGCGTGGTGTGTGGCCTGGGGACGATGCCGAGCGCCGAGAGCGCCTCGAGCAGCTCGGGATCGTAGTCGAACATCAGCCGAGAACGTCGCCGAACAGCCGCCTGAAGTTCCCGCCGAGGATGCGATCGACGTCGGCTTCCGCGTAGCCGCGCTTCCCGAGCGCGTCGCGGATCGTCTCCATCCGCCGCGGGTGGTTCAGCTCCGAGACGAAGAACGGCCATCGGAAGATGGCGGAGGTCGTGGGCCGGAGGCGCGATAGCTCATCTATCAGCTTCTGCTTCTCTTCTTCGGTGTCCGGGATCCTCCGGTGTTCGCGATCGCTGCCGATGCCGACATGCTCGATCCCGGCGACCTTCACCGCGTGGTCGACGTGGCGGAGGTAGTCGTCCAGCGTGTTGCGCTCTTTCGGTCCCAGGTATGGATTGATTTGATAGATGCCGATGACGCCGCCGCGGTCGGCGAGCGCACGCAACAATTCATCGGGCTTGTTGCGCGGATGGTCGTAAATCGCCCGGCACCCGGCATGAGTGATGGCCACCGGCTTGCTGGAGGCCGTGATGCCCTCGAGCGTCGTCGCCGGACCACAGTGCGAGACGTCCACGAGAATTCCCATCTCGTTCATGCGCTCGACTAGCGCCATGCCGAAGGTGCTGAGGCCGGTGTTGGTCCGCTCCAGGCAACCGTCGCCGACGAGATTGCGCGTGTTGTAGGTGAGTTGGATGATGCGCACACCGGCGTCGTACAGCAGCCGCAGGCGCTCGAGATCGTCCTGGATGGGCGAGGCGTTCTGCGTGTAATAAACGAGGGCGATCCGTCCGCGCTCGGTGGCCGTATCGATGTCGGCCGATCGCGTGGCCCTGATGAACCGGTCGGCGTGCTTCTTGACGTGCGCGTCGTAGCCGTCGATCTCGCGCTTCATGTCGTCGAAGGCGGCAGGTCCCTGCAGCGCGGGGTTGCCGACCGTGACGACGCAGCCGCGCAGGCCGCTGGCGCGGATCTCGTCCACGAGCTTCAGGTCGTAATCGAGGTGGATTTCGCCGAGGCCGTCGATCCAGCCTCCGGGGGCCCCCGCCCCCCGGTTCACGGCCAGGCGCGCGGGCTTTGCCTGCATCGCAGACCATGCTGCCACTCCGGCGGCCGGCATGGACCACAGGAACTCGCGTCTCTTCATGCGATTGGCGGACTTGTGGCTGCGCTACTCCTTGTCGTCCTCGGGTTCGGTCTTCGAACTCGTGGCGAAATCGTCGAAGTCTGTCGTCGCCGCCGCCTCCTGCTGATCCTCATCGACCAGATCGTCGATGTTGTAGTGGCGGCCGCCGCCGCGCTCGCGGATCGGTCCGCGCGGCTTTTCCTTCTGGAACGTACGTTTCGGCTTGGCGTCGGGTCCGAACTCGCGGCGCCGCTCGCCTCTGCCCAGTCCCGGCGGAGCGCCGGACGGGTCGAGGCGGGGCGGGCGTGGACCGAAACCACCCGGGCCGCCTGGCCGCGGGCCAAACCCGCCGCCTGGCGGCCGTGGTGCGTAGCCGCCAGGCCGCGGCCCGCCTGGACCGCGATCCTCGCGGGCGCGCGCTTCGCTCACCGAGAGCGGGCGGCCCTGAAACGGCTGTCCGTTGAATCGCTTGATCGCTTCGGCCGCCGCGGTTGCGTCGCTGAACTCGACGAACGCAAAGCCGCGCGGCCGGCCGGTCTCGCGATCGACAGGCACGGCTATGTGAGTGGGCGGAGCGACCGCGGAGAAGTACGTGCGGAGATCGGCTTCCGTCGCGCTGTACGGCAGGTTCCCTACGAAGAGTCGGACTGGCAACTCCTGTCCTCGCGTTTAGATTCCGAATGTGGTGCCCACGAGAGGCTTTCGATGGTGGAGAAGGGGACGAAGAATCAGTCTATGCGGGCACGCTCGAGCGGTGAACGTCCACGGACGCAAAATCCTAGCAGACAGGGCATTCTGGGTGCAAGCCGGGTGCGGGGCCGGCGCCCCGCACCCTCCTGGATCCTCGTTCCGGCCCTGGTTGAGCTACTCCGTCAGATGGCGATTGAGACGGTCGAAGAAACCGCGCCACGCCGAGCGCTGCCGATCGACCGCCCCCGCATCGGCCAGCTTGGAGCTGACGGCCACCATGCTCGTCTTCCCCCCAGGCCGTCCCTCCAGGTGCAGCTCGACGAGCGTTCGGCCGTCCTTGTACCGGTGACGGGCGGTGCCATTGTCTTTGATGACGAACGGCTTTCCTCCGGGTCCGGTCGTTGACGCCGCAAGTGCAGCCGCCAGGTCGCGATCGACCTCTTCGATCCATCCGGTGCGCTGGCGCTTGTTAGAGATGATCTTCACGAGCTCACCTACGCCAACCGGGAGCACCTTCGATACGGAAACGTAGTAGTAGCCATCCGAACGCTGGTTGACGGCGCGCCTCCCGCGCGCGCGCTCGTAGGCGACGGTGATGCCCTGCGCGTGCCAGCCAGGCACGCGGTGCTGCGAGTACAGATGATCGGCCGCCGCCGTGTGGCCCTTCGTCAGGGCATCGAATCGATCGAGCACGGCGAACCAGTGATCGAGGCCATGTCCTGTGAGCTGCGTTATGCGTTCGTCTGAGACACTCCCCTTCGGCGTGTGACGGCTCTGTGCGGGCGGCGGTGGTGCCGCTGCGGCTGGCGCCTTGGCAGGGGTGGCGGATCGAGCGGCGAGAACGTGACGGCGCGCGGTGGTATAGCTTTCGCCGGTCTTCGAGGCGCGAGCGCGGATGGTTTTCTTGAGTGAACGGGCTCGAGTCATTGGCTGTCTCCACAGTCGCACGGCCGCAGCCCCCGCCTGAACAGCCGCCGACGAGAGACATCCCTGACGTAGCCCGAGGTGTGATGACCCCTTTGCCCCGTTCTCAGGCCTCGCGGGGGGAGGCCCTGACGGAGTGAGGCGCGAGCCGGCGCCGGGAAATAGGATGCCCGACGTCGGCTGCCAGCGTCAAGCGCTGACGGCGATCCGCCCGGGTTACGCGTATGCCGGCCGCGAGCCCGCGGCGAAGATCTTGACGAGCAGCAGCCCCGCCACGAACCCGCCGATGTGCGCCAGATAGGCGACACCAGACGTTTCCGGCGTGGCCGCGACCGAGCCGATGCCGTTGATGAACTGCAGCAGTATCCAGATGCCAAGGACGACGACGGCTGGAACGTGCGCGACGCCGCCGCGCGTCAGGACGCGGACGCGGTTTCGCGGAAAGAGGACTAAATAACCGCCGAGCACTCCGCTGATGGCACCGGAAGCGCCGACAGTCGGGATCATGGAGTTCGGGTTGAACAGAATGTGCGCCGCCGCGGC
>DATAFJ010000052.1:0-21762 GCA_036257535.1 Vicinamibacterales bacterium | reverse complement strand
CATCGTCGACGCGGCCGTCCTCGCCGGTGACGGCGAAGTAACCCAGCGTGAACGTAACGGTTTGATTCTGCGCGGCCGCCGCGGCAGGCAGCGACAACACCATCAGCATGGCGAGGGCGGATTGTCGGATGGTCATGCCGGGCGGGGAGCACGAAGAATGCCAGGCCGGACAAAAAGGGGACAGTCACCTTTTTCTTCGGATTTCCCGCTGGCAGAAAAAGGTGACTGTCCCCTTTTTGTCCGGCCTGGGTGTCAGCCGCCGTCATCTGCGGGTGAATCCCTCAATCGTCGCCAGCATGTCGTCGTGAATCCGGCCGTTCGACGCGACGACCCGTCCGGCGCGCGGGTCGAACGGGGATCCGTCGTAGTTCGACACGCGCCCGCCCGCTTCCTCGACGAGCAGCGCACCGGCCGCGATATCCCACGGCTGCAGCCGCTGCTCCCAGAATCCGTCGAGGCGGCCGGCGGCAACATAGCAGAGGTCGATCGCCGCCGAACCCAGGCGGCGCACCGCGCGAGCGCGGCCGACGAACGCCGAGAAGAGCCCGACGATTTCATCGAGCGTCCCGTGCACGTCGTACGGAAAGCCCGTGCAAAGCAGCGAGTCGATCAGCGAGTCTGCCTGGCTGACGCGCATGGGCCGGCCGTTGAGGCGCGCCCCCTGCCCGCGCTCGGCGGTAAAGAGCTCCCTGCGGGTCGGGTCGTAGACGGCCGCGACGTCGATCCGCCCGTCGATTTCCAGAGCTAGTGACGAGCAGAACATCGGAAAGCCGTGCGCGTAGTTCGTTGTGCCGTCGAGCGGATCGAATATCCAGACGTGACGCGCGCCGGCGGCGTCGGCGCCGCCAAACTCCTCGGCCAGCACGCGATGATCCGGGAAGCGGTCGGCGATCATCGCTCTGAACATCCGCTCGACCTCGACGTCGATCTCGGTCACGAGATCGATCGCGCCTTTCTTGTCGACTCGGACGTTGGTGCCGAAGCGCGCTATCTGGATGTCGCCGGCGCGAACCACGGCCTCGACCGCAGTGGCCAGCAGGAGCGGATCGAGCGCCATTTCAGCGGCGCGGCAGGTTCTTCACGAGCCGCACTTCCATTCCGCCCTCGGGCATTCGCCGCATGGTGATGTCGTCCATGAAGCTGCGCATGAAGAAGATTCCGCGGCCGCTCGACTTCAGCACGTTCTCCGGAGCGAGAGGGTCGGCGACGGCGTCCACCTCGAAACCAGCTCCCTGATCGGTCACTCGAACCACGAAGGCGTCGGTACCATCGTAGGCCTCGAAGGAAAACTCGATGGTCACACGCTTGGCGAGATCCTCGCGATTGCCGTGCTTGATGGCGTTGATCACGCCTTCCCGCACCGCCACGCCGACCCAGTGAATGGAGTCGTCGTCAAAGCCGGCGATGGCGCCCAGCCGATCACTAATCAGCTGAACGAAGTCCAGCATCTCGAAGGAGCTGGCGATCTGCAGGCGGACGACGTGTGGCGCGGCGCTCGTCATGCGGACGGCAGAGGCCCCCATAGCATACACGCAGTGCCGCGCGCCCAGTGTTATAGTGCGCGGATGCTCCAAAGCGGCGCCGCTCCGCCCGCAATCGTGCGGCCGGCGCGGCGCGTGCGCGGACGGCTGCGCCCGCCGGGCGACAAGTCGATCTCGCACCGCTACGCCCTGCTGGCCGCCCTCGCACGCGGCCGCTCCAGGCTCGAACATTTCGCCCCCGGCGCCGACTGTGCCGCCACGCTCGCCTGCCTCGAAGCGCTCGGAGTCGCTATTGCACGGTTCGGCAATGACGTCATCGAAATCGAGGGCCGAGGGCTGGGCGGCCTGACGGCCCCCCGCGCCACGCTCGACGTGCGCAACTCGGGCACGACAATGCGGCTGCTTGCCGGGGTGCTTTCGGCCCATCCCTTCAGGTCCACCATTGCGGGCGACACCTCGCTGAGCCGGCGCCCGATGCGCCGCGTCGCGGAGCCGCTCACGCGAATGGGTGCGACCATTGAAACCTCCGACGGCGGGCGTCCTCCGATCGTCATCCGCGGCGGGCGGTTGACCGGCATCGACGTGGCGCTGGACGTTCCCAGCGCCCAGGTCAAAAGTGCAATCATGCTGGCGGGGCTGCACGCCGACGGCCGTACGACCGTGCGCGAGCCGGCCTGTACCCGGGATCATACGGAGCGCGCCCTCCAGGCGTTCGGCGCGCACGTGGATATCGACGGCCCGGCGATCACTCTCGACGGCGGCCAACCGCTCATCGGCGGGTCCCGGCGCATCCCGGGTGACGTGTCATCCGCCGCATTCTTCGGCGTGGCCGCGGCGGGGTTGCCCGGCTCCCGAATCGAGATCGAAGAGGTTGGACTGAATCCGACGCGGACCGCGTGGCTCGACGTTCTGCGCCGCGCCGGGGCGGAAATCGAGGTCGTCACGGAGCGGGACGAGGCAGGAGAGCCGATCGGCCGCATCACGATTGCGCACGCGCGCGTCGACCCGGTCGTGATCGCCCCGGAGGAAGTGCCGCTGCTTATCGACGAATTGCCAGCGCTTGCGGCGCTCGGCGCCTTCGGCGGGGCGGTCGAGGTCACGCGTGCCGGCGAGCTGCGGCACAAGGAGAGCGATCGCATCACGGCGCTCGTCGGCGGGCTGCGCGCGCTCGGCATCGATGCAGAAGAGCGCGGCGACGGCTTCGTCGTCCGGCCGTCGCGGCCGCGCGGCGGCGAGGCTGACGCCGCCGGCGATCACCGGCTGGCGATGACGTTGGCGGTTGCGGCCCTCGCGGCCGGTGAGGAGTCGCGCATCATCGGCGCCGAGTCGGTTGCGATCTCTTACCCGGGGTTTTTCGACGTGCTCCGCGCCGTCTGCGCGTGAAAACCGACAAGCTGTACCTGGTAGGGTTCATGGCGGCGGGCAAGACGAGCGTGGCACGCGCCGTCGGATCGCGCCTCGGCTGGCGCGTCGAGGATGTCGACGAATTGATCGAAGCACGGGAACGTATGACGGTCGCCGACATCTTTTCGCGTCACGGCGAGGCCTACTTCCGCCGCGCCGAGCGCGATATCGTCCGCCTGCTCCTTCCGCTTCGGCACACGGTCGTGGCGACCGGCGGCGGTACGTTCGCGGATTCAGACACGCGCGCCGCGATCAACCTCGACGGCGTTTCGGTGTGGCTCGACGTGCCGCTCGAAGCGATTCTGCTGCGGCTGCCGGCGGACGGCCGGCGGCCGCTTGCCGCCGACCTGGCGCAGGTCGAGCGGCTCTACGCGGCGCGACGGATGGCATACGAGCAGGCGCATCTCCGGCTCGACGCCGGAACCGCCCGGCCGGAGGAGCTGGCCGAGCGAATCGTCGAATGGTTGGAGATCTGAGGCCGGTCGGCGGATGCGCTACCTCGTGCTGTCGGACATTCACGCCAACCTCGAGGCGCTCGACGCGGTTCTCGCCGCAGCGCCCACCGGCAGCTGGGACCGCCTGCTGGTCCTCGGCGACCTCGTCGGCTACGGCGCGGACCCGAACGCCGTCATAGAGCGCGTCCGCGCGCTTGATCCGCTCGCGGTCATCCGCGGGAACCACGATAAAGCGGCATGCGGCATCGACGACGCGTCCGCCTTCAACCACCTGGCGAGGCAGGCTGCGGAGTGGACGTACGAGACGCTGACCGACGAGCACCGCGCCTGGCTTCGCAGTCTGCCGGCAGGACCCACCGTCATCGACGAGCACGTGGAGATATGCCACGGCGCGCCCTACGACGAGGATGCCTATATCTTCGACGGCCGCGACGCGATCCGCGCGTTCGAAACGGCTTCACGGCCGTTGTGCCTGTTCGGCCACACGCATCTGCCGGTCATCTTCCTGCAGACACCCACGCGTCTCGAGGGAATCGTGCCCGAGGGCGACGACGTGCCGGTGACGATGGACCCGTCGGCGCTGTACCTGATCAACCCGGGATCGGTGGGTCAGCCGCGCGACGGCGATCCTCGCGCCGCGTTTGCTGTCTATGACGGCGCGGCACGAACGCTGACGCTCCGGCGCGTGCAGTATCCCGTGGAACAGGCGCAGGAGAAGATCCGGGCCGCCGGCCTCGCGTCATCGCTGGCGAACCGCCTGGCGCTCGGGCGCTAACCGTCCGCTTGCTTCTGTTCCTGCCGTTTGAGCCTGGCCGCGTACGCATCGGCTGCGGCGCGCGAGCCGAGGATCCAGCCAATCACGATCCCCACGAGCAGGACCGCCGGGATGAAGATGAAGTGCGCCGCGGTCATCGTGTTTATGTAGCCCGCGTCTGCGCGCGGGTGCGTCGCGCCAGCTCGTCGATCTCGCGCTCGACGCGGCCGAGCCGCCGCCAGATCGACCAGAGATACAAGAAGATCACGACCCACGCGACGGCGTACCCCGTCATGACGAGCGGCGCGGCGGGAAGCTGTTCAACCTCGGCATCGGAGACGGGCACGAATTCGTCCTGCGCGGGCGGAGGCTGCGCGGCAGCACGACCGTTCAAGGTCGTCTCGCCTGCCCCGAGCGCGGCCGCGAGTATGATCGCCGCAAGCACTCGCTTCATATCAATCCTCCAGGTACAGCTCGTCGACTTCGGTCCGCAGGCGCTCCAGCCGCATACGCGCGCCGAACGCGGCGGCACCGAGCAGCATGAAAGCGGCGACGCACCACCAGAGCGCGCCGCGCATCCCTGGCCCCAGCGTAGGGACCACGGTCGGCTTGGGATGCACGGTGCGCCACAGGTTCGCGGCCCAGTACACGAACGGCACGTTTGCCATTCCGAAGATCGCGAGGCCCGAAGCGAGCCGCTCCGAGCCGGGGCCGCCGTACCGGCGCAGGAGCATGTAGGCGATGAGAATCAGTTCGAGAACGAGCGCCGCGGTCAGCTTCGCATCCCACTGCCACCAGACGCCCCACGCCTTGCGCGCCCACAACGGTCCGGTGATGAGCCCGATCAATCCGAAGACCGCGGCGACCTCCACCGCGGCCAAGGCGACGCGATCCGCTCGAGCGTTGCGCCCGAAAAGATGAACCGCGCCCGCCACGCCGGCGGTCAGCACCGCGGTGAACATCACGAACCACGACGGCAAGTGAAAGTAGAAGATCTTCTGAACGAGGCCCATCGTCGATTCGTACGGCGCGCCGTTGATGAGCCAGGGCGCGACGGCGAACATGATCGCGGCGAGGGCGATCGCTGGAACGAAGAGTTTAGTCACCGCTACTCCGTCATGACGGGTTCGAACGTCCACAGCGCGAGCGTGACGAACACCGCATCGAAGGCGACGAGCATCGTGATCCACAGCCGAGCCATCGGCTCGTCCACCTCAGCCTGGAAGAGGGCGGCCGTGCCACGCACGCCAGCGATGATAACTGGAATCGTGACGGGGTACAGCAGTACCGGGAGCAGCACGTCGCGGCTCTTCGAGCGCACGAGCATCGCGGCGAAGAGCGTTCCCACGGCGACGAACCCGACCGTACCGGCAGCCAGCAGGAACGCGAGCAGCATCGGCCGCGCGAAGATCGGAGCCTGGAAGAGCAGACCGACGATCGGTACCAGCACGATTTCCACGCCGCCCAGAAGTATCAGGAGACCCAGCAGCTTCCCCGTAAAGATCGCGGGGCGATCGGTCGGCGCGAGCAGCAGCGCCTGCAGCGTCTCGCTCTGACGCTCGCGCTCGAACGCTCGCCCGAGCGCGAGCGTGCCGGCAAACGCAATCGCAATCCAGAGAATGCCGGCGGCCGCGTCATCGAGCGCACGGCCGTCGCGGACGAAGCTGAACGCGAAGACGAGCACGCACGACACCGCAAAGAAGAGCGTCGTGTACACAATCTCGCGGCTTCGCACTTCGATCGTGAGGTCTTTCCTCATAACGAGCCACGCGATCGTCGCGAACGCCTTCATACGAGCCTGCGATACGTGTCGCGCAGCGCGGCCGGCCGTTGCTCGACTGCCGCGAGCCGTCCGTCGCGCAGCACCGCCACGCGATCGACCAGTCCTTCGACGGCTTCGAGATCATGCGTCGAGACGACCACGATGGCGCCGCCCGAGCGCAGCGCCGAGAGACGATCGATCAGCCTGCGCGACGACTCGTCGTCGAGCCCCGTGAACGGCTCGTCGAGGAGCACGAGGCGCGGCTCGTGCAGAAGCGCCCGCTCGAGCGCCAAGCGCTGCCGCATGCCTCGCGAGAACGCCAGCACGGGTTCCCCTGCGCGCGACGCCAGCCCTGCCCTGTCGAGCGCTGCCTCTGCCCGTCGGCGGGGATCGGGCAGCAGGTACAGGCGCCCGAAGAACTCCAGGTTCTCGATCGCGGTGAGCTCGGGGTACAGGTAGAGGTCGTGCGCCAGCAGGCCGATGCGCGCCCGGAGCTCGCCGCCGGCCTGGCGCGCGGTGAGGCTGCCGTATCGGACCGCTCCGGTGCTTGGCGACATGAGAGTGGCGGCGATGGCAAGGAGCGTCGACTTCCCCGCGCCGTTCGGTCCGAGCAGGCCGATGACTTCGCCCGCGCGGCACTCGAGGGTGACGTGCGCGAGCGCACGGCGACGGCCGAAGCGACGCGACACGTCGTCGAAGCTGAGCGTGTCGAACTCGATCAATCCGCGATCCGTGTGGATGCGGTCCACGCACCCCACGCGCCGGCGAAGAGGATCGCGCCAGCCATCGCGAGCGCGAGGTAGCGCGGCCACTTCGTGTGGCCGGGCAGCCCGTCGATCGTCAGCTGCAGCGCGCCGCCCGTGCCGATCGCCGGGCCGCTCGCCACGATGTAGGTCCGGCCGTCGGCGGCCGTCTCGCGCTGATTCGGCGTCTGCGCCGACGTGAGACGAAGATCCGCGCTTTTCTCCGCGATGACGAGGACCTGTTCGAGCGTCGCCGGAATCGGCTGCGCAAACGTGATGCTGCCCCCGTCGTGCGGCAGGTTGAACGCGACCTGCACGGTTGTGGCGCCCGGCGGAAAGGGCCCGGTCACCGTGACTCGCGCGCCCGCGACGCGCGCGTTCGGCGTCGACCCTTCGAGAACCGTGGCGCCCGCGGCTCCGGTTGGCAGGTCGAACACCAGCGGCGCCGGCGGCATCACCGGTGTCCGCGCCGTGTTGCTCAGCGTCAGCAGATAGTAGACGGTCAACGCATCTTCTGCCTGCTCGATCACGAAACGGGAGTCTCCCCCGATGACCACCGCGCCAGGCTGCGCCGGACCGGCGGCAAGCTTCGCCGATTCCCCGGCCCTCAGGGCGGCTTCCGGATCCGTTGCCACGAGCATCAACCGGATGCCTCCGCTCGAGGGCATGGGGAATGTCTGCGACTCCACCGTCTCCCCCGCCACCACCGCGCGTGCTTTCACCTCCGCGCCTGGCGCAATCGAAGCAAACTGCGCCCGGCCGCTTTCATCGGTCTTCCCCGTCCGGACACGGCCGCCGACGATCAATTCGACGGTCTGACCTGGCAGGTTATTCCCCGGCCCGCCTTTCACGAGGCGGACGGCCACCGTACCCGGCGGCAGGTCGCCTGACGGCAGCGGGACGCCGGACATCTGCTTCGGATCGGGCATCTGCAGCCCCTGCGCGCCGAGGAGTGTCGGGACGAGCAGCGCCAACACCAGCATCGCCGCCAATTTCGCGCCGCAGTGTTTGCAGAACCTCGCGTCTTTGTCGTTCGTCGTGCCACACGTGCAACGGTTCATCGCACCTTGAGCACCCTGAGCACCTTGAGCACCTTGAGCACTCAGAGCACTCTGAGCACCCTGATTTTCGAGCTGCTGCATGAGCACGAGGGCGCGAGCACGCAGGCGAGCGCTCATCTCGTCGAAATCCTTCGGCGCGATCTTCCCCATCGCGCGGTCGAACTCGAGCTCCTTGATCGACCGCAGTGTCAGCATCTTCTCGCGGTCGAGCGCGGCGCGAGTGCGGTGCCCCATCGACTCGACGGTGCGCCGCCGTTCGGGCGCGAACAGCGGGCTGAGCATGCGATACGCCGCGTAGCCGGTGCATCCCGCGGCGCCGATCGCAAGGCTGATCAGGATGAGGTGTTCAGGCGTCGGCCGACGCGCCACCAAAACGGCGGCCGTCGCTGCTGCGAGAGAGAGAAGAACGAAGAACTGCCAGGGATGAAGGCTCTGGTCGGGCTCGACCCCGACGCCCCGTGAGTTCATGGTAGCGTCCGGCTTCAGCCGGACATTCTTAGTCGAGGTCGCGGAGCTCATCGTCCAGCCGGGCGGTCAGCGCCGAATCGGGGACAGTCCCCTTTTCCGCGCTGGTGGTCTCTGCGGAAAAGGGGACAGTCCCCTCTCTCTTCCAGCGACCGACGACGATCGCGACGCCGAGCAGGCCGGCCCCGCCGACGAGATACGGCACGAGCCACGCCAGACGATTGAAGCCACGGTCGATCGGCGCGCCGAGCGGCTCCTGGCTGCCGTAGCGCTCGACGAACCATGCGTTGATCTCGTCGCGTCCCTTGCCGAGCGATACCTGCTCGGCAAGCTCGCTCCGCATGCGCGCGGCAATGCTGCACGTGCACTCGGCCAGATTCTTGTGCCCGCAGTCGCCGCAGATGCACACGAGATCGCGTTGCATCTGCTTTTCGAGCGGCGTCCTCGGCACGACGGTGACGGTCGACCCCTCGACGTGCTGAGCGCGGGCAGAAGCGGGCGCGAGCAATGCCACGGCAAACATCAGCAGCGTCGCGCTCGCCGTGGCGCCGGCGGCGCCGGCCGGCATGCGGGCGGTGGCATACGCGTACGCGCTTTCGGGCAAGAGCGCGATCAGCGTCCCCAGCGCCATGATCCCGAACCCGGCCCAGATCCAGTTCACGAGCGGGTTGACCGTGACTTCGTACGTCCCGGACTGCGCCTGCATGTCGTAGCCGGCGAGCGTGACATATAAATCCTCGCCGAACCCGCGGCGGATCGCGACCTCCGTCGTCGGCTCCTGCTCGAACTTCCGGAAGAACCATCGCGCGGGACGCAACTGCCCGATGACCTTCCCGTCGCTGAGCACGGTCACGTTTGCCGTCACCATCTGCTTCTGGCCGTCGTCGCTCACGCGAATCGTGTCGTGACGGACCAGGAACCGGCCGACCTGCACCTGCTGCCCCGGCTTCAGGATTGCCTGTTCCTGCTGCTTGAATCCTTCGCCCGCGAAGCCGAGGAAGATGAGAACGATGCCGACGTGGACGATGTAGCCGCCGTAACGGCGCCGCGAGCGGCCGACGAGGCCGATGAGCGCCGTCGCGATGTCCGTGCCGGTCGCGCCCTGGCGCACCCGCGCGCCCCGCCAGAACTCCTGGCCGATCGTGCCGATCACGAAGCCGGACAACGCGAAGCACAACCCGGAGCTCCAGACGCGCACACCGAGCGCGGCGACGGTCGCACCGACGGCAATCCCCATTCCGAGCGGAAACAGGAGCTGATCGCGCAGGTTCGCGAGAGTCGAGCGGCGCCAGGCCAGCAGCGGACCGACACCCGTCAGGAAGAGGAGGATCAGTCCGATCGGCGCCATCCATTTATTGAAGAATGGCGGGCCGACCGTGAGTCGCTCGCCAGTGATCGCCTCGCTCAGCGTCGGGAACATCGTCGCGAAGAGCACGAAGAACGCCGAGAACAGGAGAATCCAGTTGTTGACGAGGAACGCTGCCTCGCGGGAGACCCATGCATCGAGTTGATTGCGCGACCGAAGCAGCGGCAGTCGGTACATGAGGAGGCCGAAGCTGACCGTCAGTGTCAGGATCATGAAGCCGGTGAACATCCAGGCGAGCTCCCGATCCTCGCCGAACGCGTGCACCGACTGAACGATGCCGGACCGGGTCATGAACGTGCCGAAGATCGTCAGGAAGAACGTGACGATAACGAGCGCGACGTTCCAGACGCGCAGCATGCCTCGGCGCTCCTGCACCATCACCGAGTGCAGAAAGGCCGTAGCGGTGAACCACGGCAGCAGCCCGGCATTCTCGACCGGATCCCACATCCAGTAGCCGCCCCAGCCCAGTTCCTCGTACGCCCACAGCATGCCGAGCGTGAGGCCGAACGAGAGGAACAGCCACGCCAGCATCGTCCAGCGTCGGACGGCGCGGAGCCAGGAGTCGTCCAGGTGGCCCGTCGCGAGCGCCGCCAGGCCGAAGGCAAACGGGATCGTCATCCCCACGAACCCGACGTAGAGCGACGGCGGATGGATGGCCATGTAGAAATTCTGGAGCAGCGGGTTCAGCCCGCGGCCGTCGGTCGGCGCCTGCGTCAGGAACGTCTCGAACGGGTTGTTGTGGATCACCATCAGGAAGACGAAGAACATCTGCACGACGGCGATCGTGGCGACGACATAGGGAATCAGCTCGCGATGGCGATCGCGGTTGACGTAGACGGCGATCGATCCGAACAGCGCGAGCAGGAACACCCAGAACATGATCGAGCCGTCCAGCCCGCCCCAGTACGACGTCAGCTTGTAGAAGAGCGGCTGCGCCGCGTCGGAGTATCGCTGAACGTACTTGATCGAATAGTCGTTGGTGGCGAACGCGTGGACGATGATGGCCGACGCGACGGTCATCAGCGCCGTGACGAGATGAAACGCGCCGATACCGCTCTCGACGAGGCGCCACGATCGGCGGCGGGCGCCGGCCACTGACGCCGCGGCCGCGTAGCTGCAGATGACGAACACAGCCAGCAGGATGAACGTTCCCAGATTAGCCATTTAGATTTCCGAAAAGGTGTCAGGTACCTCTTTCGGCGTGGTGAGTCTCGAAAAAGGTACCTGAGACCTTTTTCTTTACTGTCTCGTCGCTGGCTCGTATTTCGACGGACACTTCGCCATGACGCCGTCTGGATCGACAGTGAACCCGTTGGGGCTGAGGCGCCCCTTCAGCACGACCTCGGAACCGCTCTTGAACGTGTCGGGAACAACGCCGGTGTAGCTCGCGGTCACGATTGCGCCCTTGCTCTCTATCTGGAAACGATAATCGAGCGAATCGCGGCGGCGCAGGATCGAGTCTTTGACGACGAAGCCGTGAAGCTGCAGCCGCTTGCCGTACCAGTCCCCCGGCTGCGCCATGACTTCTTCGACGTGCTTGTAATATTCCGTCCCCTCGCGTAGCGTGGCGAACAGGAGTCCGCAGAGCGCGCCAACGAGGACGACGACGGTCAGGCCGATCTTGGCAACGGCTTTAGGCGGCATTGGGAGCGTCCCGGGGAACAGCGTCCTCAGGATATCGCGCGCCCCGCACGGAATCAATCGCTCCGGGAAAACCGTCGAGAAAAAACATTGCGCCCCGCCTGGCTTTGCCCTATAGTCTGCGGCCGGTTCCCCAATCCAGGCCAGTCAGTAAGCTCTCACGCGCTCACGCTCTAACGCTCTCCCGCTCTCATCGGGCTCGCCACCGGCTTGCTCTCATCGCGCTCTCCGGAGTCGCGTTTCCCCAGTCCGCGGCTCTGCAGTTCCAGGCCGGAGGTCTGTCGCCGCTCTCACGCTCAAGAAAGTGAGGAGTGCATGCGAGCCATTGTCTCGGCCGCCGTGGTGTTCCTCGCGGTCCTCATGACCGCGCCAGGGATGCTGTCGCAAAGCGGCCCCACCGAAGCGCCCGCAGGATTCGACCTCGAAGGAAACGGGTTTCTCCAGGAGTTCTGCGCGACTCAGAATCAACGGACCCAGGGATCCACATCACCGAAGATCCCGGTGGACGAGTGCAACCGGGACGCGGCGACGGAAGAATTCACCGGGCCGGAGGCGATCGGAGACGGTCTCGGACCGATCTTCAACGCAGCCGGCTGCGGTGAGTGTCACCTGGTGCCGCTCCTCGGCGGCGGCAGCCAGATCGCAGAGAAGCGCGCCGGGCGGTTTCTGAACAAGATCTTCACGGATCATCCGGGAGGGTCGCTCATCCAGGACCGCGCCAACAGCGGAGCCATCCAGGAAACCGTGTTCCTGGGCACAACGTCGTGACGCTGCGCGCATCGATCCCTGTTCTGGGCGTGGGCTTCGTGGAGGCGATCGCCAACACGACGCTGACCAACCTCCGGAGTGCACAGCCCTCGGCGCAGCGCGGCACGCTCATCAGCGTCCCGGTCTTCGAGCGGCCGGGAACGACCCGTTTCGGCCGGTTCGGCTGGAAAAATCAACAGGCGAGCCTCGTCTCGTTCGCGGCGGACGCGTACGCGAACGAGATGGGGATCACGAGCCCCTTGCAGCCGGACGAACCGACGTCGAACGGGACGGTTGTCGATGATCCCGTAGACGGGGTCGATGACGAAGGCGTGGATGTCGAGCTGTTCGCGCTCTTCATGCGCGACTCGAAAGTGCCGCCACGCGGTCCGATCAACGCAGACGTGAACGCCGGAAGCACCCTCTTCAACCAGGTCGGCTGCGGCGTCTGCCACACGCCGACGATCGTCACGGCCGCGCCCGGCACGCTTATCAATGGCGGCGCGTTCCGGGTCGCGAACGTGCTCGGCAACAAGATCATCCACCCGTTCAGCGACTTCATGCTGCACGATGTCGGAACGGGAGATGGGATTGTGCAGAACGGCGGCGCCTCCACGCGGAACCAGGTTCGCACGCCGGCGTTGTGGGGCCTGCGGGCGCGCGGCCGGTTCATGCACGACGCGCTGACCTTCAACCTGACCGATGCCATCAACCGGCACGGCAACCAGGGAGCCGCGGCGCGCAACGCGTTCAACGCACTCAGCACGACGAACAGGAACCGGTTGCTCGCATTCCTGCTGTCGCTCTGAGAACAGGAGCGCTTGGTGCTTTAGGGCCTGGGGAGTTCCCTCAGGCCCCAGGCTCTAAAGGTCCAAGCCCTTCCACGGCTCTCAGCAACCGCCACACCGTCGCAATCGGCAGCCCTACGACATTCGTGTAGGAGCCTTCAACCCGATCGACGAACCGCGACGCCCGGCCCTGGATGCCGTAAGCGCCCGCCTTGCCGAACGGCTCGCCTGACGCGACGTACCAGGCGATATCGTCGGGCGTCATCTCGACGAATCGCACCCGCGTGGTGTCGACGGCGGTGATGATCTGGCGATTCGCGGGGACGACTGCGACGCCGGTCATGACTTCGTGCGTCCGTCCCGCGAGTCGCGACAGCATCTCCGTGGCCTCACGCGCGTCGGCCGGCTTGCCGAGCAGCACGCCGTCGATGACGACGGTCGTGTCCGCAGCGAGGATCACCAAGGAAGAAGACTCGTTACGCATCGCCGCCTGCGCCTTCTCACGCGCAAGACGCTCGACGTAGGCCGGGGGCGTCTCGCCATCGAGCGGCCGTTCGTCGATCGCGACGGGAACGACGGTGAAGTCGAGGCCGGCCGCGCGAAGCAGCTCGGCTCGCCGTGGAGACGCTGACGCGAGGATGAGCGCGATAGAGCCTGGGGCCTGGGGCTCGGGGCTCACAGCTCAGAACTCATAGCTCAGAACTCATAGCTTCCGGATTGTAGTCTTTGCTAGACTCGGAGCATGCCGTCATCACGCCGGTTCGTGCAGGCGCGCGAGTGCGTGCCGCTCGCGCTCGGCGCGTTGCTGGAACGGCAGCCGCTCACACCGGCAAAGATAGCGTTCGCGTGGCACATGGCCGTCGGGCCGGCGCTGGCGCGGCAGACGAGCGTCCGCGCCGACGGCGGCGTCCTGCGCGTACAGGGCCGCGACGCGCGCTGGAGCCGCGAGATCGAACGCTCGCGCGTCGTCATCATCGAACGTCTGCGCGCCCTTCTGGGCGACAACGTCGTCAGCGAGTTGATATGCGAGAATCCGTCATCGTCAGCGCCGTCCGCATTCCCACCGGAAAATTCCTCGGCGCGCTGAAAGACTTCACCGCGCCCAAGCTCGGCGCGATGGTCGTCACCGAAGCCGTCAGACGCGCCGGGATCGAGCCCGCCAGCGTGGACGAGTGCATCATGGGCAACGTCCTGACGGCCGGCGTGGGCCAGAACCCGGCGCGGCAGGCGGCGCTCAACGGCGGCCTCCACGAGCGGGTGGCCGCGATGACGATCAACAAGGTCTGCGGCTCGGGGCTCAAGGCGGTCATGCTCGCGGCGCAGGGAATCGCCACGGGCGACATCGACATCGCCGTCGCGGGCGGCATGGAGTCGATGAGCAACGCCCCGTACCTTCTGCCCCGCGTCCGCGAAGGACTCCGAATGGGCGACGCGCAGATCGTGGACTCCCTGATCCACGACGGCCTCTGGTGCGCGTTCGAAGAATGTCACATGGGAATCAGCGGCGAAGTCGTCGCCGAGAAGTACGGCGTCGCAAGAACCGAACAGGATTGCTATGCCGCCGCCAGCCACCAGAAGGCAGCTTTGGCAACCCGTGAGGGCTGGTTCGCGGACGAGATCGTTCCCGTCACGATCCCGCAGAAGAAAGGACCGGCCGTCATTCTCGACGCCGACGAGACGATCAGACCAGATACCACTCCCGAAACTCTTGCCGGCCTGAAGCCGGCTTTCAAGAAGGATGGCACCGTCACGGCTGGAAACGCGCCGGGTGTCAACGACGGCGCGGCCGCAGTCGTGATCATGGCGGCCAAGCGCGCGCGCGCCCTCGGCCTGATTCCCATGGCTCGCGTCGTCGGTCAGGCCACGAGTGGGCTGGCGCCGAAGCTCGTGATGATGACGCCCGTCGAGGCGGTTCGAAAAGTCGCCGCCAGGATCGGATGGCGCCTCGAGGATGTCGACCTCTTCGAGCTCAACGAGGCGTTCTCGGTGCAAGCCGTGGCCGTCATGCGCGAGCTCGGCATCGACCCGGGCCGCGTAAACGTGCACGGCGGTGCGGTGGCGCTCGGCCACCCGATCGGCGCGAGCGGTGCGCGCATCCTGACGACGCTCCTCTACTCCATGAAGCGGCGCGACGCGAAGCGAGGCATCGCCACGCTCTGCCTCGGCGGCGGCAACGGCGTCGCCCTCGCCGTAGAACGCATGTAGCGAATCAGCGCGCCGAGCGTGGGCATTCAAACAAGAGTGGCGATCAAAACGGTCGGCGTCGTCGGCGCCGGGACGATGGGCAACGGGATCGCGCAGGTCTTCGCTCAGGCCGGCTTCGACGTGGTGCTTCATGACGCCGTCGCGCCGGCGCTCGACCGGGCTCGGAAGACGATCGAGGCAAGTCTCCAGAGATTCGTTGAAAAAGGAAAGATCGCGGCCGGCGATCGCGTGGCCGCTCTCGGACGGCTCCGCTCGACCGGCTCAGTCGACAATCTCGCAGGCACCGACTACGTCGTCGAAGCGATCGTCGAAGACGCGGGCGCGAAGAGCGCGCTCTTCACCAGGCTCGACGCGCTATTGCAGCCGCACGCGATCCTCACGTCGAACACATCCTCCATTTCCATCACCACACTTGGCGCGGCGACGAAGCGGCCGGACAGAGTGCTCGGCATGCACTTCATGAATCCCGTGCCCGTGATGACGCTCGTGGAGCTTATTCGGGGGCAGGCGACCTCCGTCGAGTCGATGGAAACTGCCTCGGAGCTGTGCCGTCGGCTGGGAAAGACCGCAGTGGAGGCGGCCGACTATCCGGGCTTCATTTCGAACCGCGTGCTGATGCCGATGATCAACGAAGCGGTGTACTGCGTCATGGAAGGCGTCGGCACACCGGAAGCCATTGACTCGGTAATGAAGCTCGGCATGAACCATCCGATGGGCCCGTTGACGCTCGCGGACTTCATCGGTCTCGACGTCTGTTTGGCGATCATGAATGTCCTTCACGATGGTTTCGGCGACGCGAAGTACCGTCCGTGCCCGCTGTTGCGCAGGATGGTGGCCGCCGGCCATCTTGGTCGCAAGAGCGGGCGCGGCTTCTACGAGTATCAGAAGAGCTGAGAGGGTTTGTGGCTGCGGTTCGCGCGAGCCGTGATACGCTCGCTGTCGCGGTTTTCCGATGAGTTCTCACATGATCGCTGCCTCGTTCGGAGACGCCGTCGGTCGCCGGATTCAGACGGAGCGTATTGCTCTGTCCTCGCGCTGGCTCGATGCGCTGACCGTGCGGCTGCCGCTCGGGCCGAATGAGGTTTTCCCCACCGCGCAGCTCCTCGATCACATCCCGGAAATCGTCCGGGAGATCGGCGCGTATCTGTGCGCCCCCGCGCAGGAAGAGATCTCGGCGAATTCCGTCGTGATCCTCAAGGCGCGCGAGCTCGGCCTCCTGCGTCACGCGCAGCGTGCATCGGTTCATCAGCTGCTCCATGAGTACGAGCTGCTGGCCAACATCCTGTTCGAGTTCATCGCGGAGGAAAGCCAGCGCCTCGGGCTCGAACTGCCCGCAGCCGTCGCGTTCGACATCGCGCAGCGCGTCAACCGCGCGGTGTGCGCGCTGATGCAGACGACGGTCGACACGTTCATCAGCGAATATACGTCGACGATCGAGCAGCACACGTCGCGGCTTCAGAGCTTCAACCAGATGCTCAACCACGAGCTGCGGAATCCGCTCGGCACGATCCAGTTCGCCGCGCACCTGCTCGAGAAGGAGGACGGCGATCGGGATGCGCGGGTGAAGCTGGTGGCCATGATTAAGCGGAACATCGACCGAGCGGTCATGATCACCCGCAGCGCGGGGCAGATCGTGTTCGGCAAGCTCGCCGATGCGCCCAGCCATCAGGAGGTCGAGCTGCAGTCGATGGCCGAGGAGGTGTTCCGCCAGCTCCGCGACGTCGCCAACGAGCGCGGCGTCGAGCTGCGCGCCAGCGGCAATCTGCCCTCCGCCGTCGTCGACCCCGGCAAGCTGGAGCTGGTGCTGCTCAACCTGGTTTCCAACGCGATCAAATACAGCGATCCCGGGAAGCCGCATCGGTTCGTCGAAGTCGTCGCAGACGGCGCCACCGATGACGAGCACACGCTGATCGTCCGAGACAACGGCCTCGGCATTCCTGAGCCGGCGCACGACGCCGTCTTTCAGCGCTTCCACCGGGCGCATGCCGACCGCGATGCCGAGCTCGGCGTCGACGGTCTCGGAATGGGGCTGACGATCGTCCAGGAATGCGTGCGCGAGCTCGGGGGTCGTGTGCGGCTCGAAAGCCACCCCGGACGTGGATCGACCTTCTACATCACTATCCCCGCCCGCCCCGCCGCCGCATAAACCAGGCCGCAGCCGCAAGCGGTCCCAGTACGATCAGCTCGAACACCACGGCGCCGAGGTTGTGCTCCCAGAAACCGGGAAGCCAGTAGCGGCGCGAGATCGCCGGAAACGGCGTGACGGGCGCGATGACGTACTCGCCGCTGAACGGCCAGAAGAGCGTCACGCCGATTGGCGGAGTCGAATCGGCGCCGAGCAGGTCCAGCAGAATGTGCGACCCGTACGCAGCCGCGACCGGAACCGCCAGGTTCGTCCGTCCCGTCCACAGACCCGCGCCAAGGGCGAGCGCGCCGGCGATTGCGATGGCAGCAAGGCTATGTGTGGCTCGGTGATGCGCGCCCCAGAGAAGATCAAGGTCCGGGCAGATCGCGACGAGGCTGAAGAGCACCGCCTGCGGGACCCAGGCTCGTGCCGGGCGGGGGCCGGCTACCCAGCCGGCGGCCAGGCCTCCGAGCGCATGACCAACGGGGCTTGGCACGGCTGAATCATGTCACGTTGCAGAATCTGCCCCCCCGCCGGCGTGCCCCGATGGAAAAAACCGGCGCGCCGCTGAGATGGGGGCGAAAGTCAATCATCTGGTAACTGACTGAGAATACGTCTGATATCCGATTCTTCATGTCTATTTTCGCTTGACACTCCCTCCGGCACGACCCTAGAATATGCACGCTTCTGCACTGCGTCCGCGGTGCAGTTCAGAGGAGCGCGAGATGCCTGCAACACGCGAGATGCCCCCCGCAGATGACCGCCTGGACCGGGAACGCCTGAAGGCCGTGGAACTTGCCGTCGGCCAGATCGAGAAGCAGTTCGGCAAGGGATCGATCATGCGCCTCGGCCAGAAGGACGCGATCATGCCGGTGGCGGCCATCCCGACCGGCGCCATCAGCCTCGACTACGCGCTGGGGATCGGCGGCGTGCCGCGTGGCCGCGTCGTCGAGATCTTCGGGCCAGAGTCGTCCGGCAAGACCACGCTCGCGCTGCAGGTGATTGCACAGGCGCAGCAGCGGGGCGGCATGGCGGCGTTCGTCGACGCCGAGCACGCGCTCGACGCGCAGTACGCGAAGAAGCTCGGCGTGGATCTCGAGAACCTGCTCGTGTCGCAGCCCGACAACGGTGAACAGGCGCTCGAGATCGTCGAAGTCCTCGTTCGTTCCGGCGGCGTGGACGTTGTCGTGGTCGACTCGGTGGCGGCGCTCGTGCCACGCGCGGAGATCGAGGGAGAGATGGGCGAAGCCCAGATGGGCCTCCAGGCGCGCCTGATGTCGCAGGCGCTTCGCAAGCTGACCGGCGTCGTTTCGAAGTCGCGGACCTGCCTCATCTTCATCAACCAGCTGCGCGAGAAGATTGGCGTCATGTTCGGTAATCCCGAGACGACCACCGGCGGTCGGGCGCTCAAGTTCTATTCGTCGGTCCGCATCGACATCCGGCGGATCGGCGCCATCAAGGATGGCGACCAGGTCGTCGGCGGGCGGACGCGCGTCAAGGTCGTCAAGAACAAGGTGGCGCCGCCGTTCCGCGAAGCGGAGTTCGACGTGATGTACGGCGAGGGCATCTCGAAGGAAGGCGATCTGCTCGATCTCGCAGTCGACCGGAAGATCGTCGAGAAGAGCGGGACGTGGTTCGCCTACAACGGCGAGCGGCTTGGCCAGGGGCGCGAGAACGCCAAGCAGTTCCTGAAGGAGAACGGCGAGGTGTATCGGACGATCGAAGACCGCATCCGGCGCGAACTGGGGCTCGTTCGCGACGCCGAAGTCGCGACGGTCTGACGCCGCGACCGCGTCAGCCGGAACGGCCCACGGGTTCTTCGAGGCGCTCGATCGTCGTCAGCTTGTCGATCTGCTGCGCCACGAAGGGATAGCACTCGCACACCGCGCCCTCGAGCGCGGGCCGGTTCGCGATCCGGATCCGGCCGCGGGAGGTCTGGAGCATGCCCTGCTTCTCGAACGAGCGCACGATCACCGTCACGCTCGGCCGGCGCACGCCGAGCATCTGCGCAATGAAGTCCTGCGTGAGCTCGAAGTGCTCCGTCCCGGTCGCGTCGGCGCTGGCGAGCAGCCACCGCGCAAGACGCTGTTCGAGCGAGTGAAGCCTGTTGCACGCCACCCACTGCGTGGTCTGCGTCAGGTGAACCATCGTGTAGCGCTTGAGCCGATCGAGGAGCGCGCCGTCGCGGCGAATCTCCTGAAGCAGGATCTCCCCCGGCAGCCGCAGCGCGGACCCGGGCACCTGAGTGATGACCCTTCGAGCGGACGTTTCGCTCCCGAAGGCGAGCGGCAGCCCGACCAGCCCCTCGCGGCCGACGACCGCAACCTCGACCACGGTGCCGTCGCGCATGGTTGCCACGAGGGAGATCAGGGCACCCGTGGGGAAATACACGTACTCGATCGGGGCGTCGGGCTCGTACAGCGTTTCGGCGCGCTTCAACGCAACGGACTCGATCCGGCTCGCTATGCGATTGAAATCATCAGTAGGCAGCGACGCCAGCAGTCTGTTCGCCCGAGCGAGCGAAGTGTCCAACTCGGCCATACCGAGATGTGAGTAATGCAAGAAACGGTGCCAGCTTCGAAGGATGGGCTATGAAGCGCGAGTGGCAGCCTCAGCATTGACGATTTCTCTTGTACTACGCGCCGAATTGCTCTACTCTTGTCACGCTCCATGTCTGAGCTAGCCGAGACTGCGGGCGCGAAGGCGCCGCGCCGCCTGAGAACCGTGTTGACTTTCATTGCAGCGGCTCTCGCCCTCAACGCGTTCGCCGGCGAGCGCGGCCTGCTGGATCTCGTTCGCGTCCGAAGTCAGGAACGGCGCCTTTCGAGCGCGATCGGTGAGCTGCGGACTCAGAACTCCGCGCTGCGGACCGAGGTGCAGCGCCTCAAAGAAGATCCCTCCATGATCGAAGCCATCGCCCGCCGCGAGCTGGGGCTGCTCCGCAAAGGCGAGGTCCTGATCGTCGTCAAAAACTAAGCGGGGCTCCCCTCCTCGCTCTGGAAGGCCCTCGAGCGGTCGTGGTAGAATTTTCGTTCTGCCATAGCTAGACGCGACCAGCCGTGCCGAGGTAGCTCAGTTGGTAGAGCACGTGACTGAAAATCACGGTGTCGGCAGTTCGATTCTGTCCCTCGGCACCAATTAAGTCAGTAATTACACCGATCAGCCGGAAGCGATGGGATTCCGCGTCACAGTGGGGTCACAGCGCCCAGCTCGCCCGGTAGCGTCGGCGGTTGACGCGAAAGTCGGTAGTGCCAGTGATGGTCACAGCGCGGCGACTGTCGGGCCACGTCAACGCTGTTTGAAGACCGGGTCCGCAGCGTTTGTAGAGACTCAATGCGTCAGCTCTTTCCAGACAAGGCAGCCGTCAAAACGGCGATCACGGTCGTTAACCAATACAACCCGCCCGTGAGTCTGATCATCACGTTCGCTTGGGTGACTCGCCTGGCGGTCAAAGATCTCGATAGTTGCGACCACACGCGATCCAACTGTCGATCATTCGGATTCGCCGTCGCTGAATCGACCGCATGAAAATCACGACTTGTACCACGCGCTGCTAAGATTATCCATTGCACTGGCGTCATGTCGGCGCTTCGGCGCCTTAGACGTGCAGAAGCGCGACCGGTCGCAAGCGACAGATCACGAACGCATGCTGCGCGACGCCGATTCGCGCGGAGGCTTGCTCATGCTACGAATTCTCATGTGCACGTCGCTGATGCTTGCGGTTAACGGCACTCTTTGGGCGCAGATACTCGACGTCCGCGAGCTGAACACCGAACAGATCGATCATCTCGATCGCGCGAGGACTGTGGTGCTCTTGACGGCCGGCATCCTCGAAGAGCACGGACCGTTTCTGCCATCGTACAGCGACGGCTATCAGAGCGAATTCATCGCCACGCGGGTTGCCGACGCAATGGCTGCCCGGTCTGGATGGACCGTCCTTCGCTTCCCACAGATTCCACTCGGCACGTTCCCGGCCAGTTATGTGGGTGGGAAGTATGTCTTCCCAGGGAGCTACCCGGTTCGGATGACGACACTGAGAGCGGTCTTCATGGACCTCGCCACTGACCTGGGCGAAGCCGGGTTCAAGTGGGTGTTCGTTCTGACCATGCACGGCGGGCCGACGCATAACCGGGCGCTCGATCAAGCGGCGCAGTACTTCAACGATACGTACAGCGGTCGCATGGTGCACGTGACAGGGCTCGCGAGCGTCGTGGGCGCCGTGCCCCCCGACCTCTTCACGAGTGAGCAGCGCGCAGCCGAGGGCTTCAGCATCCACGCGGACGCCGATGAACACAGCTGCCTGCTGTTTCTCCGGCCGGATCTCGTCGCGCCGGGAATTCGGTCGGCGCCGGCCATCGTGACGCGCGATTTTGCCGAGGTCGTTGCGACAGCTCAAAAGCCGGGGTGGACCGGTTACTTCGGCACTCCGGCAATTGCCACCTCCGAAGCCGGGCGTCGCGCCATGAACGCCATCGCGCAGGCAGCCGTCGCCCTCGTGCTGAACGTGCTCGACGGCGGCAGCGCGCAGGGCCCGCGCGTGGCGGATCGACCCAGGTCCGATCCCGCTTTCCGGCGTGTCGTCGAGGCGGCGCTCGAGCATGAGCGGCAGATCGAACGCAAACAGGCCGCGTGGCTTGTGAAGCAGCGATAGGGAGCCATTCGTGTGGAGCACCCTTTCGGGGTGCGCATGAACGTGCATGTCCAACACGCGGCCCGCTGACACGCATAGACGTTTGGCCGCAGGCCACGGAACTCGAGGTACAGT
>DATAFJ010000041.1:0-2583 GCA_036257535.1 Vicinamibacterales bacterium | reverse complement strand
TGGCAGTCTCCCGTGTCGATCGGCGTCCACCGTTCACATTGCTCGTACGCTGCGGTCATGTGACCCAGCGTCGATCGACTCTTTTCTTTTCGCGCGTCACTCGCTACACTGCATCACCCGCGTCGAACGCCTCGCGGGTTTTCCTATCCAGCACCACGCCGATTCCGGACCGCGCAAACGCGCCGCGTGCCTTCGATGCCACAGGTTGCTTCGCCCGAACGCACGCTGCCACACAGCCTCGACGCCGAGAAATCGGTGCTCGGGGCCATCCTGATCCACAACGAGGCATTCAACTACGCGACGGAGCTGATCTCGTCGCGCGATTTCTTCCGGGACGCGCACCGGCGCATCTTCGAGAAGATGGAGCGTCTCTCGGAACGCGCGGACGCGATCGATCTGATCACGCTGAAAGAGGAGCTCTCGCGCGCGGGCGAGCTCGACGAGATCGGAGGGCCGGCCTACCTCGCGTCGCTCGTGGACGGCGTGCCCCGATCGACGAACGTCGAGCACTACGCGCGCATCGTGAAGGAGAAATCGGCGCTGCGCGGGCTGATCCTCGCCTCGCAGCGTATCAGCGCGCGGGCGTACGAGGCCGAGGACGACCCCAACATCATCCTCGACGAGGCCGAGCAGGCGATCTTCGCGATCGCCGAAGACCGGGCGCGCGTCGGCTTCCTCTCGATGCGCGACATCGTCACGGAGAACCTCCCGAAGATCGAGCTGCTCTTCGAGCAGAAGCGCCTCGTCACCGGCGTCCCCACCGGCTTCACCGACCTCGATCGCATGACACGCGGCTTCCAGCCCGGAGACTTGATCATCGTGGCGGCACGGCCGTCGATGGGGAAGACGAGCCTCGTGCTGAACATCGCCGAACACGCGTCGCTCAAAGAGGGCACAACGGTCGGGTTCTTCAGCCTGGAGATGTCGCGCGAACAGCTGTTCGTTCGCCTGCTCACCTCCGTCGCGCGGATCGACGCGCATCGTCTCATGTCGGGCGCCATTGGTCAGCGTGACTACCAGGCGCTGTCGCACGCGCTCGGCATCCTCGGCGACGCCCGGCTCTTCATCGACGATACCGCCGGCGTCGGCGTGCTCGAGATGCGCGCGAAGGCCCGCCGCCTCGCGGCGGAGCACGGGCTCGGGCTGCTCGTCATCGATTACCTGCAGCTCATGACAGGACGCGGCCGGTTCGAGAACCGGACCTTGGAGCTGGCCGCGATCTCGCGCGGGCTCAAGGGCCTCGCCAAAGAGTTGGGCGTCCCCGTCGTCGCGCTGTCGCAGCTGAGCCGCGCTCCCGAGTCTCGCTCCGACCACCGGCCGCTCCTCTCGGACCTGCGAGAGTCGGGCGCGCTCGAGCAGGATGCCGACGTCGTGCTGATGCTGTTCCGCGCCGATATGTACCCCGACGCCAAGCCGGAAGACCAGGGCAAGGCCGAGCTCATCATCGCCAAGCAGCGCAACGGTCCGACGGGGATGATCGAGCTCGCCTTCCTGAAGCAGCACACGCGCTTCGAAGACCTGGCTGGCGGCGGCCGGTTTGATGCTGACCGGCCTGAGTAGTTCGGAATGCGGAATGCGGAATGCGGAATGGGTTCCGAACTCGGAACGCGGAATTCGGACGTATTGCAGAATGCAGGAATTCTCGAGTGCCCTGAATGACGAAGTTACGTGGCGCCGGATTCCTCGGCGCAGTACCAAGGGCGATCGCCCCGCTAGTCATCATCTGAGGCGGCGCGAGCAACCCGCCGCCGATTCGTCAATTCAGAGCGTTCGAGACTTTCTGCACTCCGCAGTACTTCCGCACTCCGAGTTCCAAATTCGGAACTAGCTCCGAGCTCCGCATTCCGCATTCCGAATTTCGAACATGCTCCGTTCGACCGTCGCGCACGTCGATCTCCGGGCCATTCAATCCAACTACCGCGCCATTTCAGCGTTTCTGGCGGCCGAGGCGCCCGGTGGCCGTGCGCCGTCGGTCATTGCGGTGGTGAAGGCGAACGCCTACGGCCATGGCGCCGGGCCCGTGGGGCTCGCGCTCGAGCAGGCCGGCGCCGGCATGCTGGCGTGCGCCGACATCGAAGAGGCGATCGTGCTGCGCGAGGCGGGCGTGCGCGCCGGCATCCTCGTGTTCGGCGCGATGAGCGTCAGCGATCTCGGCGGGCTGTTCGAGCACGATCTGGTGCCGACCATCTCCACGCCCACCGCCGCGCGCGCCGTCGAGGCCGAAGCCGCTCGGCGCGGGGTTCGCATCCGTTATCACCTGAAGATCGATACCGGGATGCACCGCCTCGGATTTCGTCACGATCACCTGCCCGACAGCATCGCCGGCCTGCTCGCGAGCCCGCACCTCGAGCTCGCTGCCGTCTACACGCATTTCGCGACCGCGGACGATGCGGAGCACCCGCTGATGGGCGCGCAGCGCGAGGCGTTTACCCGCGCGCTGGCGACGCTCGACCACGCGGGCGCACTGCGCGTGCCGCGTCACGCCGCCAACAGCGCCGCGATGCTGCGCGACGTGCGCGTGTGGTTCGATGCCGTGCGACCCGGCCTGCTGCTGTACGGAGTGGCGCCGCCCCCGCTGGCCAC
>DATAFJ010000039.1:0-5447 GCA_036257535.1 Vicinamibacterales bacterium | reverse complement strand
CAGCGTCGTGTACGATGCCAGCGTCGCGCGACAGCTCGAGCGGCTCAAATCGACGCTGCTCGAGAGCTGACGACGTACGCAGGACGAAGGACGAACGGACGAAGGATTCGAGGGATGCAGATCAAAGCGGAAGACATCTCCAAGATCATCCGGGATCAGATCGGCAACTACAGCGCCGACGTCGACGTAGCGGAAGTCGGCACCGTCATCTCGATCGGTGACGGCATCGCGCGCGTGCACGGCGTCGAGCGGACCATGGCGGGAGAGATGCTCGAGTTCCCCCACAACGTGTTCGGCATCGCGCTCAATCTCGAAGAGGACAGCGTCGGCACGGTTCTTCTGGGTGAGTTCCAGGAGATTCGCGAAGGCGATCCGGTGAAGCGCACGGGCCGCATCATCTCGGTTCCCGTCGGCGAAGAGCTGCTCGGCCGCGTCGTCAACGCGCTCGGCCAGCCGATCGACGGCAAGGGACCGATCAACACGACGACCATGTCGCCGATCGAGCGGCTCGCCCCGGGCGTCGTGGATCGGCAGCCGGTCAGGGAGCCGCTCCAGACCGGCCTCAAGGCGATCGACGCCATGGTGCCGATCGGCCGCGGGCAGCGCGAGCTGATCATCGGCGATCGCCAGACCGGCAAGACGGCCGTCGCGGTCGACGCAATCATCAATCAGCGCGGCCAGGACGTCATCTGCATCTATAACGCGATCGGTCAGAAGCAGTCGACGATCGCGCAGGTCGTCAGGACGCTCGAAGAGGCGGATGCGCTGCGCTACAGCATTATCGTTGCCACCGGCGCGTCGGAACCGGCGCCGCTGCTCTACATCAGTCCGTACTCCGCGTGCGCGATGGGCGAGTACTTCCGCGACAGCGGCCGTCACGCGCTGTGCGTCTATGACGATCTTTCGAAGCACGCGCAGGCCTACCGGGAGATCTCGCTGCTGCTGCGGCGCCCTCCCGGCCGCGAAGCGTATCCGGGCGACGTGTTCTATCTGCATTCGCGGTTGCTCGAGCGCGCGGCGAAGCTGCGCACGGAGCTCGGAGGCGGCTCGCTCACGGCCCTGCCGATCATCGAAACGCAGGCGGGCGATCTGTCCGCCTACATTCCCACGAACGTCATTTCGATCACCGACGGTCAGATCTTCCTCGAGACCGACCTGTTCCATCAGGGCGTTCGTCCGGCCATCAACGTTGGAAACTCGGTCTCGCGGGTCGGCGGATCGGCGCAGGTCAAAGCCATGCGGCAGGTCGCAGGGAGCCTGCGGCTCGACCTGGCGCAGTATCGCGAGCTCGCGGCGTTCGCGCAGTTCGGAAGCGACCTCGACAAGGCCACGCAGTCGCAGCTCAATCGCGGCCGCCGGCTCGTCGAGATCCTCAAACAGTTGCAGTATGAGCCGCTGCCGGTCGAGAAGCAGGTGCTCATCATCTTTGCCGCCACCAACGGCTACCTCGACGCGATTCCGGTCGAGGCCGTCGATCGCTACGAAGATGAGCTCTACGTCTTCGTCGAAACGCGGTCGCCCGGGGTGCTCAAGGGCATCGCCGAGAAGAAGCAGCTCGACGACGCGTTGAAGGCGGAGATATCGGCGGCGCTCAAGGAGTTCGGGCAGACGTTCGCCGCGGTGCGAGCGGCCTGAGCGGGCGATGCCGTCTCTGATCGACCTACGCCGGCGGATCCGGGCGGTCAAGTCGACGCAACAGATCACCAAGGCCATGAAGATGGTCGCCGCGTCGAAGCTCCGTCGCGCGCAGGAACGCATCACGAATGCGCGGCCGTTCGCGCAGCACATGCAGCGGGTGCTGAACGGCCTGGCGTCGCGCGTCGACCCGGCCGTCCATCCTCTTCTGGATCCCCGGACCGACGGCACCGGCCGGACGCTGCTCATCGTGGTCACGGCGGACCGCGGGTTGTGCGGCAGCTTCAATACGAACATCATCAAGGCCGGCGGCGCCTTCATCGCTGAGCGTCCCGCGATCGAGGTGACGCTGGGGCTCGTCGGCCGCAAGGGGCGCGATTTCTTCGCGCGGCGCGGCTTCGACGTCAGGTTCGAGCACATCAACCTGTTCCAGGACCTCAGCTTCGGCCACGCTCAGGCGATCGCGCGCGCCGCAATCGAAGACTTCACGGGACGGGATATCGACGCCGTCTATCTGCTGTACAACGAGTTCAAGTCCGTCCTCCAGCAGCGCATCGTCGTGGAGCAGCTTCTGCCGATTCCGCGGCTCGAGCCGGAGGCGGCTGGCGCCGCGATTGAGTACCTCTACGAGCCGGCGCCGGACGAGATCTTTCGAGAGCTGCTGCCGCACCACGTCGAGGTACAGGTCTATCGTGCGCTGCTCGAGTCGTCCGCCGCCGAGCATGCGGCGCGAATGACGGCGATGGACACGGCGACGAAGAACTCCGCCGAAATGATCGAGTCGCTGACGCTCTACATGAACAAAGTACGGCAGGCCGCGATTACGCGCGAGATCATCGAGGTCGTGTCGGGCGCACAGGCAGAGTAACGCTGATGCCTGATGCCCAATGCCTAGTATCTACAAGGATTCGAGATGGCTACAGCAGTCGCAACTGACAAGAAGGCCGGCAAGGTCGTCCAGGTGATCGGCCCCGTCATCGACGTCGAGTTCGAGGCCGGCCACCTGCCGGAAATCTATAACGCGCTCCGCGTCGTATCGGAGGGCAAGGGCGCAGACCAGATTGACGTCGTCGCGGAGGTCGAACAGCATCTGGGCGAGAACCGCGTGCGGGCCGTCGCCATGAAGCCGACCGACGGGATGCAGCGCGGCATGAAGGCCATCGACACCGGCGCGCCAATCTCCGTACCGGTCGGACCCGCCACGCTCGGCCGCGTATTGAACGTCCTCGGCGAGCCGGTCGATTTTCCTGACCGTCCGGTGCTTGCGACAGAGAGATGGCCGATCCATCGGGCGGCGCCGACGCTCGAGCAGCAGTCGACCGAGCTCAGGATGTTCGAGACCGGCATCAAGGTCATCGATCTCCTCGAGCCGTACCTGCAGGGCGGAAAGATCGGCCTGTTCGGCGGCGCGGGCGTCGGCAAGACCGTTATCATCATGGAGCTCATCCACAACATCGCGCTCAAGCACGGAGGCGTCTCGGTCTTCGGCGGCGTCGGAGAGCGCACGCGCGAGGGGAACGACCTGTGGCTCGAGTTCCAGGAGAGCGGCGTCATCAACATCGAGGATTTCTCCAAGTCACGCGCCGCACTCGTGTATGGCCAGATGACGGAGCCGCCAGGCGCTCGCCTGCGCGTCGGCCTCAGCGCGCTGACCGTCGCCGAGTATTTCCGCGACGCGGAAGGCAAGGACGTGCTGCTCTTCATCGACAACATCTTCCGCTTCACGCAGGCCGGATCGGAAGTGTCCGCTCTGCTTGGACGGATGCCGTCGGCGGTCGGCTATCAACCCACGCTCCTGAGCGAGATGGGAGAGCTGCAGGAGAGAATCACGTCGACGAAGAATGGATCCATCACGTCCGTCCAGGCCATTTACGTGCCGGCAGACGACTACACCGATCCTGCGCCGGCGACGACGTTCGCCCACCTCGACGCCACGACAAACCTGTCACGATCGATCGCCGAGCTCGGCATCTACCCCGCCGTCGATCCGCTCGCGTCGACCTCGCGCATCCTCGACCCGAGGGTCATCGGCCAGGAGCACTACGCCGTCGCGCGATCGGTCAAGCAGGTGCTGCAGCGGTACAAGGATCTCCAGGACATCATCGCCATTCTCGGAATCGACGAGCTGTCGGAGGAAGACAAGCAGGCGGTCGCGCGCGCCCGCAAGATTCAAAGGTTCCTCTCTCAGCCGTTCTTCGTGGCCGAGCAGTTCACGGGTTTCAAAGGAAAGTACGTGCCGATCGGCGACACGGTCCGCGGGTTCCAGGAGATCGTCGACGGCAAACACGACGAGCTTCCGGAGCAGGCGTTCTGGATGGTGGGAACGATCGAAGAAGCGGTCGAGAAGGCGAACACATTAAAGAATGCCTGACACTCTTCCCACGTCGTTGACGCTCGACATCGTCACGCCCGATCGACAGCTCGTTCACGAGCAGGTCGACGAAGTCGAGCTGCCGGGCGCCGATGGCTATTTCGGCGTACTGCCGGGACACACGCCTCTTCTGGCGGCGCTGCACGTCGGCGAGCTTTGGTATCGTAAGGGTCTGGACAAACACTATCTGGCGGTCGCCTTCGGCTTCGCCGAGATTCTGCCCGACCGTGTCACCGTTCTCGCGCAGATTGCAGAGAAGGCGGAAGAGATCGTGGTGACGCGCGCCCAAGAGGCCAGGGCCCGGGCGGAGCAGATGCTCGGGCGGCACCACCCCGACATGGACTACGAGCTCGCGCGTATCGCGCTCCTGAAGGCTCTCATTCGTATCCAGGTCGCCTCGAAGGCCCGTACCCGGGTCTAGTGATGAAGCTGTCCTGGGCCGTCGCCACGCACCCGGGGTTGCGCCGGACCAGCAACGAAGACAGTTATTGCGCGCGCCCCGACCTGGGGCTGTTCGTCGTCGCTGACGGCATGGGCGGGCACGTCGCGGGCGAGGTCGCGTCGAGGGTCGCGGTGGACGCCATTGAGGCGTTCGCGGGAGAAACCGCCGGCGCCGATCGCAACCGCACGTGGCCGTTTCCGTACGACCCCGCGGTCAGCGTGGATGCGAATCGGCTCAAGGCCGCGTTCCGCCTTGCGAACCGTCGAATCGGCGCGGCGATGGAGGGCGCGCAGGACCTGCGCGGCATGGCGACGACGGCGTCGGCCGTCCTCATTGGCGGCGCCGGCCGCGACAACACGGTCGCCATCGCGCACGTGGGCGACAGCCGCGTGTACCTGGTTCGCCGGGGCGGCCTTCAGCAGCTCACGAACGATCACTCCTGGGTAGAGGAACAGGTGCGCGCGGGGACGATGACGGCGAACGCGGCGCGTCAGCATCCGTGGCGCAATGTCGTGACGCGCGCGCTGGCCGGCGGCGACGATCCCGAAGTCGATGTGAACGAGGTGACGCTCGAACCGGGCGATCGGGTGTTGCTCTGCTCCGACGGACTCTTCGCCGTTCTCCCTAACGATCGTATCGTTGACATCCTTCGACTGGACGGCGCTCTCGAAACCATCTGCGGGAAGCTGATCGAAGCGGCCAACGCTGGAGGCGGACCGGACAACATCACGACGCTGCTCTTGCAGGTCGATGTGGCATAACCTCCGCCAGCTTTTTCGCTACCGCGGTCTGATTCAAAGCCTCGTCGCGCGTGAGCTCAAGGCGCGCTATCGCGGGTCGGTACTGGGCTTCTTCTGGTCGTTCGTGAACCCGCTGCTGCTTCTGCTCATCTACACGTTCGTCTTCCGCTACATCATCGAATCGCGTGCGCCCGGCCACGAGCCGTACGCGCTGTTCATGTTCTGCGGGATCCTGCCCTGGTCCTGGTTCTCCGCCTCG
>DATAFJ010000029.1:0-15165 GCA_036257535.1 Vicinamibacterales bacterium | reverse complement strand
GATCGTGCGGCGCGCGCCGGCGCGCGCGACGTTCGAGTCGGTTCGCCTGCTGGACGGCCGTCTCGTCATCAGCGGTCTCGACGGGGCCATCGCGGCCGACGTCAGGCAAGGATCGATCGAAGCCTCATCCGTCGCCGGCCGCCTGCGTCTCGAGACAGGCTTCGGCGACGTCAAGGTCGAAGCGGCCACGCTCGATCGCGACGGCTTTCTGCGGCTGCGCGCGTTCAACGGGAGCGTGCGCCTGGCCTTCGCCAGGCCGCCGGCCGACGCGCGCATTCTGGCGCTGACGTTCAACGGGAAGATCGATTCGGATATTCCGCTCACGCGGAAGGAGTCGTTCGGGCCCCGCTTTGGCGAGACGACGCTCGGGAATAGTCAGCCGGTCGTCTCGATTGACGTCATCACCGGCGACATCTCTATTTCCGGCGGCGCGCCTCCTCGATGAGCCGATCGATCCGCGGGTTCTTCGGGTCCAGCTTTTTCGCTTCCTCCCACTCGCGAATCGCCTCGTCGAGCTTTTTCTGACGCGCGAAGAGCACGCCGCGAAGCACGCGGGCATGCGCGTCCGACGCGTTCAGGTCCACGGCCGTCGTCAGCGCGACCGCAGCTTCGGCGTCGCGGCCTCTCGACATTTCCAGCCAGGCGAGTGAGGAGTGATTCTCCGAGGAGTCCGGGAACGCGCGCAGGCTCTCCGCGTATTCGTCCTGCGCACGCACGAGCGCGGCGCCGGACGGGCCGTCGAGCGTGGCGACGCCGAGCGCGAGGAGCGCCGAGGCGGCCGTCACCCTGACGACTCGCGCCGGATCGCGAAGCCGGGCGCTGATCGCGGGAACGGCGCGGCGCTCACCTGCATAGCCGAGAGCGCGAATGGCCATCGCGCGGACCATCGGCTCCCGATCGGCCGTCGCTTTCAGCAGCGCGTTCGCGGCGTCGAGCGGCAGCGTGTCCGCGGCGGCGCCGCCCGGATTGGCCGCAAGCCGTCCGATGAAGTCGGCCGCGCTCGCGCGGACGACGACACCCTGGGCCGGTTCCGAGAGCACTTGAACGAGACCGGGAATCGCAGAGCGGTCGCCGCTGCCCGCGCGGTACATCGCATCGGCACGGCGTAGGATGCCGGAGCGCCGCGTGCGATCGCGCTCGCCGTACCACGCGTTCATCGTTTCGACCGCCCATTCCGGCGTGCGCGTGTCGTGGCACGTGGTGCAGGCATTCGGCACGCCGTACGCCGCCGTCATCTCCGGAACCGGTGGCTGGAACGTGTGGTCGCGCCGCCGCGTCAGCAGGCGCCAGTTGACGTCGCTCATGTGGCACTCGACGCAGCGGCTGCCGGCCGAGTCGGCCGGGTGTCGAGTGTGTGCCGGGAGCGCCGGACCTTCGAATGTCGTGTGGCACTGCGTGCAGAGGAGATTGGTCTGCTCTGCCGGGACCTTCAACGCGTGATCGTTGCGCGCGGCGTGACCCACATGGCAGCTCGTGCACGTGACCTTGCCCGCGAGGAAGCAGCCGGTCGAGGTGATGGCCTGCGGGCGGTTGAAGCGGTTCGGGCGCCCGTCGGGCCAGAAGTCGCCCTGCGGATCTTCGGGCGGGATGGGTTGACTGATGAGGAAGGGAAGCGCGTAGTCCTCGTATCGCTCTCCCGCCCTGAACCCGGCGAAGTAATTCGTCTTGTTGCCGTGGCAGTAGCCGCACGTGTCGAACATCTGGCGCGACGACGCCGTGTGGGGTGACACGACTTTCAACGCTGCGGGCCTGGCGATCTCGCCCGCCTTCCACGCGCGCATGAGCGCGTCGTGCTCGCGGCCGGGTCCGTGGCACGCCTCGCACCCGATGCCCATCTCGGTCCACGACGTGCGGTACGTCTTCGAACGTGTATCGAAGTTCTGCACCAGGTTGGTGGCGTGACAGTTGAAACAGTTGACGTTCCAGATCTGCCGGAAGTCGTGCACCTCGTCCGGCAGGGGCGTGATCTCTTTGAAGTCGATCCACTGGCCGGTCTCGACGTGCCAGAAGACGGGCAGCACATAGATGCGCCCGTCCGGCAGGCGTGACAGGTAGCCCTGGAAGCGCCGCGCGCCGAGCGTGTAGTGGACTTCGAATTCGGATCGCCCGATCCGGACGAACCGGCGGCCGTCGCGCGTGTCCATCGCGTAGGAGCGTCCGTACTTCTCGAAGCGAGTGCCGGCCGCGAAGTTGCCGAGCACCTGCGCCTCGTCGATCGGCCGCGTCATCTGCACGTGCAGTGACTTCTTCCAGGAAGCGTACTGATCCTCGTGACACGAACGGCAGGACTCTGAGCCGAGATAGTCTGCTGACTCGCTCGAAACAGCTTTCTCGACGCCGGCCGTCTGTATCAGATCCGGGCCGGCGGTCTGGACGAGCGCCGTCAGGAACACGGCCGCGGCGACGCCGATGAGCACGGACGCGCGGCGCATTGGGGGCTCCGATGGAATTATAGGACCGCCCCGGGGTCGTCGGCCGATGCCGTCCCGGCCCGGATCCAGCCGAACCGGCTGAGGGCCGATCCTGCGACCGCGCAGATCGCCGCGGCCCGCCGCCACCCGGAGGAACGGCCGCCGATCAGGCGAAGCGCGAGAGGCACCGGGCCGGCCAGGAGCCCTCCCGCTCGCACGAGCGCCCCGCTCTCGCCGCGCCGCAGAGGTTCGGACGCTCGATCCTCGCTCCCCTCGAGCCGAAGGGCGATCGCGGTCTCGGTTGCCGCGGCAGCGAGCGCCAGCCAGTGCAGCGCACGATGCCGGTGTCCCGCGAGCTCGAGCAGCGATGCGGCGGCGCCGAGCGAGGATGCGCCGAAGTGCACGGGCAGGAGACGGGCGTGCTCAGACCAGACGGGGATCGTGGTCGCGCCGATGAGCACGCCAGTGTAGGTGGACATCGCCAGCCCGGTCGACGCGGCCACCAGAGCGGACGCGTCACGAACCGCCCGAACCGGAGTGCCTGATGGCAGGAGGCGCGACGCGACGTCGGCGAAGGCGGCGGACGAACTGGCGGTCGAAAAGGCGACCAGCGTCCAGACGCCGACCGACATCGGGCTCTGGACCTTGAAGACGCGCAGCATGTTCAGGAAGCGGTCGGGCCGCCCGAGATCGGAGATCAACAGAGGCGGCGATGCTGCCCCGCCCGCCGCCGCGATCCACCTGGCGTCGCGCGCCAGAGTCGGGTTCCCGCTCAGCCGGGCGGCGGCCGCAATCGCCGCCGCGGCGCCCGCTACGCCGCCGACGAACAGATACGCGGGTACTTCCCACGTCCACGTGGGCCGCTTCAGCAGCGGCAGGCCGTAGTAGCCGTGCTCCGCGTCGGCGATCGGAAAGGGTGCGCCGAGCGGCCGCACGCCGGCACCCTTGACCGTACCGGTCGCCGCTGCCTCGCGCCTCAGTTCGTCGAGTCGATCATCCATTTAGCCACGGATTTCCCGGATCGAATCAGCCACGGATTACCCCGATTTCACGGATCACTATTAGGCCACGGATTAGACGGGTTCCACGGATCACAATTTGTCGGACATCCTTTAATCCGCGTAATCCGTGGCTCCGTGTAATCCGTGAAATCCGTGGCGACTAACGTCCCCGGTCGAAAAACGCGAGCGCCGTGAGCAGGACCATCGCACCGGCCGTCAGTGCGGCGGATCGCCACCCGTCCGGCATCTTCGACGCTGGCGCCTCGGGCTCGCGGGGCAGATTGTAGGCGCGAACGTCGCCCCGCACGATGAACATCGCGTGCGTTCCGCCGACGCTCGTGTCACGCGCGTCGTACAGTACGGCGTCTTCCACGCCACGAGAGTGCAGCTCTTCGAGTCTGGTGGCCGCTCGCTCGCGCAGTACGCCGATCTCGCCGAACAGGATCGATTCGGTCGGGCACGCTTTCGCGCACGCCGGAACGAGACCCGCCTTCTGGCGGTCGTAGCAGAACGTGCACTTGAACGCCCGGCCGTCGGTCGGGCTGCGCTCGACGACGCCGAATGGGCAGGAGACGACACAGTAGCCGCAGCCGTTGCAGACATCGGGCTGGACGAAGACGCCGCCGAACTCGGTACGCACGATCGAGCCTGTCGGGCATGCGTCCAGACAGCCCGCCTGCTCGCAGTGCTTGCAGACGTCTGAGGAAAAGGTCCATGTGGGGACGAGGGACTGGGGATTGGGAGCTGTGCCCAGTCCCTGTTCTACGAACTTGACGTGCCGCCACGTCGAATGCCCCAGCCCGCCGGTGTTGTCATACGACAACCCCCGCCACGCGAACCCATCGTCGGGCAGCTGGTTCCATTCCTTGCAGGCGACCTCGCATGCCTTGCAGCCGATGCAGAGAGTGGAGTCGGTGAGAAAAGCGGTTACGGGCATGGCTCCACGCGACACAGCAAGGCCTTCGATTCCATGATCCGTACATTCGGCTCCTGCGAGATCGGGATCAGGTCGTTGACGACGTCGCCGGCGGCGTGGCCGTGGCGGCCGTAGTGAAAGGGCAGCGCGACCTGATGGATGAGCCGTCCGTCGACGACGAGCGGGCGGATGCGCGGCGTGACGAGCGCGCGCGCTTCGATCGAGCCTCGCGGGGTCGAGATCCTGAGCCGCTCGCCGTGACGGCTGCCGATCTCGCTCGCGAGCTCCGGCGAGAGCTCGCAGAAGAGTTCCGGCTGCAGTTCGGCGAGCCGCGTCAGCATGCGCGTCATCCCTCCGGCCGCGTGATGCTCCGTCAGCCGATAGGTCGTCAGCACGTGCGGATAGCGATCGTCGGGTGACGCCGCGTACTGGTTGTCCGGACGCTCCTTCCGATCCGCCGCGGGATTGTGCTGGCGTGAATAGAGCGGATTCCGGATCGGCGACTCGAACGGTTCGTAGTGCGCGGGCAGCGGGCCGTCCTTGAGACCGCTCGCGACCCAGATCCAGCCCAGGCCGTCGGGATGCATGATGAACGGCGCGTCGCCCGCGAGCGCGGCGTCGCCGCGCGCGCCTCGCGGCGGACGGTAATCGGGCGCCTTCACGCGATTGAAGTCCGGCGTGTCGTATCCGGTCCACTCGCGGCGCGCCTCGTCCCACCACACGAGTTTCTTGCGCTCGCTCCACGGCCGGCCGTCGGGACGCGCCGAGGCGCGGTTGTAAAGGATGCGGCGGTCGGCGGGCCAGGCGAATCCCCATCCGTGACCATACGGGCCCTGAGGGTTCCGCTCGCGCGCGCGATTGCGCGCGGCGTCTGGATACACGCCCGAGTAGATCCAGACTCCGCACGCGGTGGAGCCGTCGTTCTTCAACGCTCCGAAGTTCTCGAGCTGCGTGCGCGCGCCGTTCGTGATCCGCCAGCCGTTGATCTCTTTCAGCACTTCCTCGACCGAGGGCTCGTCGTGCGCACCGAGGGTGGGGTAGTCCCACGTCAGCGCCGAGAGGCCGGCATGGCGCGACCGAGGATCGCGGGCGGCAAGCGCCTTCAACCGCCGCCCGAGGTGATAGATGAACCAGGCCTCGCTGCGGGCGTCGCCGGGTGGATCGACCGCCTTCTCGCGCCACTGGATCAGGCGCTGCGTATTCGTGAAGCAGCCGCTCTTTTCCGCGTGGCCGGCGGCAGGGAAGAGAAACACTTCCGTCTCGATACCCTCGGTCTGCAATTCGCCTCGCTCGATCTCCGGCGAGTCGTACCAGAAGCTGGCGGTTTCGGTCTCGACCATGTCGCGCACGACGAGCCAGCGAAGATTCGCCAGCGCCCGGCGTTCGAGCCGCGCGTTCGGCGCCCCGACGGCCGGGTTCTGACCCATCACGAAGAGACCCTCGATGCTGCCGCCTCGGCGCGCCCCACCGTCTGCCATGTCGAGCCAGAAACCGAAATGCGAGTGGTCGCCCGTCACGCGTGGCAGCCAGTCGAATCCGAAATCGTTGCGCTCGGCGGCCGCTTCCCCGTACCACGCCTTGAGCAGCGAAACCAGAAACGCGTCGGTCGCCGCCCACACGCCGCTCGACGGCTGGCTGGCCTCGAGATACTCGCGCAGCGATCGTCCGCCGTTCGGTTCGAGCTTGGGCATCGGGAGATAGCCAGGCAGGATGTCGAAGAGCGTCGGGATGTCGGTCGATCCCTGAATCGACGCGTGGCCTCGCAGCGCCAGCACGCCGCCCCCGGGGCGGCCGACGTTGCCGAGCAGGAGTTGCAGGATCGCGGCGGCGCGGATGACCTGCACGCCGGTGGAGTGCTGCGTCAATCCGACGGCGTAGCAGATGGCGCCGGTGCGCTCGGGACCCGAGGCGGAGGCGAACGCTTGTGCGACGTCGAGAAAGTCGTCGCGCCGCACTCCGCATGCGCGCTCGACCATTTCGGGCGTGTAGCGCGCAAAGTGCCGCTTGAGCAGTTGAAAGACGCACCGCGGGTTCTGAAGCGTCGGGTCCCGCTCGGCGGGTCCGCTCCCCGCGCTCGCGCCGGCGCTGTCCTGCTCGTGTCCGCCCGCCTTGGGCGATCGGCCCGAGGCGGTTCCCGTTTCGGGTGAGTTCGCATACTCCCAGGTCTCGGTGTCGTACCTCCCGCGCGTGGGATCCCACCCGGAGAACAGCCCGTCGAGCCCTTCCACGTCAGCGAAGTCGCCGCGGATGATCGTCGGAGCGTTGGTGTACGCGACTACGTATTCGTGGAAGTAGAGTCCGCGTTCGAGGACGTAGTTGATCAGGCCACCGAGAAACACGACGTCGCTGCCGGCGCGGAGCGGCACCCAGAAGTCCGACATCGCCGACGTGCGCGAGTAGCGCGGGTCGACGTGGATGACGTGCGCGCCGCGCTCGCGCGCGCGGACGACCCACTGAAAGCCGACCGGGTGCGCTTCCGCCATCGACGATCCGATGATCAGGATGGCATCGGCGTTCACGAGATCCTGCTGCGCCGTCGTCGCGCCGCCGCGCCCGAACGAGGTGCCCAGACCGGGCACCGTGGAGCTGTGTCATATCCGGGCCTGGTTGCTCAGACAGACCATGCCCAGCCCGCCGGTGAACAGCTTCTTGATCAGGTAGTTCTCTTCGTTGTCGAGCGTGGCGCCGCCCAGATGCGCGATCGACGGGCACTGCATGAGCGGGTAGCCGTCGCGCGACTCGACGAAATGGCGTTCGCGCGACTGCCAGACTCGATCCGCCACCATGTCGAGCGCGGTCTCCAGATCGATCGTCGTCCACGCTCTCGCGTACGGGGCGCGATACTGAACGGTCGTCAGACGGCCTGGGTGTGTGAGCAGCTCGAAGCTGGCGGCGCCCTTGGGGCAGAGATGCCCCTGCGAGATCGGCGAACCGGGATCGCCCTCGATCGAGATGAGCTGTTTGTTCCGGTGAAAGATGAGCTGACCGCAGCCGACTGCGCAGTACGGACAGACCGAGCGCGATACTTCGGCGGCGTCGTGACGCGGTTTGAGCTCGATCGTCCGCCGCGTCATCGCTTCCGCGCCGGTGCCATCCGTGCCTGACGCGATCTGCCGGATGAGCGGCCACCGGGCGAGCCTCGCCCTCAGCGACGTCGATGGGCGATCGAGCATGGGCGTATCATTTAATCATGAGAGCGTTCATCAAGCTCATCCTGCTCGTCGTGCTTCTGATTGCCGCGTTCGCAGCTGCTGGGTACTGGTACGTGACGTCGACGGAGCTGAGCGCTCGCGCCTCGCCCTCTCCGGTTGAGTCGAAGGTCGCACGGCGGATACGCACCTATGCGGTTCCCGCGCGCGTCAAAGCAACGCCGAACCCTGTGCCGGCGACGCCGGAGATCGTCCGCGCGGGCATGACGCACTTCGCCGATCACTGCGCGACGTGCCACGGCAACGACGGAGCAGGCGACACGATGTACGGCCGGGGTATGTACCCGCGTCCCCCGGATCTGAAGGCCGCCGCCACACAGGCCATGACGGATGGCGAACTGTTCCATGTCATCGAGAACGGCGTTCGCTTCACCGGAATGCCGGGCTTCGGCGATGGCTCGGCGGAGGCTTCGAACGACACGTGGCACCTCGTACGCTTCATTCGACACCTGCCGAAGATCACGAAGACCGAACTGGCCGAAATGGCGGCGCTCAATCCGAAGAGCCCTGAAGAGTGGACGGCGCTGCAGCTGGGGAAGGAGCCAGCCAAGGCGTCAGACGGACACAAGCACAAACACTAATGCCCAATGCCGAATGCCTAAAGGCTCAGGGCTCAGGGCTCAGGGCTCAGGGCTCAGGGCTCAGAGCTCAGAGCTCAGAGCTCAAAGCTCAAAACTTGAGGAGCGAACCATGACCACTGATCCAGTGTGCGGGATGCAGGTTGACGAGAAGGCCGCGCCTGCCAAGAGCGACTACAAAGGCCAGACGTACTATTTCTGCATGCCCGGCTGCAAGTCGAAGTTCGACGCCGATCCGGAGCGATACGCGAAATCCTAGATTTCGAAGAGCACTCCCGGGGCGAGCTTCCACTCGGGATCCAGCGCGCGCTTGACCGATCGCATCTCCTCGATGGCGCGATCGCCATACAGATCGCGCAGCAGCCCCTGCTTGAGTGCGCTTCGGCCGACGCCATGCTCCGCGAGGGGGCACCCGCCGAGACGCACGACCGCTCGTCCGAGCTCGAGAATCGCCTCCCGCGCCGCGTTCACGTCGGCAAGACTCGACGGAATCACGTTGGGGTGGACGTTGCCGTCCGAAATGTGTCCCCAGATCGCGTAGTCGAGACCGCGGCGTTCGAACGCCTCGCGGATGAGCGCGAGCATCTCTCCGAAGGATGAGAACGGCACGATTGTGTCGCCTGCCGTCTTTTCGATTCCTTCGTCGACGTCCCGCTTCGCCGCCCCCACCCTGCGGTTGACGCCCGTTGGTACCGCCTCCCGAAGCGCGAAGAACGCCTCGAAGCGGCGACGGTTACCTGGCGGGACGAGCTCCACGTCATCGAGCAGGCCGCGGCGATCGAGAAGGCGGCAGAAGCGGACGACCGGCGAATCCGGCGCGTCGGCATCGCGTGCCAGGCCGACCTCGTCGTAAACACGCCGGGGGTCGGTCCCAGGCTCGAGCTCGAGCTGGATGAGGAGCGCTACCTCGGTCGCCGGCGGCCAGGAGATGTCCAGCGCGCGATCGGCGCCGTCCTCGGTAAGGATCGCGAGGGAACGCCGGTCCATGTGTTCGATCGCAGCGACGTCGATGCCGCGCCGATCGCGATCACGCCACGTGGTCTGCGAAGCGTCCCTGAGCTCCGTGACGACGTCGACTGCGATGCGCTCGCTCTGAATCGGCACGAACGCGAGCGCAATTGCAGGCGTCGCTTGCGCGACGCGGAACGTCACCTCGGTGACGACCCCGAGCGTGCCTTCGGAGCCCACGAACAGATCGACGAGATCCATGCCGGGTGCGGCGTAGTAACCGGCGGATCGCTTCGGCACGTCAGGCATCCTGTAGGACGGCACGAACACACGCGCGATCGAGCCGTCCATCCCTTCGATCTCGAACGATCGATCCTCGCCCGCGCGCGCGTCGCCGCGGCGGATTTCCACGACGTCGCCCGAGGCGAGGACCACGGTCAGGCCTTCCACCCAGTCCCGAGTACTCCCGTACTTGAACGTCGTGGCGCCGGCCGCGTTGGTTGCGACGACGCCGCCGGCGAACGCGCCGGTGAACGTCGGCACCGGCGGATACCAGAGTGATTGCTCGCGCAGCTTCGCCTGCAGCTCCGAGAGTGGAACTCCCGCGCCGACGCGGACGGATTGTCTGTCGGACGAGACGAAAATGTCCGTGAGCTTTGACGCCGAGAGAACCAGGCCTCCCGTTGGCGTCGCCCCGCCCGTGACCGAGGACTGTGCTCCGATCGGGAGGACGTGCGAGCTTGCACGAACGAGCGCGGCAACGGCCGCCTCGGTGCGCGGCCATGCAACTGCATCGGCGCGTCCGCCGCGAACGTGCGCGGCATCTTCGCGATGCGCCGCGACCGTGGCCGGATCGCCTGTGACCCTGAGATCCGAGGCGTCCCCGCGCGGGTGCCTGGCGCGTATCCGGCTCGCCATGGCCGGATCATAGGGGGTGATAAACCGTAATCGAGTGATCAAATCCGAAACATACGATGACCTTTTTTGGCAGCCTTCGGCCTGGGCGGAGGGCCGTAGGGTTGCCATACGTGGCCTTCCAACGGTGGCGTTCGGAAGGGGATCGGCGATCCGTTCCACCGGACCAGGAAGGCCCGGATCTGCCCGCCAGCCTCGAAAAACCCCTCACCGGGCCGGCGCGGGAATTGCTCTGCTCGGAAATTGGTGAGCGACAGGCAGAGCTTCGGTCTGCGGCTGCGGCGCGAGCGTGAGCGCCGCCATCTCAGCCTTGCGCAGCTCGCCGAAGAGACCAAAGTCGGCTCCGACCTCTGGGCCGGCCTGGAGCGCGGCGACCTGTCGCGCTGGCCCGCGGGCATCTTCGCCCGGTCGTTCATCCGCGCGTACGCGCTTCGCGTGGGCCTCAACGCCGATCAGATCGTCAACGAATTCTGCAGGCTGTACCCGCTCGCGGATCGGCGCACGGAAACGATCATCAAGGCGCAGGCCGAGACGATCGGCGTCTCGTCGGAGTTCGAGGACGATCGCTCGCGTGTGCCGCGAACCGGCGACCGTCGTCTGCCGCCGCCGCCCATGCCGCCGGACGCGCCCGGGGCGATCATCGCGCAGCGCACGGTCACGGCCAGCCTCGACCTCGCGGCGCTCACGCTGCTCTCGCTCGTCGCGGCGCGCGTCGCCGGCGCCGATGTCTGGCGCACGGCCGGCCTCGTCGCCACGGCCTACTTCACGATCGCCTTCGTCGTGGGTGGAAGCACCCCCGCGGGTCTCGTGATCGATCTCGTGCGCAGCCGCGTGGGCGGTCTATCGACCGAGATGACGCACGGCGAAAAGGCTCGCGTCTCGCACGGATAGCCCCTAGAACCAGCGGTTCGCGGTTCTAGGTTCATGGTTCAAGGGTGGTTCGGGGTTCCAGGTTCTAGGTTCGAGGGTCCAGGTTCGCGATTAGCGGCTGGCCAGAACCCTGAACCTCGAACCCTGAACCTCGAACTCTTAACCACCCTTGAACCCTGAACCGTTGAACCCCGAACCGTACTAAGTTCAAGGTTCAGACGTCGTCTTCTTGTTCGGGTATTTGGGCGCCGATGGAACCGGTACCGGTTTCTTCTTGATTTCCTCCTGCAGGAATTTCACGGCCGCTTCGAGCTGGGCGTCCTGTCCTTTGAACGTCGCGTGCGGCAGATTGTCGACGACGATGTCGGGGTCGACGCCGTGCCCTTCGATCAGCCACTGTCCCTCGGGCCCATACACGCCGGTCTCGGCCGCGGTGGCGACGCCGCGATCGACCATGAAGTTGCTGCCTGACAGCCAGATCTCCCCGCCCCACGTGCGAGTGCCGATCACCTTGCCGAGCCCGAGCCGCCGGAAGCCTTCGGCGAACGCCTCGCCATCAGACGCCGTCCACTCGTTACACAACACGACGACGTGGCCGCGGAAGGCGAACTGCATGTTCCAGATCGGCTTGCCGACGCGCGGCTGCCAGTAGAACCAGGCCTTCCGCAGAAGCTTTTCCAGGATCCAGCTGTCGATGTTCCCGCCGCGGTTGTGGCGGACGTCGACGATGAGCCCCTCGCGGTCGAACACGGGATAGAACTCGCGCGTCCACTCGTCCATGTTGCCGCTTCCCATCGCGCGCAGGTGCACGTAGCCGATGCGCCCGCCGCCCCTCTTCTCGACTTCGAGGCGCCTGGTGTATTCCCATTCGTCGTAGCGAAGATCGTTATCGCGCGTCTGCGATATGGGCGTGACGATGACGTCGCGCGACGGCCCGCCAGCGCCCGGCTTGACGCGGAGCAGGACCTGCTTGTCCGCCTGCTGACGCAGCAGCTGACTCACGTCCGGAGCGCTGAGCGACGGAATGCCGTTGATGGACTCGATGACGTCGCCCTCGCGGACGTCGACACCGGTCCGCGCCAGGGGCGCCGTTTCGTCAGGCAGGTCCGGATCGCTGCGGTAGATGCGCTCGACCCTGAACCCACCCGCCTTCTCGTCGCGCGCGAACCGGGCGCCAAGTGATCCGGGCTGAATCTGATCCTGGCCCCGGCGCATGTCGCCGCCCCGGACCGACGCGTGAAGGGCCGAGAGCTCCGAGATCATCTGCCCGACGATGTCGCTGAGCTCGGCGCGGTCGGTCACGCGATCCACGAGCGGACGGTACTTCTCCCGGACGGCCGGCCAGTCGAGGCCGTGCATCCCGCGGTCGTAGAAATAGTCGCGGTGCAGGCGCCACGCCTCCGTGAACATCTGGCGCCACTCGTCGCGCGGATCGAAACGGAACGTCCAGTCGCGGAGCACGACCTGCTTCTTCGGCAGCTCCGCAGTGGGTGGCGCCTTTGCGCCGGCGTCGAACACATAGAGATCGTCCGCTTTGCGGACGAGGACTTTCTTGCCGTCGAGCGAGAGCTCGTAGTACCGGATGTCTTCGAGGAAGGTCTCCGGCTGTGGCTTGTTGCTCTGGATCGCGAGAGTCCGGAGAGCCCGCTTGCCGTCCGGTCCCGCCTCCGCCGACACGAAGTAGAGCCGCTTGCCGTCGATCGAGAGGTTGTTGTAGTTGCCCGCCGCGAGCGGCACCTCGATCAGCCGCTGCTGAATGTCGTCGAGGTCGATCCTGACCGGCTTCTCCTCGCGCGGCACCGCAGCCGCCGGCTTCGCGTCCGAGAGCTTGTCGTCCTTTTCTCCGCGGGCTTTTCTGCTGGCTTCTCCGCAGGCTTCTCGGGCATCAGCTCGTCGTCAGGCTGAAACGGAGACCGCTGGCCACGTACGAGCGGCACGTGATAGAGCTTCGTCTGCTTGTCGTAGAACGGTTCCGGCTGACGGCCGCCCCACGGGGACGGGACCACGGAGACGAAGTTCCGATTGGAGAAGAAGTAGATCCACTTTCCGTCCGGGTTCCACGCAGGGCTGAAGCTGTCGTAGCGGTCTGATGTAAGCGGCGTGATCGAGCCGGTCGCGACGTTGTAGAGGAACACCTGCGTCATCAGGTTGCGGGCCGGTGCGGTGTAGGCGAGCCACTTGCTGTCGGGCGACCAGGCCAGATCGTCGAAGTCTCCCTCCGCCGCGTACGCGATCTTCTTCTGCTGTTTCGACGCGAGGTCCAGAACCCAGAGCTGCTGATCCTTGTCGTTGTGGGCGACGAGCTTGCCGTCGGGCGACGGGAGCGCGTTCCAGCGGAGGATTTTGCCGTCGGTCGTCAGCCGCTCGCCGCCGCCGACGCCGTTGGCCGGCATGCGCCAGAGCTCCACCTCGCCGCTTTCGTCCGAGAGCGCCAGGAGCGACTTGCCGTCCGGCATGAAGCGTCCCTCGCGGTGCCGCACTCGTTTGTCGCGCGTCGCCTCGACGAACCGGCCCTGTTCTGCGGGCGCGACGAAGATCTGGCCGCGCGCCGTAAACACGACACGATCGCCGGTTGGCGACAGATGCATCGAGGCCACCCATTCGATCGGATTCCGAACCCACCGTTCGCGGAGCTGATCGAAGTCGGAGGTCAGCCGAATCTGGATCGGAGTATCCGCGCCGCTGCCCAGATCGAGCAGGCGCAGGTCCGCGCCAAGCTGGTATGCGATCCGGCCGCGCGAGAGCGACGCCGATTGGACGTCCCACCCCGAGTGGGTGGTGTGCTGCTTCAGGTCCTTTCCTGCGTCGCTCATCGACCAGACGTTCATGGTCCCGTCGCGATCACTCAGGAAGTACACGCGGCCGTTCCACGGCATCGGCCCCTTGCTGGTTCCCGCGTAGTCGGCCGTCAGCGCGGCAGCCTCGGCGCCGCGCGAAAAGCGCCAGATATTCTGCGCCGTTCCACCCTTGTAGCGTTTCGCGTGGCTGCCCTGGAACGGCAGCCGCGTGAAGAAGAGCGTCGTCCCCGATTCGTCGTACGCGCCTTCGGCAGCCTGCGAGAGCGGAATCAGATCGCGGACGCCACTCGATGGCTTGACGCGGCCGAGTTGCGTATCCGGCAATCCCGAATAGCGCCGCGTTGCGAACAGGACCTCGCCGGACGGCGTCCAGCCGACGACGAGCGCGTTCTCTCCTCCTTCCCACGTCTGCCGAGTGGGGACGCCGCCGTCGATCGGCATCGTGTAGACCTCGGTGGGGCCCTCATACGCGGCCGAAAACGCCACGGTGCCGCCGTCGGGTGAGATCGCGGGACGCGATTCCTCCGACGGGTGAGTCGTCAATCGCTCCGCCGCTCCACCGCGTGCGTTCACGCGCCAAAGATCGCCTTCCGCCGTGAAGAGCAACGTGTCGTTGTAAAGCGCGGGGAAGCGGTAGTAGCCGAGCTGAGACGTGTTGTTCGCCCCGGCAGCGGCGATCGCGAGCGCGACGAGCGCGAGACAGACGGTCGTGCGTTTCATGAGTTCACCTGCGGTTCAGCAGCGCCCGACCCGGCTTGGCGCCGGTATGCTCGCCATCCTTGAGGACGAGAACGCCGTTGACGAAGACCTGCTTCACGCCGACGGAGTACTGATGTGGATTCTCGAACGTCGCCCGATCCGCGATTGTCGCCGGATCGAAGACGACGACGTCCGCGAAGTGTCCCGGCTGCAGCAGCCCTCGCCGATCGAGTGCGAGATTCGACGCCGGCAGACTCGTGAGTCGCCGGATCGCTTCCTCGAGCGTGATGACCTTTTCGCCGCGGACGTACTTGCCGAGCAGCCTGGCGAAGTTGCCGTACGCGCGAGGATGCGCCGATGATTTGAGAAACAGCCCTTCGGTCGCCATCGAGGCGGCGTCGGATCCGAACGATACCCAGGGCAGTCGGATCTGTTTCTTGATGTTGTCCTCGGACATCATGAAGTACACCGTGCCTACGCGCGACTGATCCTCGAGCACGAGGTTCATGATCGTCTCGACCGGATCCTCTTTCCGGATTCGAGCCGCTTCGGCCAGCGTCTTTCCCGTCAGGTTGCGCAGCGCCTCGTTTCTGAACTCGACGAGGAGCACGCGGTCGGGCGATCCGGCGGCCAGATACAGGTTCTCCCAGGCGTCGGTCGGCGTCCGGATCGCCTCGGCGATCTTCTTCCGGGCGTCCGGATCGCGCAGGCGTTTGTAGAGCGCGTCGTACCCGCCGTCGAGGGCCGAGGGCGGCATCGCGGCGTCGAGCCCAGTGGCGCCGGCGGGATACGTGTACATGTCGGCCGTGATCTGCAGCCC
>DATAFJ010000022.1:0-2530 GCA_036257535.1 Vicinamibacterales bacterium | reverse complement strand
GACGAGCTCATCTCCGGCGCTCGTGGTGATGACCGTCGGCGTTCCCCATGAGGGCAGCTCCTGCCGATCCGCCTTCCAGATCGTTTTTCCGGTCAGCGCGTCGAGCGCGAGCACGAACGAGTCCGCCTGCGTGTCGCACTGGATGAAGACGATGTTCTTCCAGATGATCGGCGAGCTCGCGGGGCCCCACTCGTACGAGGGAATGTCGTACGCGCCCATGTCCACGCGTCCGAGATCGACCTTCCACAAGAGACTGCCGTTCATGTCGTACGCATACACGCCCTGGGATCCAAACCAGGCGACGACGAGGCGCCCGTCGGTCGCCGGCGAGGCGCTCGCGTAGGTGGACTTGATGTGGCGCTTGTTGCGCGGTTCCCCCTCGGACGCGACGCGCTCCCAGACGATCTTTCCAGTGTGCTTGTCGATCGCATAGAGCACGAACTTGTGACTGGAACGATCCTCCGACGCATCCCCGTCACCGTAGAGACCCGGCTTGAACGTCGCGTTCCCCTTGCTGCTGATCGCGCTCGTCACGAAGATGCGATCGGCCCAGACGACCGGGCTGGAGTGTGCCAGCCCAGGGATGGGCGTGCGCCAGAGGATGCCCTCGCCGGTTTTGGCGTCCCACGTCTCGGGCAGGTGCTGTCCTTCCGCGATGCCCGACGCATTCGGACCACGGAACGAAGGCCAGCTGCCCGTCGGCGGCTTCGCGGCGGGCAGTCGCGGCGCCCGCTCGGGACCGCTGCGCGAGATCGTGCGCGTCGGGATCGGGTCAGCTTCACCTTCGGGACGCCAGGTGCTCTCTCTCAGCACCATCTGCCGCGGGACGCAGTCGTCCGCCATCGTCGTGAGCTTGACGCGCGTGCCTTCAACTCTGTACCTGTAGCGCCCCGGTTGGTCGCAGCCTTCCCGCGGGCCGCTGGTCGTGACGACGAGCTCATCGTTTTCCGTCTTCCACGTGCCTTTCATCGCCGGCCATTCTTTGCCGACGATTGACAGCGTGCCGTCGGCGCCGAAGGTGATCGTGAAAAAGCCGTAGTGAAGGGGGTGCGACGGAAGCGTCGTCTGGCGTCCAGTCAGCGCGACGCCAAGCGCCGTCACGCCTATCGCCGCGAAAATGGCGGCCGTTCGTTTCATGGTTACTTCCTTCGAAACGCAAAAATCGCCGCGGCGATGCCGACGCCGATCGCCAACGCCGTCCATTCCGCGAGCGTGACGCTCGTCAGCATCCATGCGATCACCAGACAGGCGAGCACGATCACCAGCGCAGGCGCCGGGACTTTGAAGGGCACGCTTGCCTCGCCGGAGCCGCCAAGCGGCGAAGGCGGGCCACCGGCCCGCACATCTTTACGACGGAGCTGCCACGTTGCGAGGCAGCACGTGCCGTACAAACTGAGGATTGACAGGTTGGCGAGAATCGCGAGCCGCTCAAATGTACTCGTGATGGCGAGCACCAACACGATCCCGCACTGTACAAGGATAGCGGCGACCGGCGTTCGATGGACGGGGTGGAGGCGGGCGACCGCGGAGGGCAGGAATCCGTCGCGTGCGAACGCGAAGAGCGTGCGCGGCGTCGCCAAGATCATCGCGCCGGCGTGCCCGAGCATGGAGACGACCGCGCCGATGAGCAGCAGCTGCCGCGCCCACCCACCGAGTGCCACGCCCGCGGCCTCGGCCAGCGGAGCGGCCTTCGAGGTCGCGAGCGCCGGCCCGAGCACTCCCTGTGCCACGAACTGCAAGCTGGCGTAGAGCACCGTGATCGCAGCCATGGCGATGAAAATCGCACGCGGAACCGTGCGCGCAGGGTCCTTGACCTCTCCGCTCGGTACGAGCGCCCCTTCGATTCCGGCGAACGCGAAGATCAGGAGGAGGCTGCTCCGCGCGAATGTCGGTATGTCAGGCGGATTGCGAATCGCGAGGTTCTCGGACTGGATCGCAAAGATGCCGCCGGCAATGAGAAGCAGGAGCGGCAGGATCTTCGCGACCGTCATCACCGTGTTCACCCGCGCGCCGCGCTCGACGCCGAGGATGTTGACGGTCGCGAACGCCGCGTAGATGGCGACGAGCACGGCTGCCGAGACGCCGCGCGACGCGAGCGGCGGCACGAGCGCGCCGAGACTCGCCGCCAGGACCGTCGCCACCGCCGCCATCGCGAACGTCAGCAGCATCCACAGCAGGAATCCGGCGAGGAATCCCGCGAACGGCCCGAACGCGACCTCGACGTACGCATACGGTCCGCCGGTCAGCGACACACGGCTTCCGGCTTCGGCCATACACAGGACGATGAGGCCCATGGCGATGGCGCAGAGCAGGTACGCGATGGGCGCGGTCGCACCGAGCGTGGCCGCCATGTCCGCCGGCAAGCGGAAGATGCCGGCGCCGATCGTGATGTTGACGATGCTCGCGGCCAGGGCGAACGTCCCGATGGACCGGCGCAGCGATGACTCGGACGATGAGGGGGGTGCGACGGCAGGCAACGGATGGGACACTACCACAGCCGGGTGCGGCGATTCGCCAACCCTTCCCCGCT
>DATAFJ010000010.1:0-4210 GCA_036257535.1 Vicinamibacterales bacterium | reverse complement strand
GACGAGCTCATCTCCGGCGCTCGTGGTGATGACCGTCGGCGTTCCCCATGAGGGCAGCTCCTGCCGATCCGCCTTCCAGATCGTTTTTCCGGTCAGCGCGTCGAGCGCGAGCACGAACGAGTCCGCCTGCGTGTCGCACTGAATGAAGACGATGTTCTTCCAGATGATCGGCGAGCTCGCGGGGCCCCACTCATATGACGGAATGTTGTACGCGCCCATGTCCACGCGTCCGAGATCGACCTTCCACAAGAGATTACCGTTGATGTCGTACGCATACACGCCCTGGGATCCAAACCAGGCGACGACGAGACGTCCGTCAGTCGCAGGCGAAGCGCTCGCATACGTCGACTTGATGTGACGCTTGTTGCGCGGCTCTCCCTCGGACGCGACGCGCTCCCACACGATCTTTCCTGTGTGCTTGTCGATCGCGTAGAGCACGAACTTGTGACTGGATCGATCTTCAGACGCATCGCCGTCGCCGTAGAGCCCGGGCTTGAACGTCGCATTCCCCTTGCTGCTGATCGCGCTCGTCACGAAGATGCGATCGCCCCAGACGACCGGGCTGGAGTGCGCCAGACCCGGGATGGGCGTGCGCCAGAGGATGCCCTCGCCCGTTTTGCTGTCCCACGTATCAGGCAGGTGCTGTCCTTCCGCGATGCCCGACGCATTCGGACCACGGAACGAAGGCCAGCTGCCGGTCGGCGGCTTCGCGGCGGGCAGTTTCGGCGTCCGCTCGGGACCGCTGCGCGAGATCGTGCGCGTCGGGATCGGGTCAGCTTCACCAACGGGACGCCAGGTGCTCTCTCTCAGCACCATTTGCCGCGGGACGCAGTCGTCCGCTACCGTCGTGAGCCTGACGCGCGCGCCTTCAACCTTGTACTTGTAGCGCCCAGGCTTGTCGCATCCTTCCCGCGGGCCGGTGCTCGCGACGACGAGATCATCCTTATCCGTCTTCCACGTGCCCTTCATCTCCGGCCATTCCTTTCCGATGATTGAGAACGTGCCGTCGGCGCTGAAGGTGATCGTAAAAAAGCCGTACTGAAGGGGCTGCGAGGGAAGCGTCGTCTGCCGTGCACCCAGGACGGCGCCAAGCGCCGTCGCGCCTATCGCCGCCAAAATTGCCATTCGTCTCATATTGGCTTCCTTCGAAACACAAAAATCGCCGCGGCGACGCTGACGCCGATCGCCAAGGCCGTCCATTCCGCGAGCGTGACGCTCGTCAGCATCCATGCGATTACGAGACACGCCAGCACAATGACCAGCGCAGGCGCCGGGACCTTGAAGGGCACGCCGCCGGCCCGCACATCTCGACGCCGGAGCTGCCACGTTGCGAGACAGCACGTGCCGTACAAACTGAGGATTGACAGGTTGGCGAGAATCGCGAGCCGCTCGAATGTGCTCGTGATGGCGAGCGCGAGCACGATCGCGCACTGCATGAGGATAGCGACGACCGGCGTTCGATGGACGGGATCGAGGCGGGCCACCGCGGCCGGGAGGAATCCGTCCCGTGCGAACGCGAAGAGCGTGCGCGGCGTCGCGAGGATCATCGCGCCGGCGTGACCGAGCATCGAGACGACCGCGCCGATGAGCAGCAGCTGGCGCGCCCATCCGCCGAGCGCCACGCCCGCGGCTTCGGCGAGTGGAGCGGCCTTCGACGTCGCGAGGGCTGGTCCAAGCACGCCTTGTGCCACGAACTGCAAGCTCGCGTAGAGCACCGTGATCGCAGACATGGCGATGAAGATCGCGCGCGGAATCGTGCGCGCCGGGTCCTTCACCTCTCCGCTCGGCACGAGCGCCGCTTCGATGCCGGCGAACGCGAAGATCAGCAGAAGGCTGCTCCGCGCGAACGTCGGAATGTCAGGCGGATTTCGGATCGCGAGGTTCTCGGGCTCGATTGCAAAGATGCCGCCGGCGATGAATAGCAGGAGCGGCAGGATCTTCGCGACCGTCATCACCGTGTTCACCCGCGCCCCGCGCTCGACGCCAAGAATGTTGACGGTCGCGAACGCCGCGTAGATGGCGGCGAGCACGGCTGCCGAGACCGCACGCGACGCGAGCGCCGGCACGAGCGCGCCGAGGCTCGCGGCCAGGACGGTCGCCACCGCCGCCATCGCGAACGTCAGCAGCATCCAGAGCAGGAATCCGGCGAGGAATCCCGCGAACGGCCCGAACGCGACCTCGACGTACGCGTACGGTCCGCCCGTCAGCGACACACGGCTGCCAGCTTCGGCCATGCACAGGACGATGAGTCCCATCGCGATGGCGCAGAGCAGGTAGGCGATGGGCGCGGTCGCACCGAGCGTGGCCGCCATGTCCGCCGGCAAGCGGAAGATGCCGGCGCCGATCGTGATGTTGACGATGCTCGCCGCCAAGGCGACGGTGCCGATGGAACGGCGAAGGGAGGACTCGGACGATGAGGCGGCAGTTGTCACTGTTGAAGTAGCGGAGCGGCCACCCAGCCGCTGATGCGTTCCGCCACAAATGGAAAGAACGGGTTCGACGAGAGGCGCATCAGCGTATCGGCGCCCACGGTCAGCACAGCCCGCTCGCCGCGAGGGCTGAGACGCCCGATCGGAAGGAGGCCGGCCGTCTTGGTCGGACCGACGAGGCCGTACAGCGGATCGTCGGGCGGAAACGGGATCGCCACGTGGGTCAGCGAAAACACTTCGGGCGGCCAGGCAAGACCGAGGGGCCGTCGCGAGGCGACAGCGGCGTTCGGTTCGATTGTCTGCGCATCCACGTCACGGGTCTCGGCGGAGCTGTTGGTCACGAGCACCCGTCGATACTGGCGGGGCTGCCGGGCGAACAGGCTTTCGAAGAGCGATTGATCGGCGGGTTGGACGAACACGTCGATGCCGGACAGGTGATTGACGTCGAAGAGGACGAGCTCGCTGCCGTTCGCCGGGAGTCGATCGTAGAGCAGGTGCACGACGGCGGGCGTGCTGACGGTTGCGTCGACGATCGACTGAAACGTGAGGATCGGCGGCATTGCCGTGAGCCGACCGCTCGACGTCACGCGATCGAGGTCCGCCTGCACCGCGCTCGTCAGAGATGCCGTCTGAAACGCGGCGTTCGCGGGGAACGAGTTGTACTTGAACGGATTGTATTCGGGAAACACGTCCAGCCAGCTTGCTTTCTCGAAGTACGGTACGGCGCCCAGCCGGCTGATCCACCACGCCAATCTCGCGGCGGGCGTGACGGCGATCATCGGCGACAGGAGCATCAGTTTTGCCGGTCGCGGATCGCCCTCGCGTTCGAGCGCGTCGAGCGTGTACTTCAGAACCAGCGCGCCGCCGTTGGAATAGCCCACGAGAAGCAGCGGCGCGTCCGGGGGAATGCTGGCCCTCACGTGCCGAACGCCCATCCGGACGGCGGCGAGCCAATCTTTCCACGACGATCGAGCCAGGCCAGACGGGACGGTGCCGTGACCCGGCATGCGCAGCGCCAGGGAGTACAGGCCGTGTTGACTCAGAACATCGGCGACGGCTCGCATGCTGTACGGGGAGTCGGTCAAGCCATGGACGAGCAGCGCGCCGCCGCGGATGGCAGCGGCCGGCTTGGATTCGAACGAGCGGTTCCAGTCGCGTCCGGCGCTCAACGGGTGCGACAGGCTTCCCGCGTGATAGCGATTGACTCGCGTGCGTTCGCGCAGATCGATCGTCGACTCGAACGCACGGATCTCCGCGAAGAGCTTGTCTTCCCGCGCAGCGTATTCGCCAAACGTCAACTCGTCGTCCAGATCTGACGCGGTCAGGTCGTCGAGGCTCAGTCGATGCCAGGCCTTCAGATCTGGAAGGCGCCAGCGCGCGTCGTACGCGCCGCCGACAATCAGCGTGGCGAGAGCGAAGACAATCAGGAGGACGCCGCGAAGGCCCCAGCGTGCGATCCAGGCCATCGCGAGAGTCTACCGGACGATCGGCATGCTCAGAAACCGGCCGGAACCAGCGGCGCCGTTTGTTGCAGGAAGCCTCACGCCAACCGTTCCGCCTCTGTCTCCGTCCAAGTCGGAGACATGAGCTCGGTCATCGCCGATCTTCGCTATGCGGCTCGCGAATTACGCCGCCGGCCGGGTTTCGCGCTCACCGCGATCCTCTCGCTGGCCCTGGGGATAGGCGCCACGAGCGCCGTCTTCAGCGTCGTCTACGGCGTCCTGATCAATCCCTTCCCGTATGTGGGCGCCGAGCGAATGATGCAGCTGGCCCTCCTGGAC
>DATAFJ010000005.1:0-1543 GCA_036257535.1 Vicinamibacterales bacterium | reverse complement strand
TCCGAAGTGCCCGGGTTAATCGTCCACGCCCGGCCTGAAGTCCGGGCCTACTCTGACAATCTTTTCGCGATATTGTTGATTACCACCTGCCCGTGAAACCGTCCGTTCTCGATAAAGATCTTTCCGCTCTGGAGTCCGGCGACCACCGCACCCGCGACGAAAAGCCCTCGCACGTTGGTTTCGTAGGTTTCGGCGTCGAAGACAGGACCGCACGTGCCCGGGTCGATCGCCACCCCTGAGGCCTGCAACAGCGTCGTATCGCTGCCGTAGCCCGTGAGCAGGAACACGGCGTCCGCCCGGATCTCGTCCTGTGTACTCCCACAAGCTAGAATCACAGTAGCCGGACGGATCTCGGAGAGAGTCGTCTCGAACCGCGTCGCGATCGATCCTTCCTTGATGCGATTCTCGATGTCGGGCTTCACCCAATACTTGATCGAATCGCCCAGGGCCGCGCGCCGATGCACGAGCGTCACCCGCGCGCCGTTGCGGAAAAGATCGAGCGCCGCCTCCGCTGCCGAGTTCTTGCCGCCGACGATGACGACGTCCTTGCGAAAGAAGGCGTGCGGCTCCGTGTAGTAGTGCGACACGTGCGGCAGGTCTTCACCCGGGATCCCGAGGCGATTCATGACGTCATAGGCGCCGGTCGCGATGACGACGGTGCGCGCGCGCCGTACGCGTCGTCCTTCGCGCGGCGCGTCGGTTTCGACGGCGAACACCCGCGCGCGCCCCTCGCCGTCCGGCCTGACGGCGGCAACCGTTTCGTCGAACGCGATCTCGAGCCCGTAGGCATCCGTCACGCGGCGGTAGTAGCGCAGCGCCTCCTGGCGCGTCGGCTTCTCGTTCGGGCTGACGAAGGGCAACCCGCCAATCTCCAGCAGCTCCGGCGTCGTGAAGAAGACCATGTTCGTCGGGTAGTGCAGGAGCGAGTTGACGAGCGCGGCCTTCTCGACCACGAGGTAGTCGAGCCCCGACTGCTTTGCCGCGATGGCGGTCGCGAGGCCGGCAGGGCCTCCTCCGACGATGAGGACGTCACGCGTCTGCACCCGAAACCCTCCGTCAATCCGTAGCCGGCTTTGCAAAGGACAATCTGTCGACCGCGACGCGGCCGTTGCTCACGACGAGCAGGACGTCCTGCAGCACGCGCGGGTCCTTGAGCGGGTTTCCGTCGACGGCGATCAGGTCCGCGTCCAGCCCGGTGGCGATCGTTCCGGTCGTCTTCTCGAGCCGCAAGAGCTCAGCAGCCTTCGTCGTCGCGGTCTGCAACGCCTCGAGCGGCGTCATGCCCATGTCGGCAAACGCGGCGACCTCGCCCGAGATGCGGGAAAGGCTGTTCGGCCCGTACGACGTGTCGGCGCCGGCCGCGATCTTCACGCCGAGCTTGTGGGCGCGCTCGATCGTGCTCTTCAGCCTCGGCAGCATGTGCGCTCCCCGCCGCAACAGCGCCGGCTCGTCATAGTCTCCCCCGGGCCCGGCGACGTCGATCACGGTGATATAGGTGGGCACGAGGAAGGTCCCTTTCTCCTTCATCAGCGTCAGGGTCGCA
>DATAFJ010000270.1:0-18038 GCA_036257535.1 Vicinamibacterales bacterium | reverse complement strand
ACGTCGCGTGATTGAGGTCATAATGGCCTGCGATTGTATGAGGAGCTTCGGCATGACCACAACTCTCAAGGTGTCCATCCTCGCCGCCGGCGTCGCCGCCCTCTCGGCAGCCGTTTCGCTCGCCGCGGGTGGTTCTGACGCAACCCAACCGGGAGACTGGCAGTCGCTCTTCGACGGCAAGACGACGAAGGGCTGGCGCGGCTACAAGCAGGCCTCGCCTCCCGCCAGCTGGAAGGCGATGGACGGCCTCCTCGTGCTCCAGGGCAAAGCCGGCGATCTCGTGTCGGAGGAGGAGTTCGCGGACTTCGAGCTCAGCCTCGAGTGGAAGATCAACGAGGGGGGCAACAGCGGCATCTTCTATCGCGTCACCGAAGAGCCGGCGAGCATCTGGCACCATGCCATCGAGTACCAGATTCTGGACAACGCGCGGCACAAGGACGGCGCCGATACGAAGACGTCGACCGGCGCCTGCTACGCGCTGTACGGTCCATCCAGCGACGTCACCCGATCGCCTGGCCAGTGGAACGAGACGCGAATCGTCGCGCGCGGTACGCACGTGGAGCATTGGTTGAACGGCACCAAGCTCGTCGAGTTCGAGATCGGCACGCCCGACTGGAACGAGCGCGTCGCGGCGAGCAAGTTCAAGATCTATCCCGGCTTCGGCAAAGCGCCGAAGGGCCGGATCGGACTTCAGGATCACGGGGACTACGTAGCCTTCCGAAACATCCGCATTCGGCGGCTCACCACCTAGCCGCCACGCACGAAGGACGAAGCACGAAGGACGTCGCGCGACGAACCGGACATAACAGATCCGTAGGCCGCTGTACATTTTCGCGCACCTTCTTGACAGCGATCGTGAGCTGCCCTCACTATTGATTTCTCCCCGCAAATCACGTTGACGCGGCCCGCTGGAGGCGGGCCTGGAGAGGTGCAGTCATGGCACGCCTGATCGTCGTGTGCGTTGCGGCGGCGTTCGTCTTCGTGAACGCCGGCACCGTGAGCGCGCAGCCCGCGGGGAGATCCGATATTCAGTGGCAGTCCGGTCCACTTACCGGCGACCTCGGGACCGTCGCGCAGGTCGAAGTCCCGGAGGGATTTCGATTCGCCGGCCAGGAGGGGGCGAAGCGCTTTCTCGAGTTGACCGAAAACCCCACCTCGGGCAACGAGATGGGCGTGCTGCTTCCGGAAGACCCGGAAAAGGGCCGCTGGTTCGTCGTCTTCGAATTCAACTCGATCGGCTACGTCAAGGATGATGAGAAGGACAAGCTCGACGCGAACGCCATCCTGACCGGTATCCGCGAAGGTACGGAAGCGTCCAACGAAGAGCGCAAGCGGCGCGGCTGGGGGACGATGCGTATCGTCGGATGGCATACGGCGCCGTTCTACGACACGCGCACGAACAACCTGACCTGGGCGATCAACGGCGCGACCGAAGAGGGAGGCGTCGTCAACTACTCGGTGCGGCTGCTCGGCCGGAGCGGCGTCATGAACGCCGACCTGGTTCTCGCGCCCGAAGACGTGGATGTCAGCCTTCCGGCGTTCCACAGTCTCATCGAGGGGTTCACGTTCAAGGCGGGCAGCCGGTACGCGGAGTTCAGGCAGGGCGACAAGGTCGCGGCATACGGCCTGACCGCACTCGTTGCCGGTGGCGCGGGCGCGGCGCTCGCGAAGAGCGGCCTGCTCAGCAAGATGTGGAAGGCAATCGTGCTGGGGATCGCGGCGCTCTTCGGCGCGATCAAGAAGTTCTTCAGCGGCGGCCGAGCCAAAGAGGAGCCGCAGCCGGCGAACTCGTAGTGCCCGCACGTCACGCCGATACGCCAACGTGCTGACGTTCTACGTCATCGTGGCCGCGATCTACGCGGCGGAGTGCGTCTACCGAGTCGAGAACGGCGGTCTGGCGTTGACCGGCGTCAGGCGGCGACGGTGGCGCGCACACGTTGGTCCGATGCTCGCGCTGGGGCGGCAAGGCGGCATGTCTGTCGCCCCGCTGCTGCCGCCGCTCGCGACGCCGACCGCCTGGCCTGCTGCGTCCATCACACCAAGCCAGCCGGCTTCCGCCCTGTCTGCAAAGAGCCGGAAGGAGGCGGCCGCGGCGACCGACCGTTTCTATAAAGTCGCCGAGCCGGTCTGGATAGGCGGGAACACGCTCTGGGTCTATCTCTTCGTCGCCGCGCCGGCAGTCGTCTACTGGCGGGGCCTTGCCGCCACCTGGCCGACGCTGCTCCTTTCAGGGCTCGTGATTCTCGCGTTCACGCTGTACGCGTTCTGGACTGCGCATGCGGAGCTCTTTCCCGGCGGCCGAGCTGAACGCCGCGAGAAGACGATTCTGATGGCGCTGTCGCCGCTGGGGGCCGTTCGCGCGGTCGATCACCTGTCGTGGCGGCTCCTCGCCGGGACGCATCCTCTGGTGGCCGCGGTGGAACTCTGCGACCGCGGCGATGCTGTCCGACTGGCGCGCTGGATGTACTTCGCGGCGCCGGACGCCGCGCTGCAGCGCTTTCTCCAGGAGTGCGATCTCTGGGAGGCGGTCACGTCGCCGCCCGATGCGGGCGAGCCTGGTGCGTCGACGTTCTGTCCGCGCTGCCACGCGCAGTACAGCCGCGACTCGGGGGAATGCTCCGACTGCGCCGGCGTCGGACTCGTGCAGATCCGTGCAGGGTGAGCTGTTCCGTATCGCAGAACGGTCCGAAAGATGGGTTGCTATGTATTACTTTTTCCGGAGGGGCGCGGTCAGCATTCGCTGCGAGGTGCGGCCCGACGCCGTGGGTGACGGCTACGAGCTGGTGATCGATCGACCGGACTCCGCAATCCGCGTCGAGCACTATTCCGGTCCGCAGGAACTGAACAGGCGCTGGGCCGATCTTCAACGCACGCTGGTCCGCGAAGGGTGGGGCGGGCCGCACGCACGGGGAATCAACCAAAACGCCTGACGGCACCTACTGCTTTCACGATTGCTCAGAGCCGGGCGTATCCGTTCTCCGTCGTCCCGGACCGGCAAACCGACGACGGTCCGGGCGCGACGGATCGCGGCGTTCGGGGAACGCGAGAAACCGGCTGGCTCGGGGCGGCGTCGCCACCGGCGCGCCGTGCAGATCGCCGAGCACCGCTCGAACGCAATTGCGCCCGTCGTTCTTCGCCCGGTAGAGCGCGGCATCCACGCGCAACAGCAGGTTGTGCGTGTCGATTTCACCCGGCCGCGTGACCGTCGCGCCGGTGCTCACCGTGACCTGCACGTCCTCCCCGCCGTAGATGATCCGGGCTTCGGCAATCCGTCGGCGCAGCGCGTCCGATACGCGCTTGGCCGCCTCGAGACCCGTCTCGGGCAACACGATCAGAAATTCTTCGCCGCCCCACCGGCAGCGGATGTCGCTCGCGCGCAGCGTCTGCATCATGATCCTGCCGACCTGCGCGAGAACCGCATCGCCGCACGGGTGACCGAACCGGTCGTTCACCGACTTGAAGTGATCCAGGTCGAGGAGCAGGACGGCGGCCGCCTTATCGGATCGCTGCGCCCGGCGAAGCTCGATCTGAAGGCGCTGCAGGCCGTCGGCGCGCGTCGAGCAGCCGGTGAGCGGGTCCACCGTGCTCGCTTCCCGCATCCGCTCGAACGAATCGGACAATTGGAGCGCCTGCGCGACGAGCGACGCGACCTCCGAGACGAGATGCCGCCGGCTCTCGGACATCGGCTCGCGCCCCACGCCGATGCCGAGCAGGCCGAGCGTCGTACCATCGACTGCGAGCGGGAATGTCGCCCAGTGTTGGGGCTCGCTCAACAGCCGTCCGCGGCGGGCGTCGGGTTGGATGATCTGCTGGCGTTGTCCGACCTGCGCGATCAGCCACACGTCCGGATACCCGAGGAGTGATGGAAGCGCCCGGCTGAGCGTCGCGTGCAGCCGGTCCGCCTCCGGCGACGCGTGCAGCTCGCGCGCGAAGCGCAGCAGCACATCCGACCTCACCTCGTCGTCGGGGGGCTGCGACGGCGGCGGCGAAGCCGGCGGGGGAGATGACGGCGGATCCGGTGGCGGCGGTGGCGGCGCAGCCTTGATCGGGTCGGAGAATTTCGGCGGCGGAATCGGCCGCGGACGCGGACTCGCCGGCGCGGCGAGGAGCGCCGCATGCCGGAGCATCTCCGCGTTGTCGCGCCTGTGGCGCGTCACGGCCTGCGCGAGCGCGATGAGCCCCGTCGCCGCAACGGGCACCGCCACGAAGAGTGCGCCATCCCAGGGATCGGCGTCAGGAAACATGCCCAGTCCTCTTAGCGCGACGTAGACACCAAGCGTAAGAACACCCAGCACGAGAGGGACGACGAGCGAACGGACGCGTGAAGCGCCGGACATCAGTTTGCGCGGCCGCTATCGGCGGCGACAACCACTGCGGAGCATCGAAACCCGGAGCGAGAGCGGGTTGGGACCCGAGCCCGCGGCGGGGGCTGGACCGCCGCGAGGGAAAATCAGCCTACGAAAGCCCAGCTCAGCTTGTCAACGGCGATTCGCGAAATTTTGGGGTATTTCGAACGAGCGGAGACGACTGCGGGCAGAACCACCTGTCCGGCGGGGAATAGTCTTCCTGTCCGCCGACAAAAGCCGGCCACGGAAGCGCCAGGAACGGATCTGTCAGATCCCTCGCGGACCCGGCGGCGAACACGAAGAACGAAGCACGAAGAACGATCGGCGAGGCGACCCCGCCGTCCCTCGTCCTTCGTGCTTCGCAGGCGTTACTTCTTGACCGTCCAATAGTAGATCCGACGGCCGTTGACCTCCTCGGTCTTCTCCGCCGGCCAGTCGGTGCCCATGTCGAAGCTGTGCGATACGATGCGCGTTCCGGGGCGCAGCTCCTTCTGCAGCTTCGGCATCAGCTTGATGTTGAGCGACGGCAGCAGGTACAGCGTCACGACGGTCGCTTCGCTGATGTTGGTCTCAAAGAGGTCGGCGTTCATGAACTTGACCTTGTCGCCGACTCCGGAGGTTTTCAGGTTCTCGTTGGCTTCCTTGATGCGCTGCGGGTCGATGTCGATACCGATTCCGCGCGCGCCGAAGTTCTTTGCGGCCGTGATCGGGATGCGGCCGTCGCCGCATCCGAGATCGTAGACGACATCCTTAGACGTAACGTTGGCGAGCTTGAGCATCGCGTCCACGACTTCCTGCGGCGTCGGGACATAGATCACATCGGGCTGCCGCAAGGTGCCGGCCTGCTGCGCGAGTGCCGGGGTAGTGCCGATGGCTGCAACGACCAGGAGAGCGAGCGTCAGGGCCGCACGGTGAAGTCTCATCAGAATAGGCTCCTTCGAAACGAGCATCCTTATATATCACTTGGACTGCATATATCACTTGGACTGCGTTCATAGCACATCCGGCCGGCTGGCTGAGCTGGTCGCTCGAGCTGGCAATTCACGGCGAGATCTGCGAAAAAGGAAGGATGGCTGCGAACCGCAGAACCCGGTGGGGCCTCTATCTCCTCATTCTTGTCGGCTCGTCCGCAATCGTTCAGCCCGTGCGCTCCGCCTTCTCGTCACCGGCGGGGCGCTCTTCGGCCCCGCTCGCAACGCTTGCGGGACTCGCCAGCTATTACGGTCCCGGGTTCCACGGACGTCCCACCGCCAGCGGTGAGATCTTCAATATGCACGCGCTCGTCGCGGCGCACCGGACGCTCCCGCTCGGGACGGTTGCGCGCGTGACAAACCTCGCGAACGGCCGATCAGTCGTCTTGCGGATCACGGACCGCGGACCCTACGTGCGTGGCCGCATTCTCGACGTCTCGAAGGGCGCGGCCCGCCTGCTCGGGTTCATCCGGAAGGGCAAGACCCGCGTCAGGATAGACGTCCTGGAGTGGGGCGATACCGACAACTATCCGGACGGCGGACCGCGCCGACCCGCCTGACGGTTCAGCTATAGAATTGCGGGCATGCGTCGAGAGATGTGGCCCGCTGCGGCGGCGATTCTCGCCATCGCGTTGTCGCCGTCGAGTGCGGCTGACGCAGATGCCGCGAAAGGAAAGGCCGCCGCGCGTGCGTGGCTCGACGCGAACGCCGATACGCTCAAACGGGTGAACCGCAACATCTGGACGTTTGCCGAAACGGGTCTCGACGAGACGAAATCCTCCGCGGAGCTCGTCGCGCTGCTCCGCGCTAACGGTTTCACGATCGACGCCGGGGCAGCAGGCATGCCGACTGCGTTCGTCGCGAGCTACGGGGCGGGGCGGCCGGTCATCGGCATCCTCGCCGAGTACGATGCGCTGCCGGGCCTGTCCCAGGACGCGGTTCCGGAGCGCCGCGAGCGGACAGGCTCGGCTGCCGGTCATGGCTGCGGCCACAGCGTGTTCGGAACGGCGAGCACGGCCGCCGCGATCGCGGTCAAGAAGGCGCTGGAGTCAGGCGGCGCGCAGGGAACCATCCGCCTCTACGGGACACCGGCCGAGGAAACGGGGATTGGCAAGACCTACATGCTGCGTGAAGGCCTGTTCAAGGACGCCGATGTCGTCCTCGGGTGGCACGCGGCCGACCGGACCACGTCGAGTTATCAGTACAGCAAGGCGAACGTGTCGGTGAAGTTCCGCTTCACCGGACTGCCCGCGCACGCGTCGTCGTCGCCGGCCGATGGGCGCAGCGCGCTCGACGCCGTCGAGCTGATGAGTGTCGGCGTCAACTACATGCGCGAGCACATCCAGGAAGACGCACGCATTCACTACGTGATCACGAACGGCGGCGGCCAGCCCAACGTCGTCCCGCCCGAGGCCGAAGTCTGGTACTACGTCCGCGCCGACAAGCATGCCGACGTCGAGAAATACTTCGAATGGATCAAGGAGATCGCCGACGGCGCGGCCAGGATGACGCGGACGAAGCTCGCCTCGGTGCAGGTCGACGCCGACATGCACGAGGTGCTGCCGAACAGGACCCTGTCCGAGATCATCCAACGCAACCTCGAAGAGACAGGCGGGCCGAAATTCACCGAAGACGAAAAGGCCTTCGCGCGAAAGACACAGGCATCACTGGGCCGTCAGCTCGATCGCGCATTGTCGGAGGTGGTCGAGCCGCTCGGTGACGAGCCTACTCAAGGCCTCGCGTCGACCGATGTCGGCGACATCTCGTGGTTCGTACCGGTCGGACAGCTCACGGCGGCGACGCACACGTTCGGGGCGCCCGGGCACAGCTGGCAGATCGTCGCGTGCACGGGGACCAGCATCGGCGAGAAGGGCATGATGGTGGCCGCGAAGGCGCTGGCGGGCGCCGCGCTCGATCTTCATGGCTCTCCTGACCTCGTCGCGCGGGCGAAAGCAGACTTCGACGCGATCAGAGCGCCCCTGAAGTACGTCACGCTGATACCAGACGGGCAGAAGGCGCCTAAGACGATCCGATGAATTGCCAGATTGCCTGATTGTGAATTGGCGGATTCATTGGCGATTGTTGGTGGCGAGGTTTATGAGTAATTGTGGATTCAAGGACTCAAGTGGTCGCGGATGTGCCGGTAATGAGTCCTCATTCCTTAATCCTCAATCACCAATGATTCCGGCAATCCCCAATCCCCGAATAAGGCAATACACGTTTTATGCACAATCCTGAAGTACCCGAGACCCTCGAAGGCTGGAGCATCCTGCACCAGATGTTCCGGCTGCGGTGGCCGGCGCTTCGTGAGATGAGCGCCGACGAACGCCGCGCACTCGCCGAAGAGGGAATCACGCACGCGTTTGGCCCGAGTCAATGGGATGACGGCGGCACCGCGCTCGTTCATCTCCTCGGACACAAGGGCGACCTGATGGTCGTTCAGTTCCGCAAGACGTTCGACGACCTGGCCTGCGCGGAGCTGGCGCTGTCGAGGTCGAGACTCGCCGATTATCTCGAGCCGACGACGTCCTATGTGTCGGTCGTCGAGCTCGGCATGTACGAGATGACCGCGAAGATCCATCGCGACCTGGAGGGCCGAGGGCTGAAGCCGGGGTCGGACGAGCATGAGCGCGCGTTCGACGCCGAGATGAAGACGCAGCGAGAGCGTGTGATGACGCGGCTGTTCACCGACATTCCGCGACGCCGGTACGTATGCTTCTACCCGATGAACAAGCGGCGCGGCGAGGACAAGAACTGGTACCGCGTGCCGTTTGCCGAGCGCGCGGAGATGATGCGCGAGCACGGCATCATCGGCCGTCACTATGCGGGCAGCGTCACGCAGATCATCTCCGGGTCGATCGGCTTCGACGACTGGGAGTGGGGCGTCGATCTCTTCGCCGACGATCCACTCGTCTTCAAGAAACTGATCTACGAGATGCGGTTCGATCGCGCCAGCGCGGAATTCGCCGAGTTCGGTCCTTTCTACGTCGGCCTGCAGTTTGACGCTGGCGATCTGCCGGCGCTGCTCGAGGGCCGGCTGGCGGGGCTTGCCCCGGCGGCAGGGCCGAAATCGTAACCGTCTGACCGGTTTTCGGCCGCGCAAGACCGAAATCGGACCCTACCGCGCGCGAAAACACGCGGCACGGGTTGTGCCAGATCCAGGCACGCCCTCATGCTCCGCCGCTCGTGCTTCGCTCTGATCGCGTTGATTGCCGGGCTTCTGTTCGCCGGCTCGAGCCTCGTCGCGCAGTCGGGCGTCGTGCTCAACGAGTCGCTCGCGGGGCGCCAGGTGTTTCCCGAGGACAACTGGTGGAACCTGGACGTGAGCGCGGCGCCGGTTGCGGCGGAGTCGCAGGCCCTCATCGACTGGATCAGTGGCAAGACGCCGTCGAATCCGACCGCGCGCAGCCGCATGCATCCCGACTTCGGCCCGCCCCCGTACGGCATTCCTTACGTCGTCGTGTCCGAATCGCAGCCGCTCGTTCCCGTCGCGTGGACGGCGTACGGCAACCAGAGCGATCCAGGGGCGCCGGGCGCGCCGGGCTACCCGATCCCCGTCCAGGCGCGCACGCAGCCGAACTACATTGAGGGCGGCGTCGCCGGCGGGGGAGCGAGCGGCGACAGACACCTGCTCATCATCGATCGCGATCGCTGGCGTCTGTTCGAGCTCTTCGCGACGCGCTGGAACGGCGACCTGAGCCGATGGGAAGCGGGCTCGGGCGCCTACTTCGACCTCTCGCGCAACGATCGCCGGCCGGAGGGCTGGACGTCGGCCGACGCCGCGGGGCTCGCGATTCTTCCGGGACTCGTGCGGTACGACGAAGTGTTCGGCAGCGGCGAGATTCGCCACGCATTCCGCTTCTCGACGCGCGGGACGAATGGGTATGTATGGCCGGCGTCACATCGTGCCGGGGAGGCCGCCGGCGCGCCGCCGCTCGGCACGCGGCTGCGGCTCAAGGCGTCGAAGAACATCTCGTCGTATCGTCCGGAGATTCAGCGGATCTTCCGCGCGATGAAGACCTACGGCCTCATCCTCGCGGACAACGGCTCGGACATGTACGTGCAGGGGACGATGGATCCGCGGTGGGATAACGACATCCTCAATCCGGCGTTTCACAGCCTGTACGCGGACGACTTCGAAGTGATCGAGCTCGGCTGGCGCGGCGGGCCCGCCGTCACAGCGCCGCAGAATTTGCGCGTCGTTCGGTAGCCCCGGGCCCTAAGCCCTGGGCCCCAGGCCCTTCAAGATTCCGATCAGCTCGTCCTGATCCCCGAAGATCCGGCACCCGTTCGCGATCATCACGTTGAAGTCGTGCGGTCCGGAAACGCGGATGTCCTCGTACAGTCCGAGGACGGGTACGCCGCGGGCGACGGCGTACCCGATCTCGAACGCCGTTCCCGAGTCCACGTCGGTCCCGTTCAGGACGGCGACGACGACGGCGCAGCCCTCCAGGCCGCGGATGTCGGCCTCGTACACGGCGTTCGTCTCGCGGCGATCCGCGGGCGCGAGGCCGCCGTCCCGATGAGGAAGATACGTGACCAGGCCGGCCGCTTCGATCAACGTGGCCAGGTCCTCGAGGTAGCGCCGCTCCGCGGGCGTGAAGAGCGGTCCCGCAACGTAGACGAGCGGCCGCGATCCTGGCGCCGCCTGCGCGGGAATCGTCATGGCTCCTGACCTCCGGCTCCACGCCCTTGCGCGAGCCACAAGAAAACGTTCCGCACGAATCGTGCGTTATCCGCCTCGCTGATCCCTCTGTGCGAATTACCGTCCCGGCTGCCGAAGGCCGAGACCACGCCGCCATCGCCGATGACGACGATGCGCCCCTTGCCGTGATCGAACGCGAGCATGAGCGGCTTGCCTGCCGCGGACGGGCCGTCTGTCGCCTCGGCGGTCGGTCCACTATAGGAGCCGTCCGGCGCGCGCAGGATGACGCCGGGGCCGTTCATCGATTCGCCGACGACGTAAACGATGCGCAGCACGCGGTCGAACAGCGGGTGGAGACGCTCGCCTGATTGATTGACGTCGATCGTCAACTCTCCGGTCGGCTTGCCGTCCGCGCCTTTCGTCAGGATCGTGTTGTTGTCGAGCGTGACGCCGAAGGCTTTTGCGAGCGCGCCCGCCGGTCCGCCGAACGGCGCGCGATCGGCCACGAGCAGGAGCGCGCCGCCGTCTCGAACCCAGCTCTCGACCGCGATGACTTCCTCTTCGGAGAACGCGGACGCGTCCGGCGGTGCTCCCTCGCGTGCGAGGGCGTTCGCGATGACCAGAATCGTTCGAGGTCCAGGCGCCGGCTCGGGCAGCTCGTCGGCCGTGATGCGCGATGGGCGCGTCCGGTATCCCAGCTGCTCCAGCCACGCCGCGACCGGCTTCAGGTAGGTCTGAAGTGAAATCACGTTGCGGTGCGCCTCGTCGATGAGGACGATCGGCTTGTCGCCGGGGTTGAAATCGGGCTTGTCGAACGCCGGCGCAAACGACGCGTCAACCGTGAGCTGCGAGGGTGGCGTTGGTTGCGCCTGAGCCGCCTGCGCGAGCAGCGCGATCAGGAGAATCGAAGACATGGCGCGCGGATTATATAATTCGTCCTTCGTTCTTCGTGCTTCGTTCTTCGCGAGTTTATGAAGCCTACGCGACGCGCGTTTCTGGGTGCGGTGCCGGCGTTGCCCCTGGCAGCCGGAGGGCGGGCGACTCCGGCGCCGCACCCGAAGCACGCGCGCTTGCAGTCGTCGTTCGATCCCTGGGTCGAGCTGCACGCCGCGAACGTGCGGCACAACGTCGCCGAGATCGCGCGCCTCACGAAGCGACCCATTCTCGCGGTCATCAAGAACAACGGCTACGGCGCCGGCGTGGTCGAGATCGCGCGCGTCCTCGAGCCGCTCGACGCGATCCACGGCTACGCGGTCGTCAAGATCGACGAGGCGGTCCGGCTTCGCGACGCCGGCCTGCGGAAGCCGCTCCTCCTGATGGGCCCGTTCGACGACCGTCAGCTTCAAAATCTGGCGGCACGTGACGTGATGCCGATGATTTATCGGCAGCCTGGCAAAGAGCTCGAGGCCGCGGCCGGCGCGTTGAATCGTCCGGTCAAGGTTCACGTCTGCATCGACACCGGTCTCGGCCGCGTCGGCGTGCCGTACCGCGACGCGGCAGCGTTCGTCTCGGAGCTGCAGCGGCGATCGGCGGCCGCTCTGGACGGCGTGATGATGACTTTCACGGAAGATCCGGAGTTCGACCGCGAACAGCTCGCCCGCTTCACGTCGCTCTGCGACTCGCTTGCTGCTGCCGGTCCGCGCATCGGCAGTCGTCATGCGGCGTCGAGCTTCACGCTGTTCCAGGGCAGCCAGGGTGCCGGCGGCCTGAAGCCGTTTCTCCTCGACATGGTGCGTCCCGGCATGGCGATCTTCGGCGTGTACTCCGAATTGCCGTTCAGGACGGCAGGCGTGCTCGATCTCAGACCTGCCTTCGCGCTCCGGACACGCGTTGTCTATGTCAAGCGTCTCCCGAAAGGAGAGAGCGCCGGCTACAACCGCGCGTACGTCGCCCCGCGGGACATGTGGGTCGCAACGCTTCCGGTGGGCCATGCCGACGGCGTGCCGCGCGTTCTAGCGAAGGGTGCAAAAGTCAGAATCGGCGGCACGCTCTATCCGATCGTCGCCTCCGTGTCGGCCAGCCACATGATCGTCGAGATCGGCCCGGCTGACGGCGGCCAACCTCACGTCAATGCGGGCGATCCGGTCACGATCTTCGACTGGCAGGACGGGTCCCGGCCTGAAGATATCTCCGCCGCCTGCGGCGCGTCGGTGTACGATCTGTTGATGCACTTGAATCCGGCGCTGCCGAGAACTGTCTCGTAGACGCCTGATTCAACGGCGGTACTCGAACCACCAGGAGGAGGTTTATGCACCTCCGCCGCCCCTACCTCAACGTCCGGGTCCTCACGGTCTTCCTGATCGCGGCAGTTCCATTGTCGGTGCTCGGTCTGCGGATCGTTCTGTCGAACGCGCAGGACCAGCTGCGGGACTCGTTCGGCCGTCAGCTCGAACAGGCAGCAGAGCGCACCGCCGCGGCGGTTGACGCCTACGTCTACCGCCGGATCATCGACGTCTCGCTCCTGGCCCGCCAGCCGGCCCTGCGGGATACGGCGGCGGCCGCGAGCCGCGTGCCGTACGACGAGCGGCGCGTCGCCGAGCTCGATCGCACGTGGACCGCCAGCCGAGCGGTGCCGCCTGCGCTCGCGTCGATGCTCCAGTCACCCGCGTCGCGTCTGCTGCGCGATCTCGTCCAGCACGATCCCGTTTACCGCGAGATCCTGCTGACCGATCGACACGGCCGTCTTGCGGCGGTGTCGAGCGTATCGACCGACTACTTCCAGGGAGACGAGGACTGGTGGCGCGCCGCGTTCGAAGACAGCGCGGCCGGGCGCGTCACGGTCAGCGACGTGCGCTGGGACGACAGCGCGCGAGTGTACGGCCTTGAGATCGCGTCGCCGGTTCCAGACACCGAGGGCCAAGGCAGCGCGGGCATTCTCAAGGTCGTCGCCGACGTCCGCGAAATGCTCGCTGTCGTCGCCGGCGTGCAGACGTCGGGGTCCAGCGGAGCGATGCTCGTGCGCCGGGACGGGTCGATCGTGTTCAGCCGACTCCCGCTGGCGCCGGGCGCGCGCTTCTTCGCCAACGGTGCGTTCCAGGAGAAGCTGCGGCGGCCGCACGATCCGCAGGCGAGCCACCATTTCGCCGCAACGAGCGCCGACGGCCGGCAGCTCGTCGGCGTCGCGCCGAGCCAGCTCGGTCTCAGTTATCCGAATCTCTCCTGGTTCGTCGCCGTCTGGCAGGCCGAAGACGAGCTGCTCGCGCCGACGCGCGCGCAGATGTGGCAGCTGCTGCTCGTACTCGCGCTCACGGGGCTCATCGTCCTGGCGCTCGCGCTCCTGTTCTCGATGCGCCTGGTGGCGCCGCCGACCGACGTCGACATGGAGCTCGTGACGCACGCGAAGGTGCATCAGATCGACGAGCGAGATGCGGAGGAAGGGGCGAGATGAGCATCTGATCGGTCAGTTAGGTTTCCGGGGACTATGAGCGCGAGCCGGGCTGCGGCTGGGCTGGGCCGACACGCTCCGCAAGCCGGAAAATTGCACCTCCGCTCGGTACCCTGCCGCCACGCGGCGGTCCCGGTTATCGCGACTCCCCCACTTTCTGAACGGGCGGCACCTACACATTCGTGGCGCCGGACGCCCCTTTTGCGGCAAACCGCCGCGGAACACTCGCTCGGCGCAATTTTGGAACTGACGCTGATCCGGCTTGCTCCGACGGCCTCGCCATCCGCAGCCCGCCTCGCGCTTCTGGCTGAGGGCGAGGTGGTCGGCGAACGCCGACTCGGGGTCGCGCCGCGGCGCTGCGAAGCCGGAACGCGCGTGGAGTGAGTCTTCCGCGTTGACTTCGGTCACCACGATCCGTGACGTGCGAATCAGCAATGACGGTACTGGCCGTGTACGGGCCAAGCGTGGAGAGCCCGATAGTCAACGCGCGGGCGGAAGGGTTGCGAACGGCGCGCGCGTTCCCGGCGCGATGCCCCGTGGAGGCGGGAGCCGACGACCTCGTCCTCTGAAAGATTATGGACGAGAGGATTTCTCTACGCTGGTGCCCGCTTCGGCCGCATGTTCGCGGCGAGCACCTTCTTGCGCAGCCGGATGCTCGCCGGCGTCACCTCGACGAGCTCGTCGTCATTGATGAACTCGATCGCCTGCTCGAGGCCGAGGCGGCGCGGAGGAATCAGGCGGACGGCTTCGTCGGCAGTCGACGCGCGCATGTTCGTCTGTTTCTTCTCGCGCGTGACGTTGACGTCGAGGTCGTTCGGCCTGGCGTTCTCGCCAATGAGCATGCCCTCGTAGACCTGCGTTGCCGGCTCGATGAAGATCTCCCCGCGCTCCTGCAGGTTCGCGAGCGCGTAAGCCGTGGCGGCGCCGGGACGATCGGCCACGAGCGCGCCCGTCGGGCGCGCGGGGATTGCGCCGTGCCAGGGCTCCCAGCCAGAGAACAGGTGGTGCATGATCCCGGTCCCTTTCGTGTCGGTCAGGAGCTGCGACCGGAAGCCGATCAAGCCTCGTGCAGGGATGCGGAACTCGAGCCGCACGCGGCCGCTGCCGTGGTTCACCATCCTCGTCATGAGGCCGCGGCGCTGGCCGACCTGCGCGATCACCATTCCCTGAAACTCGTCGGCGACGTCGATCACCAGCTCTTCCACCGGCTCGACAACGGTCCCGTCGAGGGTCTTGGTGACGATTTCCGGGCGCGAGACCTGCAGCTCGAACCCCTCGCGCCGCATCATCTCGATCAGGATCGAAAGCTGGAGCTCGCCGCGGCCGAGGACTTTTATCTGCTCGGGCGAATCGGTGTCCTCGAGCCGGATCGAGACGTTGCCGACGAGCTCGCGGTCGAGCCGCTCGCGCAGGTTGCGTGACGTGACGTACTGACCCTCGCGGCCGGACATCGGCGATGTGTTGACGCCGAAGATCATCGAGACTGTCGGCTCGTCGACCGCGATCGGCGGAATCGGCTCCGGCTCCCCGTCGTCGGCAATCGTCTCTCCGATCGTGATGCTCTCGATGCCGGCCAGGCAGACGATGTCGCCGGCCGCCGCCTCGTCGATGTCCACGCGCTTCAGCCCTTCGAAGGCGTAGAGCTTCGTGACGCGCGTGCGGTCGATCCGGCCGTCGAGCCGGCATACGGCTATGGGATCACCGGTTCGGACACGGCCGTTGACGATCCGACCGATCGCGATCCGTCCGAGGTAGTCGCTCGCGTCGAGGTTGGCGACGAGCATCTGGAGCGGCCGTGCCGCGTCGCCGCGCGGTGGAGGAATGCGGCCGACAATCGAGTCGAAGAGCGGCCTCAGATCGCGGCCGGGCACTGCGAGATCGAGCGACGCCGTACCGGCGCGCGCGCTCGCGTAGAGCACTGGAAAGTCGAGCTGATCCTCTGTCGCGTCGAGGTCGATGAAGAGATCGTAGATTTCGTTCAGCACCGCCGCGGGCCGCGCATCCGGGCGGTCGATCTTGTTGATGACGATGATCGGCGCGAGACGACGCTCGAGCGCCTTGCGGAGCACGAACCGCGTTTGGGGAAGCGGCCCTTCCGATGCGTCGACGAGTAGCAGCACCCCGTCGACCATGACGAGCGTCCGCTCTACCTCGCCGCCGAAGTCCGCGTGGCCGGGTGTGTCCACGATGTTGATGAGGATCTCGTCCCCCGCGCCGCCGATGTAGCGGACCGCCGTGTTCTTGGCGAGGATCGTGATGCCCCGCTCGCGCTCGAGATCGGTGTTGTCGAGCGCGCGCTCGGCGACCCGCTCGTTTGCGCGGAACACGCCGCTCTGATGCAGGAGCGCGTCAACGAGCGTCGTCTTGCCGTGGTCGACGTGCGCGATGATGGCCACGTTGCGGCGCAGCGGGTTCGCCACCGCCGATGGCACGCCACCCGGCAGGGTTTTTGACGAGAAGGGCATCCAGACAGTATAAGGCCGGTCTTCGTCGGGCACGAAGCACGAAGCACGAAGAACGGCCCGATCAACCGTTTTCCCATGCGATCCGTCATAGAGTTGACAGTGCCGGGGGATACGCCCGTGCCAGCGGCCCTGCCTGATGGATGATGACGCTTCCCTGATTCCACGCGCCGCCGCCGGGGATCGAGCGGCCTTCCGGGCGCTGGTCGAGCGTCATCGGACGATGGTGTATCGCGTCGCCTTCCAGTACTGCGGCAACCATCACGACGCCGACGACATTGCGCAGGATGTGTTTCTCAAGGTCTTCCGTTCACTCGCCAGCTTCCGCCAGGACGCGCAGTTCACCTCCTGGCTGTACCGGATCGCGATGAATGCCTGCATCGACCACGCGCGGCGGACCGCGCCGCTCTCGGCCGCGGCCTCCGTGGACGACGAGGCGGTCAACGCGGTCGACACGTTTGCCGACGCGGCGCCGGGGCCCGAGGATCGCGCGTACGGCGGAGAGCTCGGCCACGTGCTGCGCAGCGAGATCGAACGGCTGCCGCCCCGCCAGCGGCTGATCTTCACGATGCGACACTTCGAAGAGCTCAAGCTGTCGGAGATTGCCGACGCGCTCGACCTGGCGGAAGGGACGGTCAAACGCCAGCTTCACGCCGCCGTCCATCGTTTGCGCGGCGCGCTCCGATCGTCGTTGAGCGTTCGGACCGCCGCTGAACGGCCGCGGCGCCTGCGGACCGGGGAGCTCATATGACACCAGAGCCGACGATCGGCCGAACGCCACCTCACGACGTCGCGCTGTACTTCTACGGTGAGCTCGCTCCAGACGACCGCGCCGCGTTCGAGCGGCATCTGCCCAGCTGCAGGGCTTGCCGGGAGGTGCTCGACGACCTGACAGAGATCAGGAACGCGCTCGCGCCGATCCCCGCGCTCGCGCAGCGATCGCACTTCGAGTGGGCCGCGTTTATGCGGAGGCTCGATGCGCGGATTCTGGGGACGGGGGCCCCCGGAGAGGCCATGGACGGCCAGTCGCAGCAAACGACGCGGCGGCCGACCCTGACTGCCGTCCTGGCGATCGCGGCGTCGCTCGTCATCGGCCTCGGCGCGGGTGTCCTCTGGCAGCGTGAGCGCTCGCGTCCGCCGATCCCCGGATCGACAGCCGCCAGCCTGCCCGACGCGGCCGGCCAGTCGGCTGCGCAGCAGGCACGCTGGAAAGCCCGCGATGCGGCGATCCAGCATCTCGATCGCTCGAAGATCGTGCTGCTCGGCCTTGCGAACAAAGATGCCGGCGCGGTGTCGGCCGGCGACTGGGCATACGAGCGCTCGCTCGCGGCGTCGCTCCTGCCGGACACGCGGCTGCTGCGCCTGAGCGCGCTCGAAGCGGGGGATGCCGAACTGGCTTCGCTTCTCAACGATCTGGAAGTCCTGATGCTGCAGGCGTCGTTCTCGGCGGAGCCGGATCGCGCGACGCTTTCGCGCCTGCAGCGCTACATCAGCCATCGCGATCTTCTCGTGCGTGCGGAGTTGGGGATATGAAGGTGCTCAAGGTGCTGATTGTGCTCATGGTGCTCGGTGCTGCGCTGGCAAATGCGTCGCCGCCCGACAGCGAGCGGCTCGGGCGTGCGAAGGACTTCATCGCCGACGAGCGCTGGACCCGGGCGATCGCCGAGCTTCGAGTCGTAGTGGCCGACGCAAAGGAGCCGTCGCGTGACGAGGCAGCATTCTGGCTTGCGCACAGCCTGAATCAGGTTGGAGACCCGGCCGAGGCGCTCAAAGTGATCGAGGGGCTCGAACGCGACTTTCCGCGGAGCCGCTGGCTGAAGCCCGCGCGCTCGCTGCGGATCGAGATTGCGCATCGCCTGCAGCGCACCGATCTTCTGTGGAGGGTCGCGGCGCCACCCGCAGGCCCGGGACCCTCGGGCACGGGACCCACGGGCCCGCCGCCAGGAGGCAAGTCGCCTACAGGCAGGGGGCCAACTGGCCGCCCGCCAGGACGCCCGAAGGCGGCGCCGAAGGGCACGGTCGAAACCGCGGCGGCGGCGCCGGCTGCGCTTGCGGCGGAGATGGTCATCAGCGCGGATGAAGCAGAGCTCCGGTTGTACGCGTTGAGCGGTCTGATGAGCACCGACGCGCAGCGCGTGGTCCCGATTCTGCGGGAGATCGCGCTCAAGACCGACGACGAGGCGCAGGCACGCCGCGCGCTCCTCGTGCTCGCGCAGTCCGACCGGCCCG
>DATAFJ010000268.1:0-12166 GCA_036257535.1 Vicinamibacterales bacterium | reverse complement strand
GATCTCGGCGAACGTGCGAAGCACCGACCTGAGGTCCGCGTTCTGAAAGTCGAGGCTCACCGGGTGGCCGCTGTAGCGCTTGCGGCCTTCGGTGACGTCCGAGGTGGGCCGCTGCGGCCCGAGCGCGGCCGGAGCCGCAGGCGGCGCCGGCGGCGTTGTCGCCGGTGGCGGCGACGCCGGCTGTGTGGACGGAGGCAACTGAGTCGTGCCTGAAGGCGCCGGCTGCGGCGTCGATTGCGGTTGAAGCGCCGCCATCGGATCGATGCCTGCGGGCCCTGACGCCTCCGTCAGCGACGACGAAGCCTCCGCGGCTCTTGCTGCGGCTTTTACTGGCGCCTTTGCCGGTGCTTTTTCCACCGCCGGCTCGGGCGCGCGTTCCGCCTTCGCAGGCGTAGACGCCTCGGCAGCGTCAGCGCCTTCCTCGAACACGATCGCCAGATCGCGTCCCGCCTCACCCGTCCGCTCGACGTGATACGCGACTTTTCGCGACAGATCGACGACCACGCGGGTGACGAGCGGCGAGCGGCTGTTGAGCGCGACGCGCACGCGTTGAACGGAGCCGCCGGTCGCGGGCGTGGCGCCGTCGGCCGTCGAATTGAGTCCAGGAAAATCGAGGAAGAGCCTGGGCGGAGGCGTATCCGCTTCCGAGACGCGTCCGGGTTTCAGGTATCCGTTGCCTGCCAGCGTCACTACGGAGCGGCCTTTTTCGACCGACGCGCGCACGGACGTGATCGATGTTGCGGCTGTCGGTGCATCCGCGGCCGCCTCGGTCGCGGGGACGGCCGGGGCCGGTGCAGGATCCGCCGGCATGGGCTCCGGGGCGGACTCCGGCTCCGGCGCAGGCACGGGCTCCGGCGCCGGCACGAGTTCCGGAGCGTTCTCGCGTTCTTGACCCTCGCGTGTCAGTCGGTGGGCCTCCAGCTCGAGGCGAATCGTGTTCAGCGTGCTGCGCACACGATGCCGTGCAGGGCCCGTGAGCGCGACGCGGACGCGGCCGACCGCACTGCCATCCAGCGCCGTGCCATCCTCGAGCGCGACGTTCGACACGAGGCTTCCGCCCGTCGCACGCACGCGGTTGGTGGCGCCGGCGACGCTGACGTTGCGAAGCTCGACGAGCACCGTTCGCGGATCGGGCCGGCTCACCGAGTAGGCCACCGGCTCGGTCGCCTCGATGATGACCGTCTGCGCGCCGGCTCGCGACTCGGCGGAGACGCCGACGAGGCGCGCGGAGCTCGCCGCCGCGCCGGCCACCATGGCCGACAGCGCAACGACTCCAGCCGTCGCGGCCGCGTACGCGGCGCGCGCGGACCAGGGACCCAGCCGCATCACTTCCCCTCCTGCGTGACTCGCAGATACTTCCGAATCTCGCGCTGCTTCACGAGAGAGAGCGGATCGTTCACGTTCTGCGAGAAGATGACCGAATCGGCCGTAATGGCTTTCACCGAACCGTCGAAGAGCTTGTCGTTCTGGTGCACGATGTGCGTCTTGTTGTCGGGGCCGGCGATCATGGCCACGAAGCTCGCGCGGTCGCGGATGATGCCGCGGATCGAGATCTCGTTGATGCCGAGTCCGGCCGGACCGGCCGGCCGCGATTCGGCCTTCTGATCTGCACCGCGGAACATCAGGCTCACGAAGGGATCGCGCCGCCCTTCGGGGTTGTAGCTGTAGATTTCGGCCGGCGCGGGCGGCGCCGCCGGAGCCGCCGATGACGTCTGCGCAGCGGCGGGCGGCGTCTGCGCGGACACGTTCGTCAGCAGCGCGCCGCCAACCATCGCGGCAACCGTCAACGAGCGAAGAACAACTGTTCGGCGCGACATCTCAGTTCCCCGTCTTCGGAGCGCCCGGAGCCCCTGGCCGGGCCGCGCCAGGCGCGCCGGGCCGCGGCTTGACCGGCGCCTTCGACTGATCGAGCAGCACGAAGGTGGTCGCCGTGCACTCGGCGGTGATCGTCGAGTTCGCCGTCGGCTCCGTCTTGGCCTTGATCGACAGCTCGCTCACGTTGATGATTCGGGGGAACTTGCTGATCCGATCGAAGAACATGCCGAGGTTGTGATACGTCCCGTCGAGCTCGAGCGAGATGGGCCACTCCTCGTGGATCGCCTTCGCCTGCACCGGCTTGGGCTGGAACTGACGGATGGTCAGGTTCGACTGCGTCGCCAGCGTCTGCACCCGGCGCAACACGTCGGCGTAGTCCTTCTGATCGGGGAGGACGGCTTTGAGCGCCTCGAGCCGGCGCTCGAGGTCATCGACCTGGGCGCGGAATTGCGGCAGGCGCTTGGCGGTCGCGATGCCTCTGTTGATGTCGGCACGAAGCGATGTCAGGCGCTGCTCGCGTATGTCGAGCTCCGTCTGGACTTCGGACGCGTAGTAGTACCAGAACCCGAACGCCGCCGCGACCGCCAGAATGACGAATGCGGTGATCTGGCCCCACCAGGGAAGTCTGCTGAGTGAGATTTGGGCCATGTTTCGTCCTTAACGCGCCCGTGGCGCGGCGGCAGGCGGCGGCGGTTGCGGCGCCTGGAACGTCGCCTTCACTTCGAACCTTACGAGCTCGGATATGTCCGCCGACTTCGAACCCTGCGCCGCGGACACCTGGCTGTCGACGATCTCCACCGGCTTCTTGAAGTAGCCGGATGCTTCCAGGTTCGCGACGAAGTCCGACAGCGCCGTCAGCGACGTGCTCAACCCCTTCACCGCGATGTCGGCGTTCGTCTGCGTCATCTCGGTGAGCCACAGGCGGTCGGGAAGGCTCTTGCTGATCGAGTCGAGCATGTGCACCGGGCCGTTCTGCCCCTTGCGCAGCTCCTCGATGAGCGACACGCGCTGCTGGAGCTGCGCGCGCCGTGCCTCGAACTGCTGCACCTGCGTCAGCACGCTTCGCAGCCTGCGCGTTTCGGCTTCGGCGTCGGCGATGTCCTGATCGAGCCGCGCCGACTGCTGCTGCATCGACCAGAACCACCACGCAATGCCGAGCGCGGTCACCGCGAGAATGAGCGACGCGCCAATCGTGACCTTCTGTGCTTCGCCCAGGGTGAACGCCGGGCGTCGCTGCTTCGAACGCTGCTGGCGCTCGACGGCGAGGAGGTTGATCCGGATCATCGGTCCCCCACTCGCCTCAGCGCGAGGCCGACGGCCACCGCGGCGGTCGGAACGATCTCCGCCGGAGCGCCCACGCCGAACTTCTTCGGTTCGAAGCCGAGCGTCTTGAACGGATCGAACCCTTCCACGGGAGACTCGAACCGGTCCGCGAGCATCTCGGTGAAGCCCTCGGCGCGCGACGCACCGCCGCTGACGACGATCCGATCGATGTGATCGGACGCGGCCGTCGCCTTGAAGAAGTCGAAGGTCTTCTGAATTTCGAGCATCATGTTCTCGGTGACGGCGCGCAGGACCGGCCTGGCATCCTCGTACGTCACGCCGTCGCCCGGCTGGCCCTTCTTCAGCGCGTCCGCCGCGTCGAACTGCAGGTTCAGCTCCTTCTGCAGCGCTTCGGTGTAGGCGTTGCCGCCGATCGAGATGTCGCGCGTGAAGACCGACTGATCACCGGTGAGGATGTTGATGTTCGTCGCGCTCGCGCCGGCGTTGAGCAGAACGACCGTCCGTCCGGGCTCGACGCCGTAGTTCACCTCGAACGCGTTCTGGAGCGCGAAGGCGTCGACGTCGACAATCACCGCCGTACGGCCCGCCTGGGCGATGACGCCCGTGTAGTCGGCGATCTTTTCCTTCTTCGCCGCCACCAGGAGCACGTCCATCGTCGACTTCCCGGCGGGCCCGCCGCCGTTGTCGAGAACCTGGTAGTCGAGATTGACGTCCTGGATGTCGAACGGGATGTACTGCTCCGCCTCCCAGTAGATCGACTCCGAGAGCTCGGCCTCGGTCATCTGCGGAAGCTGAATCTTCTTGACGATGACCGCGTTCCCCGAGAGCGAGGCCGCGACCTCGCGCGTCTTGATCTTGTGTGTGTCGAAGAGCCGGCGGATCGCGTCGGCGACGGCGGTGGCGTCGATGATCGCGCCGTCGACGATGCTGTCGGGCGGAATCGGCTCGCTGCCGAAGGCGACGACCTTGTAGCCGCCGCGGCCGGCGGGCTTCAGTTCCACCGCCTTCACCGCGCTCGAGCCGATGTCGAGGCCAACGAGAGACTTCGCGCGCTTAAGCAACACTGTGCAACCTGTTGATTCGTGAATTGTCGAGCTGGCATCGGCGCACAGATCGTCTTGGCGCGAGCCGCCACAGCCCCGCATGGGCTTGGCAAGGGGGGTGCCACAGGGCTTTTCCGCGCCAATCATGCAGAACCGCCCCGCTGTACGCACTTTTCGTCTCAGGCCGCCGCGGCGGAGGCGCGTGAACGTTGCAAAATAGCGAGGGCGTCACAGAAGTGTAATCGCCGAGGTCGGCGGGCGCTCACGGAAGTCTCGACCAGCGTTGACAATGCCGGTAATCGCCGGTATCCTTTTGGTTTGTCGTTCTTTGGACGAGGCTGAGAGGGATCGCATGGGAACGTTTACGCCCCGCGCGGGGAGCGCGGTGCGGCGGTGGCACGTCATAGACGCGGAAGGCCAGGTGCTGGGCCGGGTGGCGGGCGCGGCGGCGAGGCTCCTGAGCGGCAAGCACAAGGCCGTCTACACGCCCTTCATCGACATGGGGGACCACGTCATCGTCGTGAACGCCGCGAAGGTCAAGCTGACGGGACGGAAGGAAACGCAGAAACTCTACCGGTACCACAGCGGCTACGAAGGCGGGCTCCGGGAGGAGCGCGCGAAGATCGTCCGGCAGAAAGCACCGGCTCGCATCGTCGAAGAAGCGGTTCGCGGAATGCTGCCGAAGACCAAGATGGGAGTCGCGATGGCGAAGAAGCTCAAGGTCTACGCCGGCGCTGATCATCCGCACGCCGCCCAGAAACCGACGAAGCGCGAGGTCGCATAACTTTGGCAGTGATTCAGTACTACGGCACAGGCCGCAGAAAGACATCCACCGCGCGCGTGTTCCTCAGACCCGGGTCGGGCGACATCACGATAAACCGGCGGCCGCTCGAAGGCGCGTTTCCGACCGAAGCGCTCCGCAGCCAGATCAAACAGCCGCTGCTCCTGACGGAGACGACGGAAAAATTCGACGTGCGCGCGACGATCGCGGGCGGCGGCGTGTCCGGACAGGCGGGCGCGCTGAAGCTCGGCATCGCGCGCGCGCTGATTCAATACAACGCCGAGCTTCGGCAGCGGCTGAAGCAGGCGGGCTTCCTGACGCGCGACGCGCGCATCAAGGAGCGGAAGAAGTACGGACAGAAGGGGGCGCGCAAGCGCTTCCAGTTCAGCAAGCGCTAGGCCGCTGGATACGCGAAAAGCTCTCAGGTAGGAGGACGTTTGGAGCCAGTTTCGATGAAGGATTTGCTGGAGGCCGGGGTACATTTCGGCCACCAGACGAAGCGATGGAACCCGAAGATGAAGGAGTACATCTTCGGCGAGCGCAACGGGATCTACATCATGGATCTCGGCAAGACCGCGAAGCTCTTTCGGATCGCCGAGGAGTTCGTGATGAACCTCGCTTCGGACGGCCGCACCATCCTTTTCGTCGGCACCAAGCGTCAGGCGCAGGACGCCATCGCCGAGGAGGCGCAGCGCTGCAGCATGTTCTACGTCAACCAGCGCTGGCTGGGCGGCCTGCTCACCAACTTTTCGACGATCCAGCGCAGCCTCGGCCGGCTGCGCGACCTCGAGGCGATGAGCACCGACGGGCGGTACGACACACTGTCGAAGAAAGAGATCGCATCGATCGAGAAGGAACGCCGCAAGCTGTCGAGGAACCTCGATGGGATCCGCGGCATGTCGCGGCTGCCGGACGCGGTCTTCGTGGTCGACACGCGCAAGGAGAAGATCGCCGTCGACGAGGCGCGCAAGCTGAAGATCCCCGTCATCGGCGTCGTCGACACGAATTGCGATCCGGATGAAGTCAACTTCGTCATCCCGGGGAACGACGACGCGCTGCGCGCGATCCGGCTGTTCGCGTCGCGGATCGCGGAGGCTGTCATTGCCGGCCGCACCCAACGCGAGAGCGTCCACGCGGAAACCGAGGGTGACGATCCCACCGACGACCGGGGACGGCGCGCAGGCCGCGCCGCCCGGGCGCCGCGCGCCGAGGCATCCGCCGCCGTCTGACGTCCGCATTCGCGGATCCAAACGCCGGCCTGCAGTGATGGCCGGCGTTGTCATGTACACAGGTTCGAATAGGTTCGAGGACACCGATGGCAACGACGATTACAGCAGATCTGGTCAAGACGCTTCGTGAGAGAACCGGCGCCGGCATGATGGAGTGCAAGGCGGCGCTCGTCGAGGCGAACGGCGACATCGAGGAAGCGACGACCATTCTCCGCAAGCGCGGACTGGCGCAGGCTGCCAAGAAGACCGGCCGCTCGGCGTCCGAGGGGCTGATCGGCCACTACATCCACATGGGCGGCAAGATTGGCGTGCTCGTCGAGGTCAACTGCGAGTCCGATTTCGTGGCGCGGACCGCGGACTTCCAGACGCTCGTCAAGGAGATCGCGATGCACATCGCGGCCGCCAGCCCGCAGTTCGTGTCGCGCGAGGAGGTGCCGGCGGACGTGCTCGAGCGCGAGAAGAGCATCTACCGGGCACAGATCGAGGGCTCCGGCAAGCCGGCGCCCGTGATCGACAAGATCGTCGAGGGCAAATTGAACAGCTTCTACGAGCAGGCGGTCCTGCTCGATCAGCCCTCCATCCGCGATCCGAAGACGACGATCGGCCAGATGGTCACGGCGGCCATCGCCAAGCTGGGTGAGAACCTCGTCGTTTCCCGGTTCGTCCGGTTCCGCGTGGGCGAGCGCGAGTAGCGCAACTCCGAAGGTATAATCGCCGTCCATGTCGGCGCCGGCCTACAAACGCGTCCTCCTGAAGCTCTCGGGAGAGGCGCTGATGGGCGAGCGGCCCTTCGGGATCGACCCCGGAATCACCGGGCAGATCGCCAATGAGATCGGCGAAATTCAACGCCTCGGCGTCGAGACGGGTATCGTCATCGGCGGCGGTAACCTCTTTCGAGGCCTTGCGGCCAGCGCCCGCGGCATGGACCGCTCCACCGCCGACTACATGGGCATGCTGGCCACCGTCATCAATGCCCTTGCGCTCCAGGACGCCCTGGAGCACCTCGGCATCACGACGCGGCTCGCGACCGCCATCGAAATGCGCGCGGTGGCGGAACCGTTCATCCGCCGCCGCGCGATCCGCCACCTCGAAAAGGGCCGTGTGGTCGTCTTTGCCGCTGGCACGGGCAATCCGTACTTCACCACCGATACGGCTGCGGCCCTCCGCGCGATGGAGATGAAGGCCGAAGTCATTCTCAAAGGCACGAAGGTCGACGGCATCTACACGGCCGATCCGATGACCTCGCCAGACGCCACCCGTTTCGAGTCGATTTCTTACCTCAAGGTCCTCGAACAGGGCCTGAAGGTCATGGATGCAACCGCCATCTCACTCTGCATGGACAACCGCCTCCCCATCGTCGTTTTCAACCTGCGCACGCCGGGGAACCTGCGGCGCGTGATCATGGGCGAACGCGTGGGCACCACAGTCAAGGTTTGATGGATATGGACGTCAACGATCTGAAGGGCCTGTTCGGCGAAGTCAAGAAGCGAATGGATGCGGGAATCGACCACGTCCGCAAGGAACTGGCAGGCGTTCGAACGGGACGCGCCTCGGTGGGAATCCTCGACAGCGTCCACGTGGAGGCCTACGGATCGCCGATGCCGCTCACCCAGGTGGCGTCGCTGTCAATCCCGGAACCGACGATGATCGTCGCGCAGCCGTTCGATCCGTCGCTCATGAAAGAAATCGAGAAGGCGGTGCGCAATGCGAACCTGGGCCTCAACCCGAGCAACGACGGCAAAGTCGTACGGATTCCGATTCCGCCGCTGACGGAGGAGCGCCGCAAGGAGCTGTCGAAACTGGTCCACAAATATGCGGAGGAAGGCCGGAACGGCGTGCGCCAGGTCCGCCGCGAAGCGAACGACAAGCTCAAGAAGCTGCTGAAGGACCACAAGATCTCGGAAGACGACGAGCGGCGGGGTCTCGACGAAGTTCAGAAGATCACCGATCAGCACGTGAATCTGATCGACGACCTGCAGAAGAAGAAAGATCAGGAACTGCTCGGCAAGTAGGGCCCCATGCCCTATTACTTCAGTCACCTGGAGTGCTCCGTACCATGCGGAGCACCGGCCCTCGATCCACGTCAGCCACGCCATCTCTGCTCCTGCGGCGCTCCCCTGCTGGCGCGCTATGACATGCCGCGCGCGCGCGCGTGGACGCGCGACTCGCTTTTCGGCCGCGAGCCGAACATGTGGCGGTATCGGGAAATGATGCCCCTCCTGCCGGAAGCCGGGGAGAGCCCCGTGACGCTCGGCGAGGGCTGGACGCCGCTCGTCCACGCCCGGCGTCTCGGCCATGCGCTCGGCCTGGACCGTCTTTACGTCAAGGATGAATCGCTGAACCCGACGAATTCGTTCAAGGCCCGGGGCCTCTCCGTCGCCGTCACACGCGCGCTGCACGTGGGCGCGAAAGTCCTGTCGATCCCGTCGGCTGGCAACGCGGGCAACGCGCTCGCCGCTTACGCCGCGAGTGCGGGGCTCGAAGCTCGCGTGTTCATGCCGCGGGACGTCAAGAGGCCGTTCGTGCTGGAGTGCGAGTTGTACGGCGCCGAGGTGACGCTCGTCGACGGGCTCATCACCGACGCCGGGCGAATCGCGGCCGAGCGCGGTGGACCGCTCGGCTGGTACGACGTGTCGACGCTCAAGGAGCCGTATCGAATCGAAGGCAAGAAGACGATGGGATACGAGCTCGCCGAGCAGCTCGACTGGCGGCTGCCGGACTGGATCATCTATCCGACCGGCGGCGGCACCGGCATGGTGGGCATGTGGAAAGCGTTCGAGGAGCTCGAATCGCTCGGATGGATTCCGGTGGGCCGGCGCCCGCGCATGGTGAGCGTGCAGGCCGAGAACTGCGCGCCGATCGTTCGCGCGTTCGAACGCGGAATGGAAAAGGCGGAGCCCTGGGACAATGCCGCCACGATCGCCGACGGCTTGCGCGTTCCGCGGGCGATCGGCGACTTTCTGGTACTGCGTGCGATCCGCGAGAGCGGTGGAACTGCGATTCCGGTCGCCGATGCCGACATGGTCAGCGCCATGCGCGAGCTCGGAGCACGCGAGGGCATCAGCGCGGCACCCGAAGGCGGCGCGGCCCTGCACGCACTGAAGATCCTCCTCGAGCGAGGCCTGATCAGCCGAACGGATACAGTCGTCGTCTTTAACACCGGCGGAGCTCTGAAGTACTTGGATGTGCTGAAGGGGTGATTGCCATCCTCTTCACCGGCGGCACGATTTCGATGACCGCGGACGAGTCCGGCTCGCTGCGCCCGGTACTTTCGGCGCGCGACATTCTCGCGCAGGCGCCGGGCCTGTCCGACATCGCGGACATCGAGGTCGAGGACTTCTCCCGGCTGCCCGGTCCTCACGTCACGCCCGAGCAGATGTGGCGCCTCTCGCGCCGCGCTGCGGCGTGGCTCGAGCGGCCAGACGTCGACGGGCTCGTCGTGACGCACGGCACCGACACGCTGGAAGAGTCGGCGTACTTCATCGATCTCGTGCTCACATCGGACAAGCCTGTCGTGCTCCTTGGCGCGATGCGGCCGGCATCCGACGCCGGATGGGATGGTCCCGCCAACGTCGCGGCGGCCGTGCGGCTCGCGGCCTCGCCTGGCGCACGCAAGCGGGGGGCGCTCATCGTCTTTGCCGGAACCGTGCTCGCGGCGAGGGAGGCGAGAAAGCTGCACAGCCAGAAACCGGCGGCGTTTGGCGCGCCTGGCCTGGGCCCGGTCGCGGCAATCGATCCTGATCGCGTGCGATTTCTCCGGCGACCGCCTGCAAGACCTGCCTGGAGGGCCGAGGGCGCCGACGCGGGCATGCGCGTGGGGCGAATCGAGACGCGTGTGGATCTCGTCTCGGCATCGGCCGGGGCCGACGATCGTTTCGTGCGGTGTGCGCTTGCGAGTGGCGCGCGCGGACTGGTGGTCGACGCCTTCGGCAGCGGCAACGTCCCGCCCGGCCTGCGCGAGGGAATCAGGATGGCCGTCGAAGCGCGCGTGCCGGTGCTGGTGGCATCCCGCGCCGTGGCCGGCGGCGTGAGGCCGCGGTATGGATACGAAGGCGGCGGCCGCGATCTCGTCGAGCTCGGCGCCCTGATGGCCGGACCGCTGTCGGCGCTGAAGGCCCGAATCCTGCTGATGGTCGCTCTCGGCGGCGCCCGCGACCACGACGAGCTCGCCCGGATCGTGGCCGACGCGACGTCGGCTGCCGAAACGGATCTGGGCTAGTCGCCGAGGGCGATCCCGATCGCGCGCGCGGTCTCGATGAGATCCGAATCGAGCGGGACCTGCTTGACCTTTCCGACGATCCGTTCGAGCGGCACCGCGACCATGTCCGGCGGGTGGTTCGCCACCATGCAGCCGAACTGTCCTTTCAGGACGAGGTCGACTGCTTTCCGTCCGAGTCTCGTCGCGAGAACGCGATCGAAGCTCGTCGGCGCGCCGCCGCGCTGGAGGTGCCCAAGTACCACGTGGCGCGTTTCCTTGCCGGTCTTTTCCGCCAGCTGAGCGGCCACGAGCGCCGCAATGCCCCCAAGGCGCTCGACCCGGCCGGCGGCCGCTTCCTGGAGGACGCTGGCCTTTCCGCCGAGCGGCTTCGCTCCCTCAGCGACGACAACGATGCTGAAATTGGCGCCGAAGCGCTCGCGCTCGACGATGCGCTCCGCGACTTTGTCGATGTTGTACGGAATCTCCGGAATCAGAATGACGTCCGCGCCGCCGCCGATGCCCGCGTTGATGGCGATCCACCCGGCGTACCGGCCCATCACCTCGACGACCATGATTCGGTGATGCGCTTCTGCCGTGGTGTGCAATCGATCGATCGCGTCGGTCGCGAAGCTCACGGCGGTGTCGAAGCCGAATGTGCTGTTGGTTTCGACGATGTCGTTGTCTATCGTCTTGGGAACCCCGACGACGTTGAGGCCGCGCTTCTGCAACTGGTGCGCGATCGCCAGCGTCCCGTCGCCGCCGATAACGATGACCGCGTCGAGGCCGAGGTGCTGATACATCTCCAGGCAGCGATCCGAGTAATCGACCGTGTGTCCAGATCGGGTTTCGATCGGGTACGCGAACGGATTCCCGCGGTTGGTGGTGCCGAGAATGGTGCCGCCGACGCGCAGGATGCCGGTGACGTCCTTCGGCGTGAGGGGACGCGAGCGATGATCTGGATCGATCAGTCCGTCGAAGCTGTCCTCGAGGCCGATCACCTCTACGCCGCATCGATGCGCCGCCTTGACGACGGCGCGGATGACGGCATTGAGGCCGGGCGCGTCGCCGCCGCCAGTGAGGACACCAATTCGTCTGACAGGTCTCACGTTGATCGAGTATAGCCTGTCGGTTGCTGCGGTTCTGTAACGCGTGGTAGGATCGGAGCTTACGTCCTCAATGGGCGGCTAGCTCAGTTGGGAGAGCGCCGCGTTCGCAACGCGGAGGTCGGGAGTTCGAGCCTCCTGCCGTCCACCAATCCTTTTTCGAGCCTTAGATTCCGATTCTGCCCAGTTTCTGCCCATCGACGCCGCGAAACTCTCGAGCGCGTCCACCTTCCGGGCCGTCGTCGGGGCGTGTTGAGCCGTTTCACCGACGCATCGGATGCTCGCGGACCTGCTTTCTTCGCTTCCTGCTTGTTCGCCGTCTCTGTCGTGTTCCGGTACCGCTTTCGATTAACCCGGAAGTCATAGAACCAGTCATGCTCACACCCCGGAGCACGTGCTTTCGTCAGAAGTAGAAACGATTTTCCGTCGGCTAGTCGTTCTCTCCCAACAGTCACCGTTTCCAGGCAGTAGCCTTCGGAACGTCCTTTGCACACCGGTGGAATGCTAACTCCTCGCAAGTGGGGGTCCCATGAAAACGCGGACCGCTGTCCTGATTCTCCTCGGCTGCCTCGTGACATCTGGGAATGCTGCAGCCGATCCATTCGAGGTTCTCCCTGGGGGCGAAGTCGTGTTCAACGTGGCCGCCACGACGAGCGGCGTCTTCACGTGTCTGAACTTCTGGCCCATAGGAGGCGTACCCTGCACCGGATCCG
>DATAFJ010000251.1:0-20415 GCA_036257535.1 Vicinamibacterales bacterium | reverse complement strand
GTGCCGTGGGTGGCTTCGAAGATCGCGTAGCCATCACCGATGTTACCGCCCGGCGCCATGCCCAGGCCGCCGACCTGCGCGGCGCAGGCGTCCGACAGGTAGTCGCCGTTGAGATTGGGCGTGGCGAAGACGTCGTAGTCGGACGTGCGCGTCAGGATCTGCTGGAAGACGCTGTCGGCGATCCGGTCGTTGATGACGATCTTGCCTCCTCGAGGGGCGCCCTGCCCGACCTCGTCCTCGGTGACGATCGAGTCGCGGAACTCGGCTTTGGCAAGCTCGTAGCCCCAGTCGCGGAAGGCGCCCTCCGTGAACTTCATGATGTTGCCCTTGTGGACGATGGTCACGACTTTCCGCTTGTTCATCAGGGCGTAGGAGATGGCCATCCGCATGAGCCGCTTCGTGCCGGTCTCGGAGATCGGCTTGATGCCAATCCCGGAATCGATCCGCACGCGCTTCCCCATCTCGCGCTCGAGGAACTTGATGATCGTCTCGGCCTGGGGCGTGCCCTTCGCCCACTCTATCCCGGCGTAGACGTCTTCGGTGTTCTCCCGGAAGATCACGACGTTCATCCGCTCGGGGTGTGTAACAGGCGCCGGCGTGCCCTTGAAGTAGCGGACCGGCCGCACGCACGCGTACAGGTCGAGCACCTGGCGCAGCGTCACGTTCAGGCTGCGGATCCCACCGCCGACGGGCGTCGTGAGCGGCCCCTTGATGGCGACCTTGTAGGCCTTGATCGCTTCGAGCGTGTCGTTCGGCAGCCACTCGCCGGTGGCGTCCTTCGCCTTCTCGCCCGCCGGTACCTCGAACCAGACGATCCGGCGGCGGCCGCTGTAAGCTTTGTCGACAGCCGCCTCGAAGACGCGAGCGCTTGCGCGCCAGATGTCGGGGCCGGTGCCGTCACCTTCGATGAACGGCACGATCGGCCGATCCGGAACGACGAGCTGACCGTTCTTCCGCGTGATGGCCGCACCTTCGGTGGGCGGCGTGAGCGTCGCAAAATGAGGCATGGGTTTAGGTCACGTCCCCGCTCGCGCGGCCGGGGATTTCAACAGAAACGGTGGAAAAGCGTGTGGAAAAGTGGCCGTCGATGTCGCCTCGAGCCGCATCATCAGCGCCGATCCAGCGATTTGCACCACCGTAGTGCGCGCGTCACACGTTCAACGGAACGCATCATTATATAGGAATGCTCATCGTCATAGCTGACGACCTCCCCGCTTCCGCCATCGATCTGCTTCGCGCCGAGAAGGGCTGGACCGTCGACGCGCGCCCCGGCCGCACGGCCGACGCGCTCGCGGCCGATCTCTCCGGTGCCGAGGCGCTCATCGTCCGCAGCAGGACAAAGGTCGATGCGCCGCTCCTCGCCGCCGCCGACCGCCTGCGTGTCGTGGCGCGCGCCGGCACGGGCGTCGATAACGTGGACCTCGATGCGGCGAGCTCGCGCGGAATCGTCGTCATGAACGCTCCGGGCGCCAACAGCATCAGCGTTGCCGAGCATGCGATCGCGCTGATGCTGGCGGCGGCTCGAGGCATCCCACGGGCCGATGCCTCGATGAAAGAGGGGCGATGGGCGAAGAAGGGGCTCGTTGGAGCGGAGCTCCGCGGGAAAAGTCTTGGCATCGTGGGCCTTGGCCGGATTGGCCAGGCCGTCGCGTCCCGGGCGCGCGTGTTCGGCATGTCGGTCCTGGCGCACGACCCCTACATTGCCGAGCCGGTTGCGCAGGATCTCGGCGTCGAGCTGCTGCCGCTCGAAGAGCTTTGCGCCCGCGCGGATTACATCAGCCTGCATCTGCCCTCCACGGCGGCCACGCGGCACCTGTTCGACGCAAATCGCCTTGCACGGTGCAAGCCCGGCGTCACGATCGTGAACACGTCCCGCGGCGATCTTATCGACGAGGCGGCGCTCGCCGATGCGATCGAGCGCGGGCACATTGGCGGCGCCGGGCTCGACGTGTTCGAAATCGAGCCGCCCGCCGACGGTCGGCTGACGCGCCTGCCCCAGGTCGTCGCGACGCCGCACATCGCCGCGTCGACACACGAGGCGCTCGAGCTCGTCGGCCTCGAGACGGTAACGAGCGTCCGCGACTTCCTGCGCGACGGGATCGTCCGGAACGCTGTCAATTTTCCGTCTGTGTCAGCTGAGGAATATCGTCGGCTGCAGCCCGCACTGAGACTTGCGGAGGCGCTCGGAAGTTTCGTGGGACAGGGGTTCGACCCAACCCGCGAGGCGCGCACGCATGCAATCGGTATCCGGTACTACGGGGCGCTCGCCGAGGCGCCGGGCGATCTCCTGACGTCCGCCATTCTCGTCGGCCTGTTCAAGCGCATCCTGGCTTCGGGAATTTCGCTCGTCAACGCGCGCGCGGTCGCCGCTGGACGCGGCGTCGAGGTCGTCGAATCCCGGAGCTCACGGGCGCGCGACTTCACATCGCTCATCTCGGTGAAACTCCACACGAGCGCCGGCGAGCGATGGGTGGAAGGCGCGGTGTTCGAGCCGGGAGCGCCGAGGCTGGTGCTCGTGGACGGCGTGGCCGTGGAGGCGCCGCTCGAAGGCACGCTGATCGTCCTGGCGAACGAGGATCGGCCGGGCGTCATCGGCGAGGTTGGAACGATTCTGGGCCGCCACCACGTCAACATCGGAACGTTCGCGCTCGGCCGTGGGCCGAATGGAGCCATCGGTGTCGTGAGCGTAGACACGCCCACCGGCGACGTGGACGACGAAGTCATCCGCGAGATCCGTCAGGGGGCTGCCGTACGAAGTGCGGTTATCGTAAAGATTTGAAGTCTACCGGATCGCCAGCCTGATCACGGTGCCGGTAGCGAGTTCCTCGAGCTCGATCGCGTCGACGCCGACGCTTTTCGCGCGGTAGGTGCCCGCGACGGTGCCGCCTTCCGAAACGAAAAACAGCTCGCCAAAGCTGGACAACACAGCGACGCGCGTCTTAACGCCTTCGACGTCACGCTCTGCGATCCCTTCGAGCCTGAATGGTGGCGGCGCTGGAAGAGCCGGAGGCGGCAGTTCGGCCAGGCGAAGCGCGGGTGCGGCACGGCGCGCCGTCTCCGGTCGAACTGATTCGAACCGAAAAGGATTGCGGCCCGTCGGCTTCGGACTGGGTGCGCGACTGAGACGCTCTTTCAATCGCACCGACTGCGCCTCAACTTCGTCGGCGAGCGTTTCGGCACCGGATGTGGGAACGGCCACGACGCGAGGCTGCGGCGTGGTGTCGACCGAGATCAATCCCGCAGCCGATGCGAGCCAGGCGCCCGTCAGGCCGCCACCGACGACGATCGCCGCCGAGCGTCGGAGCTGCATGCGAGATGAAGGCGTAATCGTAGCACGTTTCTTTTCATGCCCAATGCCGGCTGCCCAATGCCAAGCCAATCCCTGCACTTCGGCATGCGGCATTCGGCACTCGGCATTGCAGGCAGCGTCTGTCGTCAAGACGGCTGTGGTAAGATTGTTCGTGCCCCCGCAAGTTGCGGTCGTCATACCAGTAAGACTGCGATCTACCCGCTTCCCCGGTAAACCCCTCGCATCGATAGACGGCAGGACGATGGTCGAACACGTGTACCGCCGTGCGTCAGCGGCGCACTCGGTCGGCCGTGTCATTGTCGCGACCGAAGACGAGCAGATCCGTGACGTCGTGACTGGCTTCGGCGGCGAAGTCCGGCTGACGGCTTCGACGCACGCCACGGGCACCGATCGCGTTGCCGAAGTCGCCGCCGCGCTCGACTCCGACATCATCGTGAACGTGCAGGGCGACCTGCCGCTGATCGAGCCCGCTGCGATTGACGACGTCGCCGGCGCGCTCGTCGCCGATCCCACGCTTCCGATGAGCACGCTGAAGCAGCGTCTCGACGATCCGGCGGCCATCAACGACCCGAACGTTGTCAAGGTGGTCACGACGCCCGACGGCGATGCGCTGTATTTCTCGCGCTCGCCGATTCCGTTCAGCTGGGGCGCCGGGGCATCGGCCTGGAAGCACATCGGCATTTATGGCTATCGCCGCACGTTTCTGCTCGACTTCGCGCGCCTTCGACCGACCGAGCTCGAGCAGACCGAGTTGCTCGAGCAGCTGCGCGCGCTGGAGCACGGCTATCGCATTCGCGTGGTGGAAACGACTCACGATTCGATCGAGGTAGATACGCCGCGCGACCTGGAGCGCGTCCATCAGTGGCTCGCGCCGGGGGGCAGGGGCCCCCGGATCGAACAACGACAACCCGTATGACTCACGAGACCCGTCCCGTAAAGTACATCTTCGTCACCGGCGGCGTCGTTTCATCGCTCGGCAAGGGCCTCGCCGCCGCCTCCATCGGCAACATCCTCGAGGGACACGGTTACCGGGTCGCGCTGCAGAAATTCGATCCTTACATCAACGTGGATCCGGGCACGATGAGCCCGTATCAGCACGGCGAGGTCTACGTCACGGACGACGGGGCGGAGACGGATCTGGATCTCGGCCACTACGAGCGCTTCACGAGCATGGTGGCAACGCGCAACAACAACTGGACGACCGGCAAGATCTACCTGTCGGTGATCCAGAAGGAGCGCCGCGGCGATTATCTCGGGCGCACCGTCCAGGTCATCCCTCACATCACGAACGAAATCAAGGACAGCATCCGCTCGGTCGCCCGATCGGGACAGATCGACGTGGTCATCGTCGAGATTGGCGGCACGGTCGGCGACATCGAAAGCCTGCCGTTCCTCGAGGCGATCCGTCAGCTCCGGCAGGACGTCGGCCGTGAGAACACGCTCTACATTCACCTGACGCTTGTGCCGTTCATCGGCGCGGCCGGTGAGCTGAAGACCAAGCCGACCCAGCACAGCGTCCGCGACCTGCGCGCGATCGGGATCCAGCCCGACATCCTGCTCTGCCGCACGGATCGGTTCCTCGACGTCGATATCAAGCGCAAGATCGCGCTCTTCTGCGACGTCGACGAAGAGGCAGTCATCACCGCCAAGGACGTGTCGAGCATCTACGAGGTTCCGCTCGTGCTCGCCGCCGAAGGGCTCGACCGAATCATCCTCAAGGGCCTGCACCTTCCGCAAACGCAGCGGCAGATGGCGGCATGGGAAGATCTCGTCGACCGCGTCCGGAATCCGACGGCCGAGATCACGATCCACGTCGTCGGCAAGTACGTGGGCTACGAAGACTCGTACAAGAGCCTGAACGAGGCCTTGTATCACGGCGGATTCAAGCACCGTCTGCGCGTCAACATCCGATGGATTGAAGCGGAGGCGCTCGAGGCGCCCGACGGCGAGCGGCTGCTCGACGGCGCCGACGGCATTCTGGTACCTGGCGGGTTCGGGGATCGCGGAACCCGCGGAATGATGAAGGCGGCCGAAGTCGCGCGCACCCGCCGCATTCCGTATTTCGGCATCTGCTACGGCTTCCAGTGGGCGGCGGTCGAGTACGCGCGACACGTCGCGGAGCTCCAGGACGCCGATTCGACGGAAACGACGCCGGACGCACCGCATCGGATCATCTACAAGCTGCGCGACCTGCTCGGCGTGGACGACCTGGGCGGGACGATGAGGCTCGGCTCGTACGAGTGTCAGCTGAAACCCGGGTCGCTGGCACACCGGTTGTACGGCCAGTCCGTGATTCACGAGCGCCACAGGCACCGCTACGAGTTCAACTGCCTGTACGAGCGCGCGCTGACGGAAAAGGGGCTGGAAATCGTGGGGCGCTCGACTGACGGCAAGTTCGTGGAGATCATCGAGGTCCCGACCCACCCGTGGTTCGTCGCCGTTCAATTCCATCCGGAGTTCAAGTCGAAGCCGCTCAGTCCGCACCCCCTCTTTGCCGGCTTCGTCGAAGCCTCGTATAAACACAAGGTTCAGGGTTCGGAGTTCAAGGTTCAGGGCGAGGTTCTGGGTTCACCGTCCGAGGTTCGGTTCGAGGTGCTCGAGCCACGAACCGCACCTTGAACGCTGCACTCCCAGCCGAGAACCGTGCGTAATCGGTTCTATAATCAGGACGTGCAAGCCGTCCAGATTGGCGAGCTCCGGCTCGGCGGCGGCGCGCCGCTCCTGCTGATTGCCGGTCCCTGCGTCATCGAGAGCGACGGGCACGCGCTCGAGCTTGCGTCTGCGATTGCCCGCATCGCCGCTCAACACCGCGTACCGCTCGTGTTCAAAGCGTCGTTCGACAAGGCGAACCGCACGTCGGCGCGATCGTTCCGTGGACCTGGACTCCGTGATGGTCTGCGAACGCTGGACGCGGTCAAGCGGCGCACCGGCCTCCCGATCCTGACCGACATTCACGAGCCGTCGCAGGCTGAGCCGGCGGCGGAAGTCGCGGATGTGCTTCAGATTCCCGCGTTCCTGTCCCGCCAGACCGACCTGCTCGTGGCAGCCGCCCGCACCGGGCGAACGGTGAATATCAAGAAGGGACAGTTCCTCGCGCCCCACGACATGCGTCACGCGATCGAGAAGGTGACCAGCGAGGGGAACCAGAACGTCTTCATCACCGAGCGCGGCGTGACTTTCGGCTATCACAACCTGGTCGTCGACATGCGCGCGTTCCCGATGCTTCGAGCGCTCGGCTACCCGGTCGTTTTCGACGTCACGCACAGTTTGCAGCTGCCCGGCGGCGGCGAGGGCGTGACGGCCGGCCAGCCGGAATTCATCGAGCCGCTCGCATCTGCCGGCGTGGCCGCCGGCGTGGACGGCCTGTTTCTCGAGGTCCACGAGGCGCCGCCGCGCGCGAAGAGCGACGCGCAGAACGCGTTGCCGCTCGAGCGTCTGGACGCGCTGCTCGCACGGGTCGTGGGGATCGACAAGGCTGTCCGAGAGGCCGAGACGAGCCTGAAGGCTCGTGCCACCATATGACCGATCGACGCTGGGGCGGAACGACCGTCGATACGCTCGACCTCGCGCGCCGCGTGCTTCGCACCGAAGCCGAGGCCATCCTCTCCCTCGTCGACCGCCTCGGAGAGTCGTTCGAGCGGGCGGTCACGCTGCTCCACGAATGCCGCGGCCGCGTGATCGTCACCGGCATGGGCAAGTCCGGCATCATCTGCAGAAAAATGGCGGCGACCTTCTCGAGCACCGGAACGTCCGCCTTCTTCCTTCATCCTGCCGAGGCGATTCACGGCGACCTCGGTGTGATGCGTGACGACGACGTCGTGCTCGCGGTGTCGTACAGCGGCGAGACGGACGAGATCCTGCGCCTGCTCGAGGCGATCCGTCGGATCGGCGCCAGGCTGATCGCGATGACGGGCAACCCCGGGTCGGCGCTCGGTCAGGCGGCGGATGTCACCCTGGATTGCCGCATCGAAGAAGAGGCCTGTCCGCTCAACCTGGTGCCGACGGCCAGCACGACGGCCGCGCTCGCGCTCGGGGACGCCCTCGCCATGACGCTGCTCGTACGCCGCGGCTTCAGCGAAGAGCATTTCGCGAGCCTGCATCCGGGCGGCAGGCTCGGCCGCCGGCTCATGCGGGTCGAGCATGTGATGCACACCGGGCCGGAGATTCCGGTCGTGCGCACCGCGACGCCCATGAAGGATGTCGTGCACGAGATGTCGAGCAAGAGACTCGGCATGACCTGCGTCCTGGACCCGGAGGAGCGGCTGATTGGGATCATCACAGACGGGGATCTCCGGCGGCACTGGGACACCGGCATCCGGACGGCCTCGGCCGCCGATGTCATGACGCTTCGCCCGGTCACCATCGGCCGGTCGATGCTCGCCGTCGAAGCGCTGCGCGCCATGGAAGAGCGCAAGATCACGTCGATCGTCGTCGTCGACGCGAACGGCACGGTCGAGGGTGTCGTCCACGTCCACGATCTGTGGCGCACACAGATGTTCTGATTGGATGGAAAACAACGCCGTCGCCCTTGTCGCCGCCCTGATCGCCCTGCTCGTCGGCCTGGCCGCGGGCAAGGCCTGGGAGCGCTACAAGCTGCAGGACGGGCGCTGGATCGATCGCCGCCGGCTGCGCGACTCTCCGCATTTCATTCTCGGCCTGAACTTCCTGGTCGCCAACCAGACGGATCAGGCGATCGACGCACTGTCGCGCGCCGCGGCGCTGCATCCCGAGTCGCTGGAGCTCCGGCTCATCCTCGGCAACCTGTATCGCGAGAAAGGCCAGGTCGGGCGCGCCATTCAGGAGCATCAGGCGCTCCTTCAACGGCCGAACCTGCGGCGGCTCGAGCACGCGAACGTCGTGCTCTGCCTCGGTCTCGACTATCGGCGTGGCGGCTTCGTCGATCGCGCGGTGGAAGCGTTCAACGAAGTCCTGCGGCTTGATCCGGACAATCAGTACGCGCTCGTCAACCTCGAGAAGCTTCACGCCGAGCAAAAACAGTGGACGCAGGCGCACGCGTTCCGGGAACGGCTCCAGGCGGCGGCGTCTCCCGAGGACCGTCCGCGCAGCCAGGCGACGCTCGCATTCATCGAGAACGAGCTCGGCCGCGAAGCGCTCGAGCGGGGCGATCGCGCCGAAGCCGCGCGTCGCTTCGAAGCGGCGATCGAGCTGGATCGCGGCGCGCTACCAGCCTATCTGAGCCTCGGTGACGTTCGCCTCGCTGAGGGGCGTGTCGCCGATGCCGTCCATCTCTGGGAGCGCCTGATACAGGAGGCGCCGGAGCGCGCGTATCTCGCGTTCGGCCGGCTGTCGGCGGCATACGCGCAGCTGGGGACGCCAGATCGCTTCGCGGAACTCTGTCGCGGCCTGATTGACGCGACGCCGCAGGACTGGCGCGCGCGGCTCGCGCTTGCGCGCTACGTCGGCGACCGCGGACAGTCTAACGATGCCATCGCGCTACTCCTCGACGCGCTCGTGCACAACCCGCACGCGCTCGCGCTGCACCAGGCCATCTGGCGGCGGCTCTCGACGATGGATCTGCCGCGCGGTCTCGTCGCGCGGTACATGGATCTCGCCGAAGAGGCGGTCTTCTACCTCGACCCGCACGTCTGCGTCCGGTGCCGTTACCGCAGCACCGAGCTGCTCTGGCAGTGTCCACACTGCCACGAGTGGAACACATTCGTCGAAGAGCGCATCGCGCCCGCGAAAGACGACGAAGAGGCGCCCGCCGAGCTTATTCATTAGTATGTCTGCATGCTCAGGGTCGCGCTGACCGGAGGGATCGCGACCGGCAAGTCCCACTGCGCGGCGCGCTTCGCCGCCAAGGGTGTGCCGATCGCCGACGCCGATCTGCTCGCGCGTGACGTCGTCCGGCCGGGCACGCCGGGGCTTGCGGCGATCGTGAAGCGTTTCGGCGCGGAGGTCCTGCGCGACGATGGCGCGCTAGACCGGGCGCGCCTTGGCGGCGTGATCTTCGCAGATGCGATCGGCCGCCGCGACCTCGAGGCGATCGTCCACCCGGCCGTCTACGAGGCGCTCGAAGGCTGGCTGCGCCGTGCCGAGATCTCGGGCGCACGGCTCGCCATCGCCGATATCCCGCTCCTCTACGAAACCGGGCGCGAGCGCGACTTCGACCGCGTCGTCGTCGCCGCCTGCCGTCCCGAGACGCAGCGTGCGCGGCTGCGGGCGCGCGACGGCCTGTCTGAAGAAGATGCCGCCAGGCGTCTGGCGGCTCAGATGCCGATCGAGGAAAAAGCGGAGCGAGGCGACTACGTCATCAAGACCGACGGCACGTTCGCGGACACTGACGAGCAGATTGACGACGTGTATCGGGATCTGCTGAAACGCCCGGCCTGAAACGTTCGGCCTACACCGTCAGGAGGCGCGCCTCCGCCGCCGCAATCGTATTCACCAGCAGCATCGCGATCGTGAGGGGGCCGACGCCACCCGGGACCGGCGTGAGCGCGCCTGCCACCGCAGCCACGTCCGGATGAACGTCGCCTACGATCAGCGATCCATTCTTCTCGAACGTCTGCATGCGCGGCGTCCCGGCGAAGAGTGACTGAACGGCCGCGCGATCGGTCATGCGGTTGATTCCAACGTCGATCACCGTTGCGCCAGGTTTCACGAAGTCGCGCGTGACGAACGCCGCACGGCCGATCGCCGCGACGAGGATGTCGCCCGTCGCGGCCACTGCCGCGAGATCCGGCGTCTTCGAATGACAGATCGTGACAGTGGCGTCCCGTGCGAGGAGAAGCGACGCCATCGGCCGGCCTACGATTTCCGAGCGCCCGAGAACGACCGCGCGTGTTCCGGCGATGCCGACGCGCGACCGATCGAGGAGCTCGATGATGCCGGCCGGTGTGCACGGCGCCATCGCCGGCCGCCCCTGTGCGAGACGCCCGACGTTGACGGGGTGAAACCCATCGACGTCCTTGGCCGGATCGATCGCGTCGAACACGCGCGCGCTCGCCGCCTTTCCGAGGCCTGCCGGCAGCGGCGACTGCACGAGGATCCCGTCCACCCGCGAGTCGCCGTTCAGCAGCCGGACGAGGTTGAGAACGTCCGCCTCTGTAGCGGTGGCTGGCAGGCGCTCCAGCCTCACCGCCAGGCCCTCTTCTCCCCCGCTTCGCACCTTGCCGCGAACGTAGACTTCGGAGGCTGGATGGTCCCCCACGAGGACGATCGCGAGCCCGGGAGGCCGTCCGGCCCGGGCCATGAAGGCTTCGATCCGCGGCCTCGCGTCGGCGCGTATCTCGGCCGCGACCGCCTGGCCGTCGAGGATGCGCGCGCTCATCGGCTCACCGGACCGCGGCGTCTTCGAGCTCTTTGAGGCTCTCCGCCCGGCCGAGGGCGACGAGGTAATCGCCCGGCTGCATGACGGCCTCTGGAGCCGGGTTAAACTCCATCCGACCGTTCGACCGCTGGATCCCCACCACGACGACGCCGAAGCGCTGACGGAGGTTCGCCTCGACGAGCGACTTTCCTGCCAGCGTCGCGCCCGGCTCGATCTTGACCTGCTCCATCGACAGCTCGAGGTTGTCCGAGCTCGTGGCGAACTGGACGAAATCGACGACGGCGGGCCTGAGGGCCGTCTGCGCGAGCTGCTGCCCGCCGATCTGATAGGGAGAGATGACGCGGTCGGCGCCCGCCCGCCGGAGCTTCCGGCGGGCATCCTCGGTCTCGGCGCGGCCGAGAATGAACAGATCCGGCTTTAGCAGCCTGGCCGTGAGCACCGCGTAGACGTTCTCGGCGTCGCTGCCGAGCGCCGCGATGAAGCCGCGCGCGCGGTCGATCCGCACGCGTTTGAGGACTTCCTCGTCGCTGGCGTCCGCCTCGACGGCAGTGAGGCCGGCGTCGAGCGCCGCCTGCAGCCGCGCGGTATCGCGTTCGATGATCACGAACGGCACGCGCTGCCGCCGGAACTCGTCCGCGATGATGCTGCCGATCCGGCCGAACCCGCAGACGATGTAGTGACCGTTGAGATCGTCGAGCATGTGATGAAGCCGCCGCTCCTGGAACCGCCGGTGCACGGCGCCTTCCACGAGCAGCGTCATGAGCGCCGTGAACGTGTAGAGCACCGTGCTGACGCCGCAGACGATCAACCCGACCGTGAAGACCTGGCCGGGCCACGACAGCTCGTGAACCTCACGATAGCCCACCGTCGCCACCGTGGTGATCGTCATGTAGAACGCGTCCCACGGGTGCCAGCCTTCGATGAGGATGTACCCTGCCGTGCCGACGGCGACGACAACCAGCAGGAGCAGGACCGCGAGCCGCGGCCCCGCCGCCCAGATCTCAGACCGCGCGACGACCCGCACGCCGGAGCACCAGGCCGATCACCGCCAGGACGATGCCGATCCCCAGAATCGTCAAGCCGAACCGATCCGCGATCTCCGGGTTCACGTGGAGCCCGATCCGACTGATCAGCGCGTCGAGCTCGCTCCACTTCGCGAGATCCTCTCGGGTCACACCCCATTCCGTCAGCAGACCGAGCAGCGCGATCGCGAACCCGTTGAACCCGACGAGCCAGCCGAGGATCGTCACCAAGTTGCCCGCCTGCTCTGTTCCGCTCTGCCGGGCGGACTCGTTCGGATCGCGCAGTGAGCTGTGCGTCCGGCCGTAGAACCAGTAGATCAGCATCCCGAGGTCGAGCCACACGAGAAACCGCACCCACGTCATGACCGACAGGCTGACCATCAGGTAGAGGCAGGCGAGAACGCCCAGCACCGGGATGATCGGTCCGCCGGCCACCTTGAACGGGCGGTGGGCATCCGGCCGCTTGACCCTCAACACCAGCACCGCCAGCGACACGACGACGAACGCGAAGAGCGTGCCGATGCTCGTCATCTCGCCGACGACCTGGATCGGAATGAGGCCCGCGGCGATGGCGACGATGACGCACGTGATGATCGTCGTGATGTAGGGCGTCTGGTACTTTGGATGGACCTTGCTCACGCCCGGCGGAAGCAGCCGGTCGCGGCTCATCGAGAAGAAGATTCTCGGCTGGCTCATGAGCATGACGAGCAGCACGCTCGTGATCCCGGCGACCGCGCCGGCCGAGACGAGGCCGGCCGCCCAGTCCTGCCCGATGAGCGCCAGCGCATAGCCCACCGGCGCGTTCAGGAACTGCGCGTCCCCCTTGAGCGTGACGACCGGGACGATGCCGCTCAGAATCCCGGCCACCAGGATGTAGAGCAGCGTGCAGATCACGAGCGACATGATGATCCCGATCGGCAGGTCGCGGCTCGGGTTCTTCGCCTCTTCGGCGGTCGTCGAGACCGCGTCAAAACCTATGTAGGCGAAAAAGACGACGGCAGCGCCGGTCATGATGCCGGACCAACCGTAGGGTGCGAACGGCGACCAGTTCTCCGGCTTCACGTAGCTGAAGCCGGCGACGATGAAAAAGAGCACGGCGGCCAGCTTGATCATCACCATCGCGGCGTTGAAGCGCGCGCTCTCTCGAACGCCGATGACGAGCAGCACCATGATGAGGAGGACGATGATGATCGCCGGCAGGTTGACGAGCGATCCCTCGGCGGCGCCAGGCGCCGCCGACATCCAGGCTGGTAGGTGGAGGCCGAACCCGGCGAGGATCCGCTGAAAGTAGCCGCTCCAGCCGATCGCGACGGTCATCGACCCGACAGCGTATTCAAGAATGAGGTCCCACCCGATCATCCACGCGAAGATCTCGCCGAGCGTCGCGTACGAGTACGTATAAGCGCTCCCCGCGATTGGAATCATCGCGGCGAACTCGGCGTAGCACAGCGCCGCGAAGCCGCAGGCCACGCCCGCCAGCACGTACGAGAGCACGATGCCGGGCCCGGACTGGTTGGCGGCCGCGGTGCCCGTCAGCACGAAGATGCCCGTCCCGATGATCGCGCCGATCCCCAGCATCGTCAGATCGAACGCGGTCAGTGTCCGGCGCAGCGCCTTGGCGCCGTGCTCGGCATCGCCGACCAGCCGCTCGATGGACTTCGTCTTGAACAGATTCGAATCCATTCAACCTCCAGGGCGGACGTTGCCGCCCGTGCCGCTCAACTCCAGGCAGACTGGGGCGTGATTATACAGGGTGCTCAGGGTGCGCCAAGAAGCTCGATGTACTGGCGGATGCGGGCCGTGGGGTCCGGCGTGAGGAGGTCGGAAATGACAGCCACGGATGCCGCGCCGGCTGCGAGGACGGCTGGCGCGCGATCCAGATCGATGCCCCCGATGCCGACAATCGGCACGGCGCCCGCTCGTGCGGCCGCCGCGGTAATGAGTTCCAGACCGACCGCCGTGTAGCCCGTGTCCTTCGTCGTTGTACCGAAAACGGGGCCGACGGCAATGTACGAAACCGGCCCGGATGCGGCAGCCTCGACCTGCTCGAGCGTGTGCGTGGACAGGCCCACGATTGCCTCGGGCCCGACAACCCGTCGCGCCTCCCGCGCCGTGATGTCTTCCTGACCGACGTGAACGCCAGCTGCGCCAGCCATTCGCGCGACATCTGCCCTGTCGTTCACGATCACATCCGCTCCGTAGGCGCGCGCCAGAGGCATCAGGCGATCGGCGAGCGCCAGCAGCGACGAGGAATCGACGTTCTTCGCGCGCAGCTGGAGCAGCCGCGCGCCCCCCTCGAGAAACGCGCGAGCGAGATCGACGGGCTCCCATCCGCGGCCGGCCGCGAGCTCCACGTCTACGACTGGATAGAGCCGGGGTAACGGTCTCAGGCGGTCTCGGCCAAGGGTTTCTGGCCGGGTTTCTTCTCGACGCCGTATCGCTCCATGAACGAAGTCGAGAGCTTGCCGGCGAGAAAGTCCGGGTCGGACAGAATCTTGAGGTGGAGCGGAATCGTCGTCTTCACACCCTCGATCACCGTCATCTCGAGCGTGCGGCGCATCCGCGCGATGGCCTCCTGCCGATCGCGCCCCCAGGTTACGACCTTCGCGATGAGCGAGTCGTAGTACGGCGAGACGACCGCTTCGGCATGAGCGAAGGTATCGAGCCGGACGCCAGGACCGCCAGGAACGCTGAACGCGTGGATGATCCCGGGCGACGGCGTCAGCGTGTCCGGATCCTCAGCGTTGACCCGGCACTCGATCGAGTGACCCGAGAAAACGACCTCCCCCTGCTTGAACGACAGCCGCTCGCCGGCGGCCATCCGGATCTGTTCCTTGACGATGTCGATGCCGGTGATGCACTCGGTGACCGGGTGCTCGACCTGCAGCCGCGTGTTGACCTCGAGGAAATGGAAATTGCCCGACGGATCCAGCAGGAATTCGAAGGTGCCCGCGTTCGTGTACTGCACCGCGCGGGCGGCGTCTACGACGGTGCTGCCCAGTTTCCGGCGCATCTTCTCGCTGAGCGCCGGCGAGGGCGCCTCTTCGACCAGCTTCTGGTGCCGCCGCTGGATCGAACACTCGCGCTCGCCGAGGTGCACCACGGCGCCGTGATGATCGCCCAGCACCTGGACTTCGATGTGGCGCGGCGACTCGACGTACTTCTCGATGTAGACATCGCCGACGCCGAACGCCGCCTCGGCCTCGCGCTGTGCGGTCTTCAGCGCTTTTCCCAGCTCCGGCGCCGAGCGGACAATGCGCATGCCTCGGCCGCCGCCGCCGGCGACCGCTTTGATGATGACCGGGAACCCGAGATCGCGCGCGACCTTCTGGCCTTTCTCCTCGCTCTCGACCGGCCCGTCGCTGCCGGGCAGCACCGGAACGCCCGCCTTCTTCATCGCTCTTCGCGCGCGCGCCTTATCACCCATCAGGCGAATGACGTTCGGGTCTGGTCCGATGAAACGGATGTGGCACGCCTCGCACACCTCAGCGAGGTACGCGCTTTCGGCGAGGAAGCCGTAGCCCGGATGAATGGCGTCTGCGCCCGTGATTTCCGCGGCGCTGATGATCGCCGGCACGTTGAGGTAGCTGTCGAGGCTGCGCGGCGGGCCGATACACACGTCCTCGTCGGCGAACCGTACGTGGAGCGAGTTCTCGTCGGCCTCCGAAAAGACCGCCACCGTCCGGATGCCGAGCTCGCGGCACGCATAAATGATGCGGAGCGCGATCTCGCCGCGGTTGGCGATCAGGATTTTCTTGAACATGGCTCCCTGTGCACCGGCTACGCCTTGATCGCGAACAGCCGCTCGCCGTACTGAACGGGCTGGCCGTCCTCGACGTAGATCGTCGCGACCTCACCGTCGTGATCGCATTCGATCTCGTTCATCAGCTTCATCGCCTCGATGATGCAGAGGACCTGTCCCTTCTTCACCTGGGATCCGACCTCGACGAACGGCGGCGCTCCTGGCTCCGACGAGCGATAGAACGTACCGACGATCGGCGACTTCACGACGGCGTAGTCGACCGCCGCTTCGTCCGCCGTCGCCGGTGGCAGAGCCGTGGAAGGCTGCGAAACAGTATCGGCCGGTGCGGCCGGCGGCTTGAGCTGGCCTGCCGGTCGAGCGGGCGCCGCCTCCGGAATGACAGGCGGAGGCGCCGATGCGATGGCGGGCGCGCCGCCGTTCTTACACACGCGAATTTTGATCCCGTCGCGCTCGAGCTCGAACTCGGTGAGCTCGTGGTCGCGCATCAGCTTCAGGATCTGTTTCACGTCGTCAAGGTTCATTTTTTGTTCGGGATCGTCGGTGAGGGTCATCGCAGTTCGCGCAGCTCGCGTGGCACGCGCGTGAGCAGCTCGGCGCCGGCCGGTGTCACGAGAACATCGTCTTCCAGCCGTATCCCGCCCAGCCCGGAAACGTACACGCCGGGCTCGACGGTGAAGACCATGCCCGCCTCCAGAGCCGTGTCTCCCTCCGTTCCGGACCCAAGTGGAGCGATGCGCGGCGCTTCGTGCACTTCGAGGCCCAGGCCATGCCCGGTCCCGTGCCCGAAGACGTCGCGTCCGAATCCCCGCGCCTCGAGCGCGGTCCGCGCGGCGCGATCGACGTTCGAGGCCGTCGCGCCCGGCCGGATGACGGCTAGCGCCGCGTCCTGGGCGGCCCCAACCGCCTCGTGGAGGTTCGAGAGCGCCGTTCCGGGCCGTCCCAGCACCCCCACCCGCGTCAGATCCACGCAGTATCCGTCGTAGACCCCCCCGAAGTCCAGCAGCACGGGCTCCCCGGAAGCGAGACGCCTCGCCGTGGGCCGAGCATGCGGCAGCGCAGAATTCGGCCCAGCGGCGACGATCGTCTCGAACGCGGGCCGCTCGAAACCGGCCGCAACGAGTGCCGCATCGATGTCCACGGCGATCTGACGCTCCGCGCGTCCCTCGGCGACGAAGGACCACACGTGTCCGGCGACCTCCGAAAGCCGCCGCGCCGCCTCGCGGATGGTTTCAATCTCGACTTCGTCCTTCACGACGCGCAGGCGCTCGACAACCTGCTCCGTCGGCTCAATCGTTGCGGCGTCAGCGAGCGTCCGAAGCAGCCAATTGAACCTCCGCACGGTGAGGCTATCCGCCTCAATCGCAACGCGTCGAATTTCGCGCCTGCGGATGACGTCCACGATCGTCTGGTCGTAGCTCTGATCGACGATCTGAAGCTCGAGATCCGTCGGAGCATCTTCCCGTTCGAGTCGTTGGAGCGCGGCGTCGCGATAACGGAAGTCCGTCACGAGTGTCGCGCTTCGATCCGTCACGACCATCGCGGACGCCGAGGCCCGGAGGCCTGTCAAGTACGCGACGTTGACGGGACTTGTGACGAGGAAGCCATCGAAACGATCGACCGCGATCCGCTCGCGCACGCGGGCGAGCCGCGCATCGAGCCGTGGGCGCGCCGCGGCCAGCGCCTGCCTCACGTGGCGATCTCGCGCCTGCGACGCTCGGCGACTACCGCGTTGAGAAATGTTTCCAGTCGCCCGACGATGGCGTCGGATTCGGCGCCGGCGGTCTGCGCAACCTCCACGGGAACCGGTATCCGCTCCGGCGGCTGCACGACGGACGGCGCCGGAACGAGCGCAGGATCGTCTGCCAATTCGATCGATTCCGGCAGCTCCCCGCGGCGCCGGTGAACCTCCGCCAGAGCACGGATGGCGGCCAGGTTCTCGGGGGCGCTTGCGAGCACGTGTTGGAGCTCGCGGGCGCCGGCCTCGAGCTGATCGAGCTCGATGAGCGCGCGGCCGAGCGTCACCCGGGCTGACAGATATGCGGGATGCCGTTCCAGGCCGCGGCGGCAGACATCCACGGCGTCCTGGTAACGTCCCAGGCGGCGGTACTCCTCGGCCAGAGCCGCAAAGGCGATGGAAGTGGGGTCGGCCTCAACGCGGCGCCTGAGATCCTCGATCCGGGTCTCCGGCATGCTGCCGACGATTCTACGCTGAAGGGGCCCCGCTAGGGGGCAATGGTCAGGCGCTTGGTCGCTGACGAGCGCTTGCCGCTGTCGTCGGTGACGGTGAGCGTGACGAAATACACGCCGGCGACCGGGTAGTCGTGGTCTTCGTGGCTGAAAGGTCTGACCGCGTTCTCGTTGTCGCCCCAGTTCCAGGCATACTCCACGATCGACCCGTCGGCGTCGAACGACGACGAGCCATCGAAGACGACCTGTTCGTTGATCTTCGGCGACAGCGGCGAGAAATCGAAGTCGGCGAACGGGGCGCCCGCCGCCGTAATCACGGCCGGCGGCACCAGCCGTATCCACACGGTGGTTGCCCGGGCGTTCTGAAAGTTGCTTCCCACGGGAACCGCCGCGACTTCCACGATCTTGCCCGGATCGAATCCCGGCGTCGTCGTGAGCGGTGCCGTGAACGTGACCGAGGCGCGCCCGTCGGATCCCGTGACCACCGTGCCGGCGGACAGCTGGCCTTCGGACGCATCCACGCGCAGCTGGACGTTCGCCAGCGGCTGCGCATTGGCATCCCGGACGGCGATCGAGATGACCGCCTGCGAGGTGCCGTCTTCGGGAAGGATGTCCGGCGTGGCGGTCATGGCGACCGCCAGCGCGAACTCGGACGGCCCCGCCAGAGGCGGCACCTCGACACCGTCCGTGCAACCGTTCAAACAGAGCGCGGCAACGAGCGCCGCGGCCTGGCCGTGCAATCGTTTCAGTCTCATTCCTGCCTCTGCAGATGCGTGGCGCGCTCCTCTGCCTCCAGCGCTTAGCTTTCCGGATCTCCAAAGTTCCCGAAGATGACCGTCATCGTCGTGCTGACGCTGACGTCGCGGCCCGTCTGGTCCTGCCCGTAGAACGTGATGTCCGCAAGCGTCGTGATGAGGTTCGCGCCTCCGCCGTTGGCGAGCGCCGCGAGCGGCGCCTCTTCCTTCGTCTGGTGGCGAACGAGCAGGAACGGAAACGTCGTCACCTGCGTGTTGACCGTAAATGTCACAGTGCCGTCCCACGGGTGCGGGACGTCGACGCCAGGTGTGTTGCGACCGTCCGCCCGCGTAAAGGACACGCGATATCGATTGACGGTGATGAAGTTGTTCGGCGTTGGCAGGACGGGCGAGCCAGCCGTGCCGGGGTCCTTCATCGCGAGGCGGAGCGTCACACGGGCCGGGTCAGAGAAGACCGTCGGGACCCTGACCTCGTTGCCCTGGGCGTCCTGGCCGTCAACGATCGTGACCACGTCCGAGTGCAGCACCGTGCTGAACAGCTCCGGCTCCGCACCTGACGCCGCCTCGAGGCGGTCGACAATCAGGTACGACGACGCGTCGCCTTCGAGCGTCCGGCCGCAGCCTGCCGCCGTAAGGGCCAGCAGTGCGACCCCTATGATTACCACGGCGCCCCACACCGCCTTTCGCCGATCGGTCCTCGTCTCGCCAGTCATCGTCTTTGCTCCAGCCGCGTGCATGACCCGCTAACCCCTCAGGATCCGCGGCGTGATGAAGATCAGCAGCTCGCGGCTCTCGTCGTCTGAAATCTCGCGCTTGAACAACCAGCCAAGAAGCGGAATGCGATGGAAGAACGGCACCCGGTCGTTGCTGTACGACTCGCGGCTGACGAAGATGCCGCCGATCACCGTCGTCGCGCCGTCGTTGACCTGGACCTGCGTGAGCGCGCGCTGCGTGTCGATCGGGGGGATACCCTGCACCTGCCGGCCGAAATCCGGGCTCGCGTTCTCGATGGTGATTCGCATGATCACGGTGTTCGCCGAGGTGATCTGCGGCGTGACCTTGAGCAGGAGCACCGCGTCCTTGAACTGGACCGTCACGGTGTTGTTGGCGACGGTCTGAATCGGGATCTGGATACCCTGCGCGACTTCCGCCTCGATGTTGTTCTGGGTGGTCAGGCGCGGCGTGGACAGCACGCGGCCCCGGCCGCTTCGCTCGAGCGCCGTGAGCGCGATGTCGAGGTTGAACGCGCCGTTGATCGAGCCGAGCGCGAGGCCGATGGCTCCGTTGGCCGGTGAGACCGGCAGGTTCACCACGGTGCCCGCCTGCTCGCGCGGATCGGCCCGCGGGTCGTTCGTCACATTCGGGCCTGCGGTACTGCCCGTGCGGCCGCCGAGGCTGCCGCGGTTCGGGAACGCGAGGGGTGTCGTGTTGCCGATTTCGGGAGATACGCGTCCGTTGAAGCCCCACTGCACGCCGATCTCCCGCGCGAAGTCGCGGGTCGTCTGCACGACGCGCGCCTCGACCTCGACCTGAGGCTCCGGCCGGTCCAGGATGTTGATCAAATTCTCCGCCGTCGTCAGGCGATCGGGCAGGTCGGTGATGATGAGCGTGTTGGTCCGCGGATCGACCTGGATCTGTCCACGCTGCGACAGCGCCGAGCGCGTGAGGAGCGCCTGAAGATCCTGAGCCTTCGCGTAGCTCAGCGCATACGTGCGCACCCGGAGCTCGCCGGACAGGGCCTGCGCGTCGGCCAGCTTCCGCCGCTCGTCTTCTTCCGCAGCGAGAACCTTCAGCGGCGCGATGCGCACGATGCTCCCGTCGACCGCGTAGCCAAGCTGGTTGCCGCGCAGGATGATCTCGAGCGCCTGGTCCCACGGCACCTCGGTCAGAACGATATCGACGGTGCCCTGCACCGCCGGATCGATGACCATGTTCAGACCGCTGATCTCGGCGAACGTGCGAAGCACCGACCTGAGGTCCGCGTTCTGAAAGTCGAGGCTCACCGGGTGGCCGCTGTAGCGCTTGCGGCCTTCGGTGACGTCCGAGGTGGGCCGCTGCGGCCCGAGCGCGGCCGGAGCCGCAGG